>NZ_MUNE01000601.1 GCF_002154605.1 Streptomyces milbemycinicus | reverse complement strand
GATGAGGACGTCGGCGCGCTCCACGAGGTCGAGCACGGCCGCCTGGCCCGGCTCGGTCTTCAGGTCGAGCAGCACCGAGCGCTTATTGCGGTTGGACAGGTCGTACGCCGGGTCGACCTTCAGCCCGCCCGTGCCGCCCGGCCGGTCGACGCGGACGACGTCGGCGCCGAGGTCGGCGAGGAGCATGGCGGCGAACGGCCCCGGCCCGATCCCCGCGAGCTCCACCACGCGCACCCCTGCCAACGGGCCGTGCTCTGTCGCCGCCATGCCGTCCCCAAACCTTATGACACCACTGCTGTAACACCGCTGATGCTAAGAATGCGCCCGGCATTCCACAAGCCCCCACGGCGAGCCTGTGGATAACCGGGCGGGCGCTCAAAACACCTCGCTCACCAGGCATTTGACCGCCCGAGCCGGACGGGGCGCGGGCCGCCGGTCCCTCAGCCGGCCCTCTCCACGCTAGCGGCAGACGCCGACAACGGCCGCTCGGGCACGAGGTGGTCATCGGGTGCGTCCGGGTCGGTGAGCCGGGCGAGACGCTGGGGAACATTGCCACCGACCAGCACGATCACCACCAGAGTGAGCCCGAAGGTGAGCACCGCCAGCGCCCGTCCGAGGGACATGCCCTCCGCCAGGTGGGCGCCCAGCACCGGCGCGACCGCGCCGCCGAGCGCCCCGGAGTTGTAGACGAAGCCGAGGGACGCGGCCCGGGTCTCGGTCGGGAAGTGGCTCGCGATGTACTTGGGCAGGATCCCGGAGATCCCCTGGCTGAGGGCGAGCAGGAAGAAGAGCAGCACCCCGAGCCCGACCAGGCTGTTCTGCACCGCGAACACCGGGAAGACGAAGGCCAGCGAGGCCAGGAGGGTCAAGGCGTACGCGCGGCGGGTGCCCAGCCAGTCGCCCATGAACCCGGCGAGCCAGCAGCCGGCCATGGTCCCGAACCCGGCGTAGAACATCATGTCCGCGACCTCGCCCGGATCGTAGCCCAGCTCCTTCTTCAGATAGGTGGGCAGCAGCGCCTGGATGGGCCAGCTGTAGAGGAACGCGCAGAACACGGTGCACATCAGCGCCATGTACAGCACCCAGCGCCGCCGCCCGCCGAGCTGCGCGGCGAAGGCGAACAGACAGCCCGCCGCCACCAGCGCCAGCGGCCACACCATCCCCTCGCCCACCGGGGTGAAGACGCAGAACAGCGCGACGCTCGCGGCCACCGCCAGCCCCGTGTTCAGCGAGGCCCGGCGGCGCCCGGCGAACAGCGGCCGGAACGGGTTCGGGCGCGGTCCGCTGCCGGTCGCCTCGCTCCAGTCCCCGCTCTCCGGGAGCGCGCGCCGCACCCACAGGGCCACGAACACGGGCAGCACCCCGATCCAGAACAGCCAGCGCCAGCCCCAGTGGGGCACGACCCACTTGTAGAGCTCGGCGGCGATGATCGAGCCGCCCGCGAACCCGGAGATCAGAAAACCGGAGGCGCGGTTGCGCAGCCGGGCCGGCCAGCTCTCCAGGGCATAGGTCGCGCTCGCGCTGTACTCCCCCGCCATCCCCATGCCGATCAGCAGCCGGGCGGTGAACAGGCTGAAGTAGTCCCATGCGAAGCCGCAGGCGAACGTGCCCAGCGAGTAGAGCAGAATGCTGACGATCATGGCGGGTTTGCGCCCGTAGCGGTCGCCCAGCGCACCGAGCAGCGCACCGCCCAGCCAGCGGGTGATGAACGCCCCGGAGACCAGGGAGGCCGCCGAGGCGTCGCTGAGGTCGAACTCGTCGGCTATCTCCGTCAGGACCAGCGTGATCAGGACAAAGTCGAAACCGTCGAGCAGATAGCCGATCCAGGCGGCGAACATCGCCTTCCACTGCCGGAGGGAGACTTCCCGGTACCAGGGCAGGGGTGTGGTCACGGCAAGAGTCCTCCATATTCCAGAAGTTGACGGACTGACTTCACAGCGGCGTCGCCCAGCGGCACCTGGGGAGGGGTGGTGGCCGGGCAGTCGATCACGCCCAGCAGATGCAGGGCGGCCTTGAAGGCGCCGAGCGCGGAGGAGCTGCCCCCCATGGCGGCCGGGTCGCCGACGTCGGTGATGGCGAAGAGGGCGACCAGCCGGTCCTGCTCGGCCGCCGCCCGCTCCCAGCGGCCCGCCCGCGCATGCTGGTACAGCCGTACGTAGCCCTCCGGGTCGACGTTCCCCAGGCCCGGGACCACGCCGTGCACCCCCGCCAGCAAGGCGCCGTCCACGGCCAGCTCGGAGCCGGTGAGCACCGAGAAGGAGGTGTGCAGCCCGCGCCGGCGCACCTCGACCAGGAGGCGGCGCAGCGCGCCGTCGTCCCCGCTGCTGTCCTTGAGCCCGGCCAGCGTGCCTTCGGCGGCGAGCGGGAGGACGGTGGCCGGGGTGAGCTTGGTGTGGACGGAGGCCGGGATGTCGTACGCGAACAGCGGCAGACCGGCGCCGCCGCGGATGCGCCGGAAGTGGTCGGCGATCTCCACCGGGTGGGTCCGGGTGTAGAAGGGGGCGGTGGCGACGAGCCCGTCCACACCCGACTCCACCGCCGTACGGGCGTGGTCGAGCACCCGCTCGGTGGTCATGTCGATCACCCCGGCGAGCACCGGCACCCGCCCGGCCGCGGCCTCGGTCACGGTCTCCAGGACGACGCGCCGCCGACGGTCGCTCAGATAGGCGGCCTCGCCGCTGGACCCGAGGACGAACAGGCCGCTGACCCCGGCACCGATCAGCCGCTCGGCGAGCGCGGTGAGGGAGCGGGTGTCGACCTCGCCGGTGGGGGTGAGCGGGGTGCACAGGGGCGGGACGACACCGGTGAGCGGGGTCGGCAGACTCATGGAGAACCTGGCCTTCTGACGATCGTACGAATATTTCAGTCATTCAGGACGTCGGACGTCCCATGTTTGCGCTGAATCTGACGGAGCGCCAACACGGTGTCAAGCCCCCGGACCCGTCGGCGTCCGTTCAGCGCGCCGTCCGAATCCCGCCAGCATCGGGCGGCCTCCGCGACCAGCATGGACGGCATGACCAAGAACTACGAGATCCGGGCCATCGCGCCCGAGGTACTGAAGCAGCTGCGGATCAGCGACGACGCGGGCAACCCGCCGCGCATGGTGGTCGACGAGGAGGGCGACAACCCGCTGCGCTGCTGCCTGGGCCGCAGCCGGCCGGGCGAGACGATCGCGCTCGTCTCATACGCCCCGCTGCGCCGCTGGGCGCTCGAGACCGGCGCCACGCCCGGCCCGTACAGCGAGATGGGCCCGGTCTTCATCCACACCGAGGACTGCGGCGGCTGGCCGGGCGGCGGCTACCCGGACGCCATGCGGGGCGAGCGGAGGGTGCTGCGGGCGTACACCGCCGAGGGCTCCATCCTCAGCGGGCTGCTGCTGAACGGCGGGGATATGACGATCGAGGAGGGGCTGGCGGAGGTCTACCGGAATCCGGAGGTGGCCGCGGTGCACGTACGCGCCGTCGAGTTCGGCTGCTTCCACGCGGAGACACGGCGGACGGCCGGCTGAGCGGCGCCGCGCGCGTACGGGGGTCGCGCGCGCGGATGGCGCGTGCGCCTGGCGGGCGCGGGCTTACGTGCCTGGCGGGCGCGGCTTACGCGCCTTGTGGGTACGCCTCACGCCCCCGCCAGCGCCCGGCGGCACAGCGCGTCGGCCCGCCGCGTCGTCTCCGGCAGTCGGTAGTCGCGGGCCAGGTGCAGCGCGTACGCGCAGGCGTCCGCGAGGGTCACCCGGTGGCCGACGGAGACGAAGACCGGCTTCACGCCGTCCTGGGTGCGCAGCGCGCGCCCCACCTCTTCCGCCCCGTCCAGGAGCGGTGACCACTGACCGCGACGCGGGCCGGGGGCGTCGTGGGCGAAGGTGAAGGGGTTCTTGGCCACGCCGATGGTGGGCAGCCCGGTGAGCACCCCCAGATGGCTGGCCAGCCCGAAGCGGCGCGGGTGGGCGAGGCCGTAGCCGTCGCAGACCACGACGTCGGGGCGGTGCCCGAGGCGGTCCAGGGTGCCCAGCGCGTCGAGGACGGCCGGAATCTCGCGGAACGCCAACAGGCCCGGCACATACGGGAAGGTGACCGGGCCGACCGCCGTGGCCTCCCCCACGACCACGAGGCCGCGCGGGTCGAGCGCGACGGCGGCCGCCGCGACCACGCCCCGCTCGTCGTCGTACGCGACGTCCACGCCCACGACGGCGCCCGCGCCGCTGCCCGGCGCGGGCAGGTCGCCGCCCACCAGGACGGAGCCGCGCAGCCGCTCCTGGACGGCGGCCGCCTCGGCCTCGGTCGTCGGCCAGCCGGGCGGGAGCTCGTAGGTGGGCTCAGCGGTGGGCCCCGGGTCGGATGTGCTGGTCATGGTGCGCCCTACGCTACTAGCCTCGCGATCATGTTCGTATTGGAGCTGACCTACACCGCGCCCCTCGATCGCATCGACGCGGCGCTCCCCGACCACGTGACGTGGTTGCAGGGGCTCTACGCGTCCGGCGACATCATCGCCTCCGGCCGCAAGCTCCCGCGGGACGGCGGGATCATCCTGGCGGTCGGCGACGACCGCGCCAGGATCGAACGGCTGGTGGCGACCGACCCGTTCTCCGTCGCGGGCCTGTGCGAATACCGGATCACCGAATTCCTGGCCACGAAGACCTCTCCCGAGCTCGCGGCCCACCGCCAACAGCCGCCGTCCTGATCCGCCCCCGGCCGGGCCGACCTCCCGACCGGACTTGTCCTCTGACCGGACTTGCCCCTGACCGGACCTACCTCCTGGCCGGCTCCAGACGGGCGACGCGGCCCTGCTCGCCCGCCGCCCAGCAGCCCAGGTCCGGGGCGCAGTCGACGGTGTCGTACGAACCCTGGTCCACCGTGCGCCAGGTGCGGCCGCCGTCGGTCGTCACATCCGTACCCGTCGGGCCGACCGCGAGGGCGGTGCCGCGGCTGTACGGCAGCCAGGTGACGCCCGAGCGGTACGCGGGCGGCGGCGCGTCGGCCACCGTCCAGACCGCCCCGCCGTCCGCCGTAACGGCCGCCGCCTTCGGGGACGGCTGCCCGGCGCGGTAGTCGCCGCCGACGGCCAGGCCGGTGCGGGCGTCGCGGAAGGCGAGCGCGAAGACGCCGCGCGCCGGGTCGCCCGCCGGGAGCGGTGCGTCGGCCACCGTCCAGGTGCGGCCGCGGTCGGCGGAGTGGAACACGCGCGCGGTGGCCGCGCCCCCGGTGGCGAACCACGCGTCCCGGCGCCCGGCACTGACCAGGCACTGCCCGCCGGCTGCGAACGCCGCCTCGCCCGGCTGCGCGGCGGGCATCCCGTCCGAGGGCAGCACCCGCCAGCTGCGGCCGCCGTCGCCGGTCGCCAGGACGCGGTACTTGCCGTCGACCGGGTCGCTGAGCGCGATGCCGTTGCGCGCGTCGAAGAAGGTCAGGCAGTCGTAGAAGGCGTGCGGATCGGTGTTGCGGAAGCTCTCCGTCCAGGTCGCGCCGGCGTCGTCCGTACGGAAGACCCGGGACGCCTCGCCCTCGCCGATCGCCAGCACCACCGCGCGCCGCGCGTCGAATGCCTCGATGTCCCGGAACTCCAGCCCCTCCGCACCAGGGGGCGACACGTTGCGCCAACTGCGCCCGCCGTCGTGCGTACGCAGCACGGTCCCCTTCGAACCCGCCACCCACGCCGTCGTACGACTGACGGCGGCGAGCCCGCGGAACCGGGCGTCGCTGCCGCTGGCCTTCAGCCGCCACGTCGCGCCCGACAGGCCCTCCGCGCGCTCTTGTCGGGCCTGCGCCGGCGCGGCGGCAACGGCCGATACGAGCGCCGCGCCGCACAGCCCGGCCGCTGCCGCGCGTCTCAGCGTCCCCGTAAGCCCCTTGAGTCCTGTGAGCCCCTTGGTGGTCTTCTTCTCCGTCATGGCGCCGGAAGCTAGCCCATTGGTGGGACGCCGTCCACGGACGAGTGGCGCGGGACGTCGAATCGCGGGACCGGTTGGGCCTTCCTATCCGGCCATGGAGATCGTCCGGCGGTGCACCTCCGGCGCCCTCCGCTACCGGATGGCCAACGGCCAGACCGAAAATCCCGTCCGCCCCACGGCGGTCGCCCGTACGGACTCGGGCCAGATCCTCGTCCGCGGCGACCTCCGGGTCGAGACCGCGACCGGGCCCCGCCAGGAGACCCGCGCGACGCTGTGCGGATGCGGGACGAGCGCGAACACCCCGTACTGCGACGGATCCGGCCCCTGCGGCAGCCGACCCTAGCCGTTGTCCCAGCCGTCTCCCCCGCTACGGCCGGGCGCCGGGGGCTCGTCCGTCGCCTTGGTCGGCTTGGCCGGCTCGGTCGGCTTCGTCGATTTGCTCGGCTCCGCGGCGGGCGGCTCGGTCGTTGACGTGGTCGGCTCGGGAGTCGCGGTCGCGGTCTGGTCCTGGCTCTGGGTCGGCTTGGGCGTGGCGCTCTGCGTCCGCGTCGGGGTCGGCTGCCGCGTGGCCGGGGCCCGGGTGGGGGTCTTCGCCGTGGACGGCGTCTCGGAGGCAGATGTGCTCTTCGACGCGCCAGACGTGCCGGGGGCGGACGACGCCGACGAGGGTGCCGTGGACGAGGACGGCGACCGCCCCGGCGACTGGTCGGCGGCGGCGCCGGAGGGAGCGCCCTTGGTGGAGCGCCCGGAGGAGGCGTCGCCCGGGGCCCCGTGTCCCGCCGCGTCCGACCGTGCCGACTCCTGCCCCCACGGCGACGAGGTCGCTCCCGGGGACGACTCGGACGAGGGCTGAGAGGCCGCCGTGCCCTGCTCAGGTCCGGACGAGTCGCCGCCCGTGAGCACCAGCCCGGCCGCGACCGCCGCCCCCGCGAGGGCCAGCGCACCGGCTCCGGCCATGACCGCGACCGGCCGGCCGGCCCGGCCCGCCCGTCGCCGCGCCCGGTGGCGCGGGGGGCGGTCCTCGGACGTCCGGGCCGGGAGCTTCACCGTGTCGGCCGCCGGGCCCTCGTGGGCGCCACCCGACGGCAGGGAGGACAGGGCGGCCACCGCGCCGCCCGCGCGGGCCAGCGGCACCAGATAATCGGCGGTCCCCCGGGACAGGAGAACCATCAGGGCAGGACCCACCAGCGCGGACAGCCGCGCGTCGGCCGCCATCAGCTGCTCCACCCGCGTCCGGCAGTCCGCACAGCCGGCCACATGGATCGCGACCTGCTCCGCCTGGGTCGGCGAGTCCGCGCCCCGTACGTGCTCGGGCAGCCGCTCCCAGCACCACCCACAGGCCGGGTCGGCCGGGCCGCCCGGCTGGGCCCGTAGGAAGTGCTGGCGCATACCGTCCCGGGCCCGCTCCAGCGCGGCGGCGGGGCTCGTACCCGCCGCCGCCCGGCGGCCCACCTCCGCCACCGGCGGCTGCTGCTCCGCTTCCGCCTGCCACAGCGCCTTCACCCAACGCTGCGGCAGATCCTCGATGACGCGCGCGAGCAGGTCGACGTAGGAGACGCGCTGCGCCCGGTCGCGGCTTGCGGCGGACATGGCAAGGTCACGCACGGTGGCCTTCAGGGCGGCCGGAACATCACCGACGGCCTCACCGGACCGCAACCGCCGCCACACGAGAAAGTACGCCTCGGCGACGGCGTCCTCGGCCGGCCATGGGGTGCCGATGAGGGTGCGGGCGTAGCCGACGAGGTGTGGATGGTGGTCTTGGTGGAGCCGGATGTAGGTATCCGCGTCCAGCGATGCGGGACCTTCGGTCATGGTGGAACAACCCCTGAGGTGATGCCGCGCCGCAGCCGCTGTTTTGTAACAGCTCAGCACGGCACCTGAGACTTTGCGTGGATTCCGCAAGCCTAAATGTCGCATCTCCACCCGAAAATATGGTCGTGACACACGTCACGTCCGCAGCGGGTGCACTGGGGTCGTAGCCCGTACGTCTTAAAGACGTAGAGAGGCAAGGACCCGCACCGAGCCGCAAGGAGCAGGCGTTGTGACCACCACCGTCATCGATCAAGCCGTCCAGGCCCGCCTCATCGCGTCGACGCCCGAGGCACGCGCCATCCCCGCATGCCTGCGCTACGAACGCGAGGACCCGTTCGCCGTGCGCGTCTCCTTCCCGCCCACCGCGTCCCTGGACGGGGAGGCCGTGGAGTGGACCTTCGGGCGCGAGCTGCTGACGGCCGGGCTGCGGGGCCCGGCGGGCAGCGGGGATGTGCTGGTGTGGCCGTGCGGCCCGCACCGCACCGTTCTGGAGTTCCACGCCCCGGAGGGCATGGCCATGGTCCAGTTCGACACCGACGATCTCCAGCTCTTCCTCGACCGGTCGTACGCCCTGGTGCCCGAGGGCAGCGAGAGCGCGCGGCTGGACCTCGACCACGACCTGGCCGTGCTGCTGCGGGATGCCTGAGGGGGCAGGGCGACCGGCGGTGCCCGCCGCGCCCGGCGCCAAGGCCGGGCCGCCCCCTCTCCCGGGCACCCTGCTCCCCTGCCGCCCACTCCCCGTCTACCCCCCTGCTCCGTCGGCGTCGCTCGCCACCGCTCCTCAGCCGGCCGCCGCCAACGTGCCCGAGAGCGTCACTCCGGTGACCGCGACCGCCACCGCCGACCGCACCTGACCGAGCGCCTTCTCCAATGCGGGCCCCACCTGGCCGCTGCGCCGCGCAAGCTCGGCGATCCGGGCCTTGTGCGCCCTGGCGTCCGCGGCCGTCACGACGGTCCGCAGCTCGCCCGCCGCG
>NZ_MUNE01000600.1 GCF_002154605.1 Streptomyces milbemycinicus | reverse complement strand
CCGCCCGCCCACCCGTACGCGCCCAGGAGCATCGTCATGACCGTCGACCGCCTGCTGCCCACCCGGGAGGCCGAGGACCTGCTGGACCTCGTCCGTGACATCGCCGACAAGGAACTCTCCCCCCGCGTCGACGGACACGAACGCGCCGAGACCTACCCCGAGGGCCTGTTCGCCCTGCTCGGCGAGGCGGGCCTGCTGGGCCTGCCCTACCCGGAGCAGTATGGCGGGGGTGAGCAGCCCTATGAGGTCTATCTCCAGGCTCTGGAGGAACTGGCCGCGCGCTGGGCGGCCGTCGCGGTCGCGATGAGCGTCCACACCCTCGCCGCCTTCCCCCTCCTGACCTTCGGCACCGACGCCCAGCGCGGCCGCTGGGCGGACGACATCCTCAGCGGCCGCCTCATCGGCGGATACAGCCTCTCCGAACCGCAGGCAGGATCGGACGCCGCGGCCCTGACCTGCCGGGCCGACAAGGACACCGACGGCTACCGGATCAACGGCGCCAAGGCATGGATCACCCACGGCGGCGAAGCCGGGTTCTACGCCCTCTTCGCCCGCACCTCACCCGGCAGCGACGGCATCTCCTGCTTTCTCGCCCCCGGCCACACCGACGGCCTCACCTTCGGCCGGCCCGAGGAGAAGATGGGCCTGCACGCCATCCCCACCACGGCCGCCTTCTGGGACAACGCCCTGCTCGACCCGGACCGGCTCATCGGACGGGAAGGGCAAGGGCTGCAGATCGCCTTCAGCGCCCTGGACTCCGGCCGGCTGGGCATCGCCGCCTGCGCCACCGGACTGGCCCAGGCCGCCCTGGATGCCGCCGTCGCCTACGCCCATGAACGCACCGCGTTCGGCCGCAAGATCATCGACCACCAGGGGCTCGGCTTCCTGCTGGCGGACATGGCCGCCGCCGTCGACTCCGCCCGCGCCACCTACCTCGACGCCGCCCGCCGCCGCGACGCGGGGCGCCCGTACAGCCGGCAGGCCAGCGTGGCCAAGCTCATCGCCACCGACGCCGCCATGAAGGTCACCACCGACGCGGTCCAGGTCTTCGGCGGCTACGGATACACCCGCGACTACCCCGTCGAGCGCTATATGCGCGAGGCCAAGATCATGCAGATATTCGAGGGCACCAACCAGATCCAGCGCCTGGTCATCAGCCGCCGACTCGCCGACTGACCCGCGCCCCCGGCGCCGGGGGCCGGCGCGATCTGCGGGACGGACCGGCGCGGACTACGGTGGAAGGCGATGCCTCTGACCCGGCTCGGCCTCGTCGTTCACCAGGGCCGTCCGGTCGCCGTCGCGGCGGCGCGGACCGCGCGGGAGTGGTGTGCCGTGCACGGTGTCGTCTGCGCCGACCTCGACGTATGGCAGGCGGGGGTGCCGCGGCGCGGCGGCCAGGAAGAGGCCATGGCCGCGGGCCACCCGGGGGTGGTCATGACCTTCGGCGGCGATGGCACGTTTCTGCGCGGGGCGCGGATCGCCGCCAAGGACGGGGCGTCGGTGCTGGGGGTGAACGTGGGCCGGGTCGGCTTCCTCACCGAGATCACCACCGACCAGGTGGAGGGCGCGCTGGACGCCCTCCACCGGGACCAGTCGGTCATCGAGGAGCGAATGGTGCTCACCCTCCGGGCGTCGCGCCCGCTGGAGATGCCCACCGACCTGGAGGAGCC
Organism: Streptomyces milbemycinicus; assembly: GCF_002154605.1. Taxonomy (GTDB): domain Bacteria; phylum Actinomycetota; class Actinomycetes; order Streptomycetales; family Streptomycetaceae; genus Streptomyces; species Streptomyces milbemycinicus. Next base: position 36,040 of record NZ_MUNE01000600.1, on the reverse strand, counting down.
GCTGTGCTACGGCCGCGGCCCCGGGCTGCCCGCGCCGGCCGTGCGCCCCGGCGCCACGGACAAGGCCAGCTGGGGGATTCCCCTGGACGTCACCGCGGTCAACGATGTGGTCTTCGAAAAGCTCGCCCGGAACCGTCAGGTGAACCTGGCCGTGTACCTGGCCGGTCAGCTGCTGGCCTGCTACTCGGCCGATGCCGTCATCGTGGCGACCCCCACCGGCTCCACCGCCTACAGCTTCGCCTCCGGAGGCCCGGTCCTGGCCCCCGAGGCCGACGCGATCGTCTTCACACCGGTCGCCCCGCATATGGCCTTCAACCGCACCGTGATCGCCGGGGCCGACGAAGTGGTTGCGATCCGTGTGCTGCCGCACTCCGGACGTGTGGCCGTCAGCATCGACGGGGAGCTGCGCGGGGTGCTGGACCCGGGGGACTGGATGGCGGCCTACCGGGCCCCGTACCGCCTGCGCCTGGCGCGGTTGGCCCCGCTGGAGTTCTACCGGCGCCTGCGAGGCCGCTTCCAGCTGGCCGACGCCCCGGCGACCACCGTCGACCAGACCCCGCCCGTCTACCACCCCGCCACCCCGCCGCCCGACGACCTGGCCCATCTGCACCGACCCTGGCCGATTACGGGGTGATTTACCCTGTTATAGGAGCATTGGCTGCGATGCGGGCGTGCGCCGCCGGGTACCCGACGGTGCGCCGCAGTGTGCCGCGACGGCAGGGAGGCCTGACATGGTGTTCGACGACGCCGGATACGGGCAGGAGACGCAATTCCCGACCGCCTCCTCACGCTATCTGCCCATCGCGGACCACGGACTGATCGGCGATCTGCGCACCGTCGCCCTCGTGGGGACGAACGGCACGATCGACTGGTACTGCTGCCCGCGCTTCGACGCGCCCAGCGTGTTCGGCTCGATCCTGGACGCGGAACGGGGCGGCTCCTTCGAACTGGCCACCGACGTCCCCGCGCGGACCCGCCAGTTCTACTTCCCCGACACCAATGTGCTGATCACCCGCTTCTCCGCCGCCGACGGCGCGGGAGAGATCCAGGACTTCATGCCCGTCGTCGACGACTCCCACGACTCCGGGCGGCACCGGTTGATCAGGCGGGTGCGCTGCGTACGCGGCACCCTCCCCTTCACCGCACAGGTGGCGCCCCGTTTCGGCTACGGAGCCGAGCCGCACACCGCGCGGATGCAGGGCAACAGGGTGCTCTTCGACTCCCCCTCCCTGTCCCTGGCGCTGACGGCCACCGCGCCCCTGGAGTGCGACGGCCGGGACGTACGGTCGCGCTTCAAACTGCTCGAAGGCGAGTCCGCGGTCTTCGCCCTCGACCGGGTCGACGACGAGGTCGCCCCCCTCGGCTGCGCCCGGCGCGAGGCCGGGGCCGACTTCGAGGCCACGGTCCGCTTCTGGCGCAAATGGCTCAGCGCCTCCCGCTACCGCGGACGCTGGCGGGAGATGGTCCAGCGCTCCGTGCTGACCCTGAAACTGCTCACCTACGCCCCGACCGGCGCCATCGTGGCCGCCCCGACCACCAGCCTGCCCGAGGCCATCGGCCGCGAGCGCAACTGGGACTACCGCTATATGTGGGTCCGGGACGCCGCCTTCTGCGTCTACGCCCTGCTCCGCCTGGGCTTCACCTCGGAGGCCAAGGCGTTCATGGGCTTTCTCTCCGAGCACTGCATCAACTGCGACGACCGCACCAGCGGACCGCTGCAGATCATGTACGGCATCGACGGCAGCCGTAACCTCCCCGAGCTGCAACTTTCCCATCTGGAAGGCTACTTGGGATCCGCCCCGGTCCGGGTGGGCAACGGCGCCGTGACCCAGCTCCAGCTGGACATCTACGGAGCGCTCATCGACTCCGTCTATCTGTACGACAAGTGGGGACAACCCATCAGCAGCGACCACTGGGACGAGGTGGGCTATCTGGTGAGCTGGGTCTGCGACCACTGGGACCAGCCCGACGAAGGCATCTGGGAGAGCCGCGCGGGACGGCAGAACTTCCTGTACTCGCGCCTCATGTGCTGGGTCGCCATCGAGCGGGCCATCCGCCTGGCCACCCGCCGCGGACTGCCCGCCGACCTTCCCCGCTGGCGGGTCAGCCGCGACGCCATCTACCGGCAGATCATGACACGCGGCTGGTCCGCCCGGCGCGGAGCCTTCGCTCAGCGCCTGGACGAGGACATCCTGGACGCCGCGGTGCTGATGATGCCGATGGCCAAGTTCATCTCCCCGGTCGACCCCAAGTGGCTCGCGACCCTCGACGCCCTGTCGCAGGAGCTCGTATCCGACTCCCTGGTCTACCGCTACGACCCGTACCTCAGCCCGGACGGCCTGCCCGGCACCGAGGGCACCTTCTCGATCTGCTCCTTCTGGTACGTCGAGGCGCTCACCCGCGCCGGCCGCCTGGAGGAGGCCCGGCTGGCGTTCGAGAAGATGCTCACCTACTCCAACCACCTGGGCCTGTACGCCGAGGAGATCGGCCCGACCGGCGAACAACTCGGCAACTTCCCACAGGCCTTCACCCACCTCTCCCTCATCAGCGCCGCCTTCAACCTGGACCGCGCCCTCGGCTGATCCCGCCGCTTCGGCGGGATGGCCGCGCCCCGGCGCGTATCGGTAAGATCGGTCCGTGACGACGCCGTTACCCAGGCCCGATACGGTCCGGACAGCCGACGAGTTCGTCGCCCTCCTGCGCACGGTGAAAGCCCGGTCCGGCCTCTCCTACCGGGCTTTGGAGCGCAAGGCCCGCAGGGCGGGCGACCAGTTGCCCACGAGCACCGTCGCCGGCGCGCTGAACCGGGTCTCGCTGCCCAGCGAGGAAATCGTGGCGGCCCTGGTCCGGGCCTGCGGCGGTGGTCCCGAGACGGTCGAGGAGTGGGTCCGGACGCGCCGCGCACTGGCCGTGCGGGAACAGTCCGCCCCCGCCACGGACTCGCCCGGGTCGGCTCCCGGGTCGGCTCCTGAGCAGATTAGCGACCCCGCCGACGACGATCGCCAGGATCGGGACGGGGCGACCGGCCGGCAGCTCGTCCCGTGTCTGCTGCCCCCGGACCTGTCCCTGTTCGTCGGCCGGGAAGACGAGCTGGCCGAGGCCTGCCGACTCCTCGACCAGGAAGGCTCCGGTCCCGAGACCCTGTTGGTCACCGGCCCGGCCGGGGTCGGCAAGACGGCTCTGGCCGTGCGCACCGGACATCTGCTGGCCCCGCGCTTCCCGGACGGCCAGCTCTATGTGGACCTGCGGGGCTTCGGCGACGACCCGGCGGAGCCGTTCACGGTCCTCGGGGCCTTTCTGCGCGCGCTCGGCGTGCCGGGCGGCGCCGTGCCCACCGAGCTGACCAGCAGAATCCATCTCTACCGCACGCTGCTGGCCCAGCGGCGGATGCTCGTCGTCCTAGACAACGCGGCCAACGCGCCGCAGGTGAGCGACCTGCTGCCGAGCGGTGCTCGCTGCGCCGCCCTCATCACCAGCCGGACCACCCTGGCCGACCTGGCCGGCCGCCGGCTCCCCCTGGACGTACTGGACTCCGCCACCGGGCTCGCCCTGCTGCGCGAGATGCTGGGCCCGGACCGGACCGCCGCGGAGCACGACTCGGCCCGGTCCATCGTGGAAACCTGCGAGGGCCTTCCCCTCGCGGTCTGGGTCGCCGGGGCACGCCTGGCCGCACGACCGCACTGGCCGCTGGCCAGAGTCGCCCGCGCGCTCGCGGACGAGCAGCGCAAGCTCGACGAGCTGGCGGTCGGCCACATCGCCGTACGAGCCAGTCTTGAACTCACCTACCAGGGGATGGCCCCGACCACCCAGCACGCCCTGCGCATGCTCGCCCTGCTGCCCGGGCCGGACTTCGCCCCCTGGGCCCTCGCCACCCTGCTGGATATCGGCCTGTCCGACGCGGAGGGCGTGCTCGACGACCTGGTCGAGGTGCACCTGGTGGAGGTCGCCTCGGCCGGTGCCGCCGGATTCCGCCACCGCCTGCACGACCTGGTGCGGCTGCTCGGCCGGGAGCGGGCGGAGCGGGAGGTCTCCCGCCAGGAGAGGGCGGCGGCGCTCACCCGGCTGCTCGGCGCGAGCCTGCACCTCGCCGATTTCGCCGCCGAAACCCTCAGCGTCGACTTCCTGGGCATCTCCCAGATGGATCTGGCCTGCTGGCGGCTCTCCCCGACGGACGCCGACCAGGTCGTCGCCGACCCACTGGCCTGGTTCAACGACGAGCGCCGATTCCTCATCGACGTGGTCGACCAGGCGCTCGACAGCACGGACATCGCATCGGCCGCCGGGCTGGCCACCGCGCTGACGACGCTCTTCCAGGTCGGCAGCCACTTCGACGACTGGGAGCGGGTGCAGGGCCGGGCGCTCAAGACGGCGCTGCGCGCCGGCGACCGGCGCAGCGCCACCAAACTCCACCGCTGCCTCGGCGAACTCACCACCATCGTCGACCGCTACCCGGAAGCGCTGGAACACTTCGAGCAGGCCCTGCTGCTCGCCGAGGGAGAAGGCCCGGCCTACCGCGCCAGTGCCACGGCCGGGCTGGCGTATGTGCACCGGCTGCTCGGCCAGTACTCCTCGGCCGTACGCCACTTCGAAGAGGCCTGCGAGCTGGCCCGGTCGGCGGGCAACGCCAACTGCCTCGTCTACGCGACCAACGGCATTGGCGTCATCGACCTCGAACTGGGGCGTGTCGAGGCGGCCATGGCGCGGTTCACGGAGTGCCTGCGGGTGAGCCGGGAGGCGGGCTACCGGCCCGGTGAGGCCCAGGCCCTGCGCTGCCTGGGGCAGAGCCACCGCGAACTCGGCGACCACCCGGCCGCCGCCGACTGCTTCCGGCAGGCCGCCTCGATCAGCGAGGACCTGGGCGACCGGCTCGGCGCCACTCACGCCACCTGCTGGCTCGGGGACGTCCTGGTACGGCAGGGCGCGGCGGCGGAAGGGCGCCGACTGCTGGCCCGGAGCCTGTGGGCCTACCGGGAATTCGGCAATCTGTGGGGCGAGGCCGCGACGCTGTACGCGCTCGCGGAGGCACAGCTCAAGGCCGGCCGCCCCGGGCCGGCCCGTCGTCGCGCCGAAGCCGCGGTCAGGCTGTGGCGGCAGATCGGCTCCCGAACCTGGCTGGCCGTCGGGCTCGACACCCTGGCCAAGGCACACACCCTGGCCGGCGACCCCGCCGCCGCGGCCCTGGCCCGGGACGAGGCGGAAGCGGCGCGGGCGGCCTCGCGCCACGCCGACCGATGAGCGGAGCGCCGTGGCCCTCACATGGAGATCAGTCGAACCAGACCACGACCGGAATCCGTACCGCCCGGACGTCGTGGTGGACGCTGTACTCGATGATCACGGGCTCGCCCGCGACCTGGATGCTGAAGCGTGTGTCGTGGTCGTCCATCGGATCGCCGGGCGGCTGCTTGCCCTTGTCCAGCGCACCGCCTGCTTCGAGCGCGAGAGCGGCGATGTAGTTGGCGACCTTCTTGGCCAGATCCGGAGGCATCGCCACGATGGCCTCGGCCGGGGTCTCTTCGATATACGCGGCCCAGCCCGGCCGGGGACGCTCATGGTTCACCCGCCCGCTCCCTCGAGCCGGGTCATGAGGTGGTCGATGCTGACCAGGTTCCGCCCGGCGGCGGCGTTCGCGCGGCTGTGCGCTGCCAACGGCGCCTTGGCCAGCATCGCGATCTTCCACCACGAGCGCATCACCGCGGGGACGACGGACTCCTCGGCGGCCAGGACCTCCCCGTAGAAGCGGGCGCGCTGCTCACCGCTCAAGGCCTCACCGATGGCGTTGATGGTGTGCGGGATGGCGGTGACCTTGCGGTCGACGGAGTGGTCGGGCTGTGCGCTCATGCGCACCTCCTCGCGGTCGGGGCCAGGGCCTGCTGATGACAGTACCCGCGGGCGCGCCGTTCGTGAGCCGTTGTCCGGACGCCGTTTTCGCGTGGCCGGCCGCGTGGTCGGCCGTCAGTAGACGGTGAGGCCGTAGGCGCTCAGCACCTCCTGGATGGGCTGGTAGTAGGTGGTGCCGCCGGTGGCGCAGTCCCCGGTGCCGCCGGAGAGAATGCCGATGATCTTGTCGCCCGCGTAGAGCGGACCGCCGCTGTCCCCCGGCTCGGCGCAGATATTGGTCTGGATCAGCCCGTAGACGATCTCGCCGTTGCCGTAGTTGACGGTGGCGTTGAGACTGGTGACCCGGCCGCAGTGGACACCGGTCGTGGCCCCCCGGCGGCAGACCTCCTGGCCGACATAGGCGGTGGCGGTTCCGGTGATGTCGACGGTGCCGACCGTACCGGGGTGCGGGACGGCCGCGTTGGCGTAGCGGACGACGCCGTAGTCGTCGCCGGGGAAGCTGGTGCCCGTCGTCGGGCCGACCGCGGTGGTCAGATCGGCGCCGGTGTACCAGGTCGGCAGACCGTCGGTGCAGTGGCCGGCGGTGATGAAGTAGTACGTGGCGCCGCTTTGCACATTGACCCCGACGGAACAGCGCCAACCCGCGGAGGCGTACGCGCCGTCGCCGCCCGAGAGGAGGGTACGCAGCGGTCCGCCGAGCCGTTCGACGGTCACGGCGCCGCCTGAGCGCGCGGCGGTACGGTCGAGCCTGGCCAGGTCGTCGCCCCCGACCGTGGAGCCGACGGATACGCGCAGCGTCCCGGTGCGTTCGTCCACGGTCCAGGCGGTCCCCGGGACGTTCAGCGACTCGATGGCCGAAGCGGCCTGGGACACGGAGGCGGGGGACGCCTCGGCGGCAGCGGCCGCACTCGTACCGGCTGTCGCGACGGCTGCCGCGGTGAACAGGCTCGATACCGCGGCCATCAGGCGGGAACTTCTCCACGTACGGCGTGCCGTCTTCACCCGAACCTCCTTGAGAGGACTGTCGGTCAGGCTTGGATTGTGCCCTCGGTCCGGCCGCCGCGTAACCCAACTGCCCGGTCGTTCAGGGGGAAATGGGGGTAAGGGGAGGCGCGCTACGAGGCGACGGCGGCCGGGGCGAATTGGCCGGGCAGCCGCCACGTCAGCGCGTGTGCGCCCGCGCCGCCGTCCACCCGCTGGACGGCGGGATCGGTCAGGTCGAGGCGGTAATGGCCGGGTCGGCCCGCCTGGATCCAGCGGGCGTGGACGCTCTCCACCTCGGCCCAGATGTTCCGGGGGCCACTACCCTCGACAACCCAGGAGCCGCCGTCGGAGTGGACGATGGCGCATGACTCCTCGGCCGGGGCGTACAGGGACAGCCCCTCGGCGCCGGCGACCCGTACCAGACCGGGCAGCAGATGGCCGACCGCCAGCCAGAACCCGGCATCCTCGGGTGGGGCGAGGCGACTTGGCCGGACGGTGACCGGACCGTCGGGCATCCGGTCGGGCGCGGTGACCAGCTCCACGCCCAGGCCCGGCCGGTGCCCCGAGATGACCGGTCGCAGCACGGCGTCCAGCGTGTCGCCGGTACGGCGGACCATCGCCCGGGCGGGCCAGCCGACCGCGCCCGTCGTGATCGGCGCCAACAGCCTCCCGCCGTCGGCCAGCTGCTCCAGCAGGGCGGGCGGCAGGCCCCGGACCGCGAACGACAGCAGGATCGCGTCGAAGCGCTCGCCGGGGCGGCCGGCCAGGCCGTCACCCCGTACGACCCGGGGCCGGTGCCCGAGTCGGGCCAGGCGCTCGCGGGCGGCCTCGGCCAGATGCGGATCGGCCTCGACCGTGGTGACCGCGGTGTCCCCGAGGATTTCGCACAGCGCGGCCGTCACGAGCCCCGGGCCGGTGCCCGACTCCAGCACCCGGTCCCCGGCCGCCAGGCCCAGCGACTGCAGCCCCTCGACCGCGGTGATCATGCCGGTGGACATCCCGGTGAACCCGCCCCCGGTGACGATCTGCCCGCGCTCAGCGGCGTCAAGTGGCTCACCGCGATGCTGGAACAGCACCGAGTCCCCGTCGTGGATCCAGGCCAGCCACTCGTCCCGGTCACGGGGGTCCGCGCCGTCCAGCAGCTGCCAGGCCCTCGGCTGCCCGGCGGCCGTGGGGCGGCGGATATAGCAGCGGGGGAGCAGGACTTCACGCCGGACCGCGAGCAGGGCCCGCCGTAGATCCGGGTCGGTCAGTACGCCGTCGGCCGCCAGCCGGTCGACCATCGCCGCACGAGCCTGGGCCGCCCGCTCCCGCACGGTCAGCCCGGCCGGCAGGGCGGTCGGCTCGCCCCGCTCCAGGTGGATGACACCGCCCGTGGCGAGGGCGCCCAGGCCGGCCGCCACCCGGGCGGCCAGCCGGGCGGGCAGCCGCCGCGAGGCCTCGTCGCGGCTCAGCCAGTGCGCGGCGCGGATCTCCCCGTCGGGGAAGGTCAGTTGCCCGGCCTGGGCCGGGGTCAGCGGCGGTGCGGCGAAGATCATGCAGGTCAGGGCGCGGCCGTGCCGGGGGGCCGCCGCCGACGAGGTGTCCACCGCCAGCAGCCGTCCGACCGGAACTGTCAGCCCCAGCTCCTCCGCCAGCTCGCGCGCGGCGCCCTGCGCGGGTGACTCGTCCGCCTCGACCATGCCCCCGGGCAACTCCAGATGGTCCTTGTAGCTCGGGTCGAGCACCAGGATGCGCCCGGAGGCGTCGGTGACCAGCACGGTGGCCGCCATCATCGGCGCCGGCAGCAGCGCATAGTGGTCGCGCCGGCGCGGTGGCGGACGGTGTCCATCGCGCAACACCGCGGTGTGCGAGCCGCGCTCGGCGGCGAGCGCGGCGGCCACGCGACGGCGCAGCAGCGGCGGCAGCAGCTCCAGGGCCTCCCGCTCGGGGAGGAATCGGGCGCTGCGGATCTCACCGTCCTGGGGGAGCAGGGCCGACGGGGGGCGATCGCCGGGCAGATGGGCGGCGTAGACGAAAGCCAGGATGGTGCGCCCGTACACGGTGGCGGGCACGCTGTCGACGGCCAGCAGCCGCCCGACTTCCACGGTGAGACCCAGCTCCTCGCCCACCTCCCGGACGAGCGCGGAGGCCGGCTCCTCGTCCTCGGCCATGCCGCCGGGCAGATCCCAGCCGTCCTTGTAGACCGGGTCGACCAGCAGGATCCGCCCCTGGTCGTCGCGGATCAGCGCGTCGGCGGCCGCGGCCGGGGCCGGATGCTCGGCCAGATAGCGCGCGAGCTGAGGATCCACGAGCGGAGCCCGGCCGTCGCAGGAGGGCGCTGAGGTGGGATCGGACAAGGACAACCTCCCGGATCTGGCCAAAGCGGCCCGCCCATTGTGGGATGAGTAAAAGGGCCGCGACAGGGCGCATGGGTGTGCGCCGATCCGCTCCCCGCCACCGTCCCGCGCTCAGCCGTCGCGGCCTGGCCCTGGTCGGCCAGGACCCCGCCGAGTTTCAGTGCGCGAGTTTCAAGCCGGCCACGCAGCCGACGATGCCCAGAAGCAACAGAAGTTTCAGCCAGCCGACGGACTCGCCGCCGAAGACCATGGCGTAGGTGGCGGTGAGCACCGCGCCGATGCCCACCCAGACCGCGTAGCCGGTGCCCACATCCACGGTCCGCAGCGCGAAGGACAGGCCCGCCATGCTCAGCACCAGACCGATACCGAAGACGACGGTCGGCAGTGGACGGCTGAACCCTTCCGACTTGCTCAGCGCCGTGGCCCACACGGCTTCCAGCACCCCGGAGATCACAAGAACGACCCAGGCCATGACAGACACTCCCCGCGTCGTCTTGTCATGTCTGGGTACGGCGCACCTCGTCCAGGAGCCGGTCGGGCTCTGTCGGCCATTTTCGCACACCGGCCCCGACGCCCCCGGTCCGCAAAGCCACCGGGCAGGACCAGCGGTGTTCCCAGCATCGATTTGCCGAGCCGGCAACGGGACTCGCACCGATGCGGTATGCGGCCCACCATCGCAGTACGAGTCGATCAGCAACCCGGAGGAGCCATGTCGCAACCGGACGTCACACATCGCCTGGTCCCCACCCCCGCGGGCAGGATCCATCTGGTGGAGCAGGGGACCGGACCGCTGGTCCTGCTGGTGCACGGTTTCCCCGAGTCCTGGTACTCATGGCGCCACCAACTGCCGGTGCTGGCCGCCGCCGGATACCGCGCGGTCGCCATCGACGTCCGCGGCTACGGGCGTTCCTCCAAGCCGGAGAGCATGGCCGCCTACCGGATGCTCGATCTCATCGAGGACAACGCCGCCGTGGTGGACGCGCTCGGCGAGCAGACGGCCGTGATCGTCGGCCATGACTGGGGATCGCCCATCGCCGCGAACTCCGCCCTGGTCAGGCCCGATGTCTTCCGCGCGGTCGGACTGCTGAGCGTCCCCTACACCCCGCGCGGAGGACCGCGGCCCAGCGAGATCTTCGCCCGGATGGGCGGGGATGACGAACTGTACGTCTCGTACTTCCAGGCGCCCGGCCGCGCCGAGGCCGAGATCGAGCCCGATGTACGCGGCTGGCTCGCCGGTCTCTACGCCGCGCTGTCCGCCGACACCATGCCCGCGCCCGGCTCGCCCGACCCGCACTTCATCAGCCCCGGCGGGACGATGCGCGACAGATTTCCCGAAGGCCGTCTGCCCGCCTGGCTCAGCGAGCACGACCTCGACAGCTACGCCGCTGAATTCGAACGGACCGGCTTCACCGGACCCCTGAACCGCTACCGCAACATGGACCGGGACTGGGAAGACCTCGCCGACTTCGACGGCGCCCCCCTCACCCAACCGTCGCTGTTCCTCGGCGGTGCCCTGGACGCCTCCACCACCTGGCTGGCCGACGCGATCAAGGCGTACCCCACCACCCTGCCAGGCCTGCGCTCCTGCCACATCCTCGACGGCTGCGGCCACTGGATCCAGCAGGAACGCCATGAAGAGGTCAACCAGCACCTGACCGACTGGCTAGGCTCCCTCCCCGCCTGAGCACGGCGAACCGTTCGCAGCGCGCGTCAGCATCGCGTCAGCGTCGTCCGGTTCGCCGTCAGCATCCCGTCAGGACCCGTCCGGGAGCCGGGTGCGGCGGGCGTAGCGTGGGCGGCGAGCCCGGGCGGCCTCCCTGTGTCGGAGGCGGTCGGCTCAGCCCCCGCACCACCTTGGATCCTCCAGGAGGCATCCCATGGCAGAGCTCCCGTACGACGAAGACCCCGAGCCCTGTGATCGGTTCCCGGCCGGGCCCTTGTACGTCCCGGTCCGGCCGGGCCCCTCACGGTGTGCCGCCAGGCTCTTCCGTACGCCCCTCGGCGACCGTACGGCCGTCGGCTTCACGTCCGAGCGCAGGCTGACCGCGACGCTCGGCCCGGACCAGGCGTGGATCAGGCTCGCCGAGCCCGCGCTGCGCGCGCTCACCGAACCGCTGGGCGTCACCACCATCACGGTCGACCCGCAGTTCACCGCCCCCGCGCCGACGCCCGGCGGAGATGTCGCCCGCGTGCCCCAGAAGGCTCCCGAAGGCCGCTCGCGCGCCGGCGCCTGGGATCCGCGGGCGGTCGGCGCGCTCCGGGTGACCGGCGCCGCCGCCCTCGTCGCGACGCTCTCCTTGTGGATCGGCTGAGGCGCCCACGATGACCACTGTTCACGCATCCGCTCACGCCACCCCGGCCACCGCCACCTCGGCAGACCTCTCGGTGTGGCCCGCCTCGACCACCGAACCTCGCCACGGCGACCTCGCGGTGGGCGGCGTACCGCTCGCTGAGATCGCCGACCGCTTCGGCACCCCGGTCTATGTCCTCGACGAGGCCGAGGTCCGCGACCGCTGCCGCACCTACCGGGACGCCTTCCCCGACGCCGAGATCCTGTACGCGGCGAAGGCGTTCTTGTGCCAGGCACTGGTCCACTGGGTGGACGAGGAGGGCCTGGGTCTCGACGTCTGCTCCGCCGGCGAACTCGAACTCGCCGTGACCGCCGGCTTCCCGCCCGAGCGGATCGTGCTGCACGGCAATGCCAAGTCCCCGAGGGACCTGGAGACAGCGCTGCGCCTGGGCGTCGGCCGTATCGTCATCGACAGCCCATCGGAGATCGCGCGGCTGGCCGCCGCCGTCGGGCCCGACGGCCACCAGAAGGTGATGGTCCGCGTGGTGCCCGGTATCAGCGCGGGCGGCCACGAGAAGATCCGCACCGGGACGGACGACCAGAAGTTCGGCCTGTCCATATCCGACGGCTACGCCCAGCACGCGATCGCCCGGATCCTGGACCAGCCGCAGCTCGAACTGACCGGGCTGCAGTGCCACTTGGGGTCGCAGATCACCAGCGTCAAACCGTATCTGTCCGCCGTACGGCGCATGGTGGGGCTCATGGCCCGGCTGCACGAACAACACGGCCTCGTCCTGCCCGAACTGGACCTGGGCGGCGGCCACGGGATCGCCTACCGGCCCGGGGAGGAAGCCCTCGACCTGACCACGCTGGCCAGAAAGGTGCGCATGGAGCTCGTCGAGGCGTGCGGGGCGGCCGGGCTCACCGTGCCCCGCCTGTTCATCGAACCGGGCCGTGCCGTCGTGGGCCCGGCGGGCGTCGCCGTCTACCGGGTCCTGTCGGTCAAACACACCGGTGAGCACACATACGTGGCCATCGACGGCGGTATGAGCGACAACCCGCGGCCGTCGCTGTACGGAGTGCGGTACACACCGCGTCTGGTCGGCCGGCACAGCACCGCCGAACCGACCCGGGTCACCGTGGTGGGCCGGCACTGCGAGGCGGGTGACATCCTGGCCACCGCCGTCGAACTCCCCGGCGACATCCGCCTCGGAGACCTGCTGGCCGTACCCGTCGCCGGCGCCTACCACCTGTCCATGGCCTCGGCCTACAACATGGTCGGCCGCCCGCCGGTGGCCGCCGTACGGGACGGCCGCGCGCGGCTCCTCGTACGCCGGGAGTCCTTCGAGGACATCCGCCGTCGCGACGTGGGCCTCTAGCCTGCGCCGCGAGCGGATCCGCCGCCGGAAGGGTTGCGCGTGACCCGCCTGGTTACGCCTGGCGCGGCTGCCACTCCGCCCGGGTGAGCTCGTACTCGACTTCGCCGTGCTCCGAGCCCTCGATCGCATCCGGCCAGTCGCCGGTGAAGTTCCGGAGGAACGACAGCCCCGCCTTCTCCATCACACGCCGGGACCGCGTGTTCACCGCCATGGTGTTCGCCGTGACCCGCTCCACCCCGAGGTCGGTGAACCCCTTGTCGATCAGGGCCCGGGCTCCCTCCGTGGCATAGCCGCATCCCCAGGCCGCCTTGTTGAGCCGGTAGCCGAGTTCGACCGCGGCGGGGCTGTGGTCGTCGAGGGGACGGAACTCGAACCAGCCCAGGAAGGTGCCGGTGGCCTTCTCCTCCACGGCCCAGTAGCCACGGGAGCCGAGGAACGGATAGTCGTGGAGGAGACGGGGCAGGGTCCGCGTCCGGACTGCCTCGCGGCTTGTCGGCCGGCCGCCGTTGATGAATTGCATGACGTCGGGGTCGCTGTCCAGCGCGAGCAGGTGGTCGACGTCGGCCTCGGTGAACGCGCGGAGCGCGAGCCGTTCGGTCTCCAGGAAGTTGGGCATGGCGCGATCTTCACCATCGGGGGTCTGTCGCGCCACCGAATATCAGGGCGAGACCTTGAGGCTGACGTGGGCGATTCGGCCCGCCGTATCGAAGTCGATGTCGACCGAGTCGCCGCTGGGCAGGTCGGCGGTGACGCGGTCACCGTCGGCCCGCTGGGCTATGCCGTGGTGGTCGAAGTATCCCGCCACGGCGTGGCGAGCCGAGCGGCCGATCAGGGACGCGCCGGTGAGCAGAGTCCGCGGCAGTGCGACGGGGTCCAGGGCCCGCGGTCCAGGGACCGTCGGGAACGAACGCGGTCAGGGTTTCCAGCTGTGCCGCGCCCCAGGCCGCGTGCCGCTCGGCTTCCAGCAGGAACGCGTCAGTCAACTACTCGTCGATAGATCGACGAGCTTGCACAACGGGCGTCACTGGCTGTGACACATCGCTTGCGTCCAGCTCCGCCGGAGCGGAGCAGGGGCGATTCTGTCCGGGGCGTCGGAGCAGCCGAAGCCGGCCCACCCCGGGAGGGGTCCCGCGGGCGGCGGGTTAGAAATGCCGCGCGGGAAATGCCCCTTTTGGAGACAGGAGGTCCCATTGATGAGCACCGGTATGTGGCGGAGGGCCGCGACGGCCACTGCGACGCTGACCTTGGCGGGCACGCTGGGGTTCGGCCTGACGGCGACGGAGTCGTATGCCGCCGCCCACGGGCCGTGTTACGACGGGCGGTGCAAGATCACCGTGTCGGCGCCCAGCAGCATCAAGGTCAACAGCCATCGCTTCGGGTTCGGGAAGCTGCGGATCACGCACGTCAGTTCCCGATCCGTGAAGATGTCGGCCACCACCACGGGCGGCGGGCGCCTGAGCGGCAGCACCAGCCCGGGCGGCACCGTCAGGCTCAACAGCCTGAAGATCTCGGTGAAGTCGGTCTCCGGCCACAAGGCCAAGCTCGTACTGACGCCCACGTTCTGAGCCCGTCGCCCGACCCCGGCGCGTTCGTACCGCGCCGGGGTTACGGCTTCTTGGCCGGCGGTTCGGCGATGCCGATGAAGTTCCCGGCCACGGGACGGATGTGGACCGACCACCCCAGCGCTGTGAGGTCGTCCGTGAGTGTTCGGGGATCGTGGAACACCTTCACGATGCGGTACTGGCTGCCGTCATCGAGTCGGCGCAGCGCGGCCGGGGCCGGCTGGTTCGCGAGAATGTCCTCCTCCGCGGCAGCGGCGGGGCCATCGTCAATGAAGATCGCTTTGCCGCCCGGCGCGAGGGCGGCGGCGACGGTGTTCCAGAACTCGGGCAACCGCCTCGGCGGAACATGGGAGAGCCAGAAGGCGAAGAACACCGTGTCATAGCGCCGTGGCGGTCGCCACTCGAACAGGTCGGCCTCGAGGAACTGGACGTTGGAGGATGCGGTACGGGCCCGAGCGAGGGCCAGCACTTCGGCTGCCGCGTCGACCGCCGTCACCGACCGGGCCCGCGCCGCGAGCCTGGGGGTCCACTGGCCCGTGCCACACGCCAACTCCAGCACCTCCCCGGCGATCGGGAGCTCATCGACGACGGTCAGCAACTTCCGCAGGTCTTCGCGCTCCGCGTAAGGCCGGTCGTATTGGGCCGCGCCCGCCCTGTAGTAGGCCCTTTGCTCTGTCAGCAGAGCGTCGTCGTCCATCTGCATATCCCTCTCGTCCGGGGCTCGGTCGCCACGGACACTGTCGGCCTTCACCTTTGGGCAAGGTCAAGCGTCATGAGGGGGTGGGGGATTTGTGAGTGTCCGGCACGGCGCCACCGGTCCGGACGGAGGGTGCGACCGTACGGTACAGGCCCACCGTCGCCAGCTGCGGCGTGGCGCGGGCGGCCAGGACGCGGATCCGGACCCGGTCGGTGCGCACCGGCGTGTTGAGCACCAGGATCCGGCTGTAGCCGACGGTCGTACCGCTCGCCGCCTGCACCCATCCGGTGCCGTCCCAGGTGTCCACCGCGAACTCCTCGACCCGCTGGCCCCGGGTGATGTTCTCGCGGAGCAGGATCTGGTCGAAGCTCTGCGCCCGGGGCAGGTCCAGGACCACGCTGCCCGTGGTGGCCTGGCCCGCCGGGGACCAGCCGGTGGACAGGTCCTCGTCGGACAGCGCGGCGCCCGTCGCGTCTTTTCCGGGCGCCAGGAGGTTGGTGCGGTAGGTGTCGCTGACGGCCGTGCCGAAGGAGGTGAGCGAGGCGAGATCGGCGTCGGCGATCCGCCCGTCCGTGCCGGGCGGCGCGTTGAGCAGCATCACGGCGTTGCGCCCGACGGATCGCCGGTACTTGTCGACCAGCTCGGCCGCCGACTGCGGCCGCTCGCCGGGATGGTAGAACCAGCCGGGCCTGATCGAGGAGTCCGCCTCGGCCGGGAACCACTGCAGATAGCGCACATCGGACCGGCCGAGCACCGCCCGGGAACCGATGTCCTCGGCCCATGCGCCACCGGGGATCAGCCCCTCGTTGTGCGCCGTGTCCGGGTCGCCCGTCGCCGGGACGACGCTCCACTCGCCGGTCCGCGCCACACCCGCCTCGTTGCCCACCCACCGGGTGCCCTGCGGCCCGGCGAAGACCACCGTGTCCGGGGACAGCGCCTTGATCATCGCGAACCAGGTCGTGAAGTCGTACTTCTCGCTGATCCCCGAACCGGCCCACGGATTGGCGCCGTCCAGCCACAACTCGTCGATCGGCCCGTACTGGGTGAACAGTTCGTAGAGCTGGTTCAGGTAGTAGGCGTTGTACTCGTCCTCGACGACCTCGAACGTCGGCAGGGTGCCCCGCGCCACCGCGCGGGCCCGGTCGTCACCGGGGACCAGGGTCGGGATCGTACGCGCCATGGGCGTGCTGGAGTTGCCGTACCGGCCCTGGCCGGCCGGGCTCGCGGGCGCGTCCTCCAGCGTGGCCTTCTCCGCCGTCGAGCGCGAGTCGGCCGGTTTGGCCTTGATCGCCGGGATGTAGGTGTCCTTGTGCCACGCCCGGGGCAGTTCGGCCCCGTCGGACGGCGACAGATAGATCCCCACCCGCAGCCCCGCCGCACGGGCCGCGCGGACGTATGTGCCGAGGATGTCCCCGCCCTGCCGTTCGCAGCCCGCCTCCCGCGCCCGCCAGTACGCGGAAGGGTCGGCGTCACGCTTCTGCTCGGCCGCGGCGCGGGCAGCGGCGGTCTCCCCGGCCTGGTCGCAGCCCGCGGTGCTGACCCACCAAGGGCTGGCGATCACGGAGTGGTTGCTGTAGCGGGTGGGGTAGAGCACAAAGCCGTCGTGGTGCTTGGCGGTGAAGATGACCTGCTTGGCCCCCATCGCCCGGTACGCGCGCATCCACTGGTCCACATCGACGTTCGACGGGGTGAAGCGCGACTCCTTCTCCATGCCCGAGCCCCACTCACGGTTGGTGAAGGTGTTCATCCCGAAGTGAGTGAAA
The DNA here is from genome assembly GCF_002154605.1 of Streptomyces milbemycinicus. Taxonomy (GTDB): domain Bacteria; phylum Actinomycetota; class Actinomycetes; order Streptomycetales; family Streptomycetaceae; genus Streptomyces; species Streptomyces milbemycinicus. The sequence goes on along the minus strand of NZ_MUNE01000600.1, from coordinate 19,188 downwards.
CCGACGATACCGCGCTGCTGCCAGGCCACTTGGGACGGGCGCGGCACGATGTTCGCGGCCTTCTCGACGATCCGCGCCAGGCTGTCGCACTCCTCCACGGCCATGACCGGCGCGGGTGTCACGGGCTCCTGACACCCCGTTGCGCCGCTTTCCTCTTTGGCCGCGGCGGTCGCGGGCGGCAGGGCCGCCACCCCCGTCAGCGCCGCGATCGCGGCGGCGATCATGGCGCGGCGGAGGCCGCCTCTCCTCGAGCACCGGAACAGATTCATCGGATGTATTCGCCTCTCGATGCCGTGACACCGGTCATGGCCGACGAGAGTAGTAAGCGTGTTCGCCGCTGGGAAGTGGGTAACAACCCTCATGCCGATGGACACAGTGATCCAACGAATGCGCGCCGGGCGCGGACGCCGCCGCTGGGCCGTCTGCCTTCTGGCCGCCCTGGCCCTGTTCGTACCGCCGGCCCTTCCGGCCTCGGCGCACGCCCCCACGTCCGCCGCTGCCGCCCGAGCCGCGGCCACACCGGAGGTGATACCGGCCCTGACGGGGTGGACCGCCGGATCCGGCACCCTCCAGCTGCAGCAGGGCTCCCGTATCGTCTCGCCCGCGGCCAAACGGGTCCCGGCCGAGCGGGCCCCGGCCAAACGGGCCCCGATCAAACGGGCCCAGGCCGACGCGGCCACCTTCGCCGACGACCTGGCCGCCGCCACCGGCCTCAGGCTCCCCGTGGTCAGCGGGGGAGAGCCCCGCGCCGGCGACTTGGTCCTGCGCCTCGACCCCGGCGCCCGAGAACTCGGCGCGGAGGGATACGAACTTCTCGTCTCCGACACCGTGCGGATCACCGGAGCGACCGACGACGGGCTGTTCCTCGGCACCCGCACCGTGCTGCAGATGCTCCACGGCCAGACCGTACTGCCGCGCGGCCGGACGGTCGACGTCCCCCAATACCCCGAACGCGGCGTGGGGGTGTGCGCCTGCTATATCCACATCTCGATGCCCTGGTTCGAGCGGCTGATGCGGGAGATGTCGTATCTGAAACTCAACCAGCTGTGGATCGAGGCGAAAGTCGCCAGCGACGACTACCCGAAGACCAAGTTCTGGGGCTACTACACCAAGGACGAGATACGACAGCTCTCGGCCATGGCGAAGAAGTACCACATCACCCTCGTACCCGAGATCAACTCACCCGGACACATCGACCCCTATCTGCAGAACCACCCTGAACTGCAGCTCACCGACTCCTCCGGCGCCAAGTCGCCCTCGCGGCTGGACATCACCCGGCCCGAGGCCTACAGCTTCTACACCGGGCTGCTCGACGAGGCCCTTACCGTCTGGGACACGCCTTACTGGCATATGGGAGCCGATGAGTACATGCTCGGCTCTGACTACGCCGCCTATCCGCAGATAGCCGCCTACGCGAAGGCGAAGTACGGCGCGTCGGCCACCCCGCAGGACGCGTTCATCGACTTCGTCAACCGCGTGAACGCCCATGTGCGGGCCGACGGCAGAACCCTGCGGATCTGGAACGACGGACTGACCGGCGAAAACACCATCGCCCTCGACAAGAACATCGACGTCGAGCACTGGACCCCCGAGGCCCAGCAGCCACCCTCCGCACTCCTCGCGCAGGGCCACCAGGTCATGAACTCCGCCTACTCCCTCTATCTGATCCGCGGCGGCTCGAAAATGAAAACCCAGGCCCTGTACGACAGCGACTGGACGCCCCTGCGCTTCGAGGGAGAGACACTGACCGGCCCCCAGCCCCAGGTCACCGGCGCCAAGATCACCATGTGGCCCGACTTCGCGTCCGAACAGACCGAGAACGAGGTCGAGGCCGACGCGTTCATGCCGCTGCGCTTCATCTCCCAGGCCACCTGGGGCAGCCCCAAACCCGCCGCGACCTACACCGGCTTCGCCGACCTCGCCAACCGGCTCGGCCACACCCCCGGCTGGAACAACGTCACACGCCTCCCGCTGAAGGACGGCACCTACGCCCTCACCCTCCCCGACTCGGCCAAGCGGCTGACCACGGCAGGCACCACGCAAGGAGCCCCGGCCAAACTGGCGGCCGACCCCGACGCCACCTGGGCACTCTCGGCCACCCCCGACGGCTACTACCGCATCCGCGCGGTCCGTGGTGGCACCACCACCGGCAACTGCCTGGACATGGTCAGCGGCAGACGCTACCTGGGCGCGCCCCTGGAGGCGGGCGCCACCATCACCCAGCAGAGCTGCTCGGACAACACCCGTACCCAGCGCTGGCAGCTGACCACCAAGGGCGACACGGTGACCCTGGTCAACGCCATCTCCCAACTCGGCCTCGCCCAGAACACCGACGGCCTGGCCGTACAGATGCCCCCGGACACTCAGCCACCGACCGCACTGCGCCCGGTGGCCAGGTAGGGGAGGGGAAGCGACGCAAACACGGTGGCGCCGTGCGGCACACGGTCGATGGTCTGCTGCACGGCGCACTGTCTCATGAGGAGTCAGTCGGGCAAGGGCAGGCGGATGACGGGGTCGAAGGGGTGCTTGTTGAAACCGGTCCGCAGATTGCGGCAGTTCGGCGCCGTGCACATGAAGACGTCCTCGACGCTCTTCCGGCCTGTGCGGTTCTTGAGGTAGACCTTCTCCTCGGCCGTGAGACGGCGGTGCTGCTCATCGGATTGGCAGGTGTAGCAGTACATCTTGTGGTCCGGCACGACACCTCCTGAAAGCGGCAAACAGGCCAACATGAGCCTATGAGGCATGTTGGGTCATGGAAAGTGCACAACAGGACAACTCGGCGTGCTCGCCGAGGACCAGCCGATGTGGATCGCGGCGACGCCCTCGGCGGGAAGGGCATGCCCCTGGCGCTCTTGACCATGTTCGTGATGTTTCTATCGCCGTTCTGGGCGCTGCCGACGCTGTTTCTGACCCGCTCCACGGCCGCGGTCGCGGTCGCGATGGTCAACTCCATCGGCAACCTCGGCGGGTTCTTCGGCCCGTACGCGATCGGCTGGGCCAAGAGGTCGACGGGGAGCGCCACCGGTGGCCTGTTGTTCCTGGGCGGGCTGACCGCCGTGGCCTTCGTCCTCGCCCTGACCATCAGGGTGGGGGAAGCGGGGGAAGCGGAAAGCCCCCGGCCGACTCCAGCGCGACCTCGGACCAGGCTCAGCGCACCTCGCCGGTCACGTCCTAGCTCTCCGGCCGGCTCTCCTCGCCGATCCCGGTCTTGATCGACCGCACCTTGTCCAGGTGTGCGCCGAGGAAGGCGGACGCCGCCTTCAGGTCCCCGCTCTCCACCAGGTCCAGGAGCCTCAGATGCTCCCGGGCCTGGTTGGCGAGCCGGGAGCGGTCGATCTGGTGGCGGTACTCGATCAGCCGTCGCAGCCGGTTCTGACGTCGTACGGCATCGAGCAGGAACTGGTTGCCGGAGCAGCCCACCAGCATCTCGTGGAACGAGGCGTTGACCTGGAACAGTTCGGCGCGCGGCAGCAGCAGGATGTCCCCGTGCAGAAGGGATTCCTGCTGCTGCCGATGGCGTGTGAAGGCGTCGGCATCCACGGTGAAGCCCGGCTCGAGCAGCGCGGCCGGCTCGATGATCATGCGGAACCGGTAGCTCTGGTCATGTGCGTCGACGGTGCCCATGACGTGCTGGAACTCCCAGCCCCGGCCGCCCGCCTTGCGCCGCACCAGATCCTCGCCCTCCATCCGGGACAGCACCCGGTCGGCCTGGCGGGGGGTGAGCCGGTAGCGGCGGCCGATGTCGGCCGCGGTGAAGGAGCCGGTGAACCGGCCGCCGACGTAGTCGTCCGCGATCTCGAAGTACGCGGACTGCTCCACGTCCTCGCCCTCGCTCAGGTCCGGCCGGGTGAGGGCGCGCGCGTCACGCGTGAGGAAGAAGCCGCGGTTGGGAATCCGGTCGAGGATGCCGACCTCGGCCAGGAAGAGCATCGCCTTGCGCACCGGCGTACGGGAGACCTCCAACTCGTCCGCCACCCACTGCTCGGTGACATGGGCGCCCTCTTCGAGGCCGCTGCGACGCATCAGGTCCAGCAGTCGGGTGGCCATGGAGGTGGTCAGATTGGGCCGCGACATCGCTCCTGCGCTCTTCATGTGGTGGGTCGGCAAAGCCTCATCCTACGAATCCCGCCGGAGGAAGAGGACACACGCCGGCGAGCCGGTGTGCACCACATGGCCGGTGGGCCGGAGTCCGCCGCTCACGGCGTCGACGTCGTAGGTGACGATGGTGTGGCTGCGCTCATTGGCGGCGTACAGCTTCCGGCCGTCCGGGCTCAGACAGAAGAACCGCGGCCGGATGCCCCCGGTGGAGGTCCAGCCCACGGGCCGCAGCAGCCCCGTTTTCGCGGACACCTTGAACACCCCGATGGTGTCGGGCTCGGGCCCGCCCGGGCTGGTGTCCCCCGCGCCACCGCGGTTGGAGGCGTACACGAACCGCCCGTCCGGGCTGACCGCGATCTCCGCGCCCCGGCTGTCACCGGTCGCCGTCGGCTCCGTGCCGGCGAGGACCTGGAGCGCTCGGAGAGCACCGCGCCCGGCGTCCCAGTGGTAGCAGGTCACCGTCGAGCGCAGTTCGTCGATGGTGTACGTGTACGGCAGATGGGGGTGGAAGGCGAGGTGTCGGGGGCCGGCGAACTCCCGGGTCGCGATGGACGGGACGGGGCCGTACGACAGCTTCCCGGACTCCGTGTCCAGCGAGAGTGTGAAGATCCGGTCCAGCCCGTTGTCCGGTACGACGACGAAGCGGCCGTCGGGCGAAAAGGGCACGTGGTGCGGCTTGGCGCCGGGCTGTTCGGTGCGGTGCGGGCCCGGCTCGCCCGGCAGGGAGAGCAGATCGGCGAGCGGGCCGAGCCGGCCGTCGTCCAGCAGGCGCAGGGTCGCCACCGTCCCGGAGGAGTGGTTGGCCACCACCAGGAAACGGTTGGACGGGTCCACCGCGAGATGCGCCGGATTGCGGCCACCGGTCTCCTGCTGCCCGAGGGCGGTGAGCAGCCCGGAGGCCGGATCGATGCGGTAGGCGCTGACGTAGGTGAGGTCGCCGTGCACCGCGTACAGGAAGCGCCGGGTGTGGTCGGGGAGCCCACGTAGGCGAGGGTGGAACTGTTGGCGGTCAGGGTCACATCGGCTCCCGTTCCTTGTGGCTGATCCGGTGAGAGAATTGTATCTGTGCGAGGTTTGATACAATAATGCCTGTAGGCTCTGTCTCCGACGGCCGCGCCTCCCTGCACACCGCCCTGCTCGGCGACCTCATGGCCGAGCGCGCCCGGGACAACGGCTGGGCCGGCGTCGTGATCCTCGGCGCGGTCCGGGACGCCGACGAGGACGGGGTGGTGCTGCTTCCGGCAACCACGTCGATCGGGTAGGTGCGGATCTACGCCTGCGTGGACGCACCCCGTACCCTCGTGGCGACCGGGATCACCGACTGAAGACGGAGAAGAGCATGATCACGGAGATCGCCCAGATCGAGGTCCGCCCCGGCAGCGAGGAGGAGTTCGAGAAGGCCGTGGCCGAGGCCGTCCCGCTCTTCCTCGCCGCGGACGGCTGCGAGGGAATCGACCTCACCCGCAGCGTCGAGGAACCGTCCCGCTACCGGCTCATGGTGCGGTGGGAAACCGTCGAACACCACACCGTGACCTTCCGCCAGTCCGACGCCTTCACCCGGTGGCGGGCCCTCGCCGGCCCGTACTTCGCCGCTGCGCCGCAGGTCGAGCACGTACGCTCCGTCCTTGCCCCATGACCGGCGGCCGGGACCGAACCGGTCCCGGCCACCACCGTCAGCGGGGAGCAGACGGACGTGGCCCCTGGGCATGCTGCTTGACGAGTTCGTACGACCGCAGCCGGGCCGCCAACGCGTAGACCGGTGTCACCAGCATCAGTTCGTCCGCACCGGTCGCGTCCGCCAGTTCCGCCAGGCGCCGCACGACGGTCTCGGGTGTGCCATGCGCCTGCTGGGCCCCGAAGGCCGCCAGCGTCTGCCGCTCCTCCTCGGTGAACGGGTGCGCGGACGCCTCGGCGGGGGTGGGGAACGGGATCTCGCTGTGTCCCTTGAGGAGCCCGGCCTTGACGACGTTCATCGGGCCGGCCAGCCGTATCGCCTCCTCCTGAGTCTCGGCGCACACCGTCTCCACGCACACCAGCACGCGGGGGCGGTCACACCACGGGGAGGGAGAGAAGTGGGCGCGGTAGCGGTCGAGCGCGGCCAGGGTGTTGTCGGGACGGATGTGGTGGGCGAAGGCGATGGGCAGGCCGAGTTCCGCGGCGAGCGCGGCACCGGCGGTACTGGAGGACAGCAGCCACGGCTCCGGGAGCGGGCCGAGCGCGACCTCGTCGACCAGGAACCGCAGCGTCGACGCCACATCGTCCCGGTACTCGTCGTCCGTCGTCGGCCCGGCGCCGCGCCGCAGCGCCCGGGCGGTGGACTCGTCGAAGGTGCCGGGACCGCGGCCGACGCCCAGATCGATCCGGCCGGGGTGCAGCGCGGCGAGTGTGCCGAACTGCTCCGCCAGCATGATGGGGGCGTGGTTGGGCGCGAGGACGCCTCCCGAGCCCAGGCGGATGGCCGATGTCGACGCGGCCGCGTGGGCGGTCAGGACCACGGGCGGGAACGCGCCGATGGCGGGGGAGTGGTGGTGCTCGGCGTACCAGAGCCGACGGTAGCCGAGGGCGTCGAGACGCTGGGCGAAGGCAGTGGTGTCGCGCAGCGTGTCCACGGCCCGCGCACCGGCCTGGACCATGGCGACTTCCAGCGCGGAGAGCGGCAGGTCGATCATGCAGCGAGCATAGGGAGTACCGGTCGCCTCGGGCGGCTGTTCGCCCGACGAGGGGCCCGACCACGGGCTTGAGGCAAGGCGGTTGGCGCGCGCCTCAGGGCGTACCGGAATCCGCGGGCAGCACGAGCCGGAAGACGCTGCCGCGGCCCATGGCCGTCTCGAGCTCCAGCCGGCCGCCGTGACCTTGGGCGATCGCGCTCGCGATGGCCAGGCCGAGGCCGGACCCGCCGTGGTCGTGGGAGCGGGACGGGTCGACCCGGTAGAAGCGTTCGAAGACCCGCTCGGCGGCTTCCGGGGACAGTCCGGGGCCTTGGTCCGCCACCTCCAGCACGCAGATCCGCGCCCCTGCCCGCAGCGGTGGCGACGGGCTCGTCCGGCCGGGGCGGTCCGTGCCGCCGGACGTGGGGCCGGCCCGGCCGGTGCCGACGCGTACGTCCACCCTCGTCCCGGGCGGAGTGTGGGTCAGCGCGTTGGACAGCAGGTTGCCCACGACCTGCCGCAGCCGGTGGGGATCGCCGGTCGTCTCGGCCAGCTCCAACTCCTCCTCGTCCTCATCCTTGCCGGCGACCGTCCCGGCGCCGAGGGCGCCCAGCCTGATCGGGTGTCCGTGGCTCTGGTGCGCTGCCGCGCTCACGGAGTCGGCGGCGACCGACAGCAGATCGACCCGCTCGCTGCGGTAGTCGGGCTCCTTGTCCAGCTTGGCCAGCAGCAGGAGATCGTCGACCAGCAGGCTGATCCGCTCGGCGTTCTGGACGATCAGCCGGTCGGCCTCGCGCCGTTCGGCGCTCGACCGGCCCTCATGGCGCAGGGCCAGTTCGGCGAAGCCCTGGATGGACGTCAGCGGGGTCCGCAGTTCGTGTCCTGCGTCGGCGACGAACCGGCGCAGCCGGGCCTCGGAGGATTCGCGTTCCCGGAGGGCTTGTTCCAGCCGGTCCAGCATCGTGTTCAGCACGGTGCCGAGGCGGCCCGTCTCGGTGCGGGGGTCGGTGTCCGGCAGCCGCAGGCTCAGATCGCTGACCGTGATGTCCTGCGCGGAGCGCTCCATACGGGTCAGCGGCAGCAGCCCGATCCGGACGACCCATCGGCTGAGCGCGATCAGACCGGTGAGGGTGGCGGCCAGCACGATGGCATTGAGCCACAGCAGCTTGGAGGTCGCACCGTCGAACGTGTCCAGGGGCAGCGCGACGACATATGAGGTGTGATCGGGTGCGGCCTTCTTCTCGATCCGCCAGTGGCCGTCACCGGAGACGGCCGGAACGGTGGCCGGGCGGCCGTCGGCCGGCTGCAACCGGCCGACGGAATCCGGCAGATCCGGCCCCGGGGCCTTGCCACCGCCGAGGATGCCCCGCTTGTGGCCCGCCGCGTCGAAGAAGGTGAGGCGGAAGTCGGAGGGCAGGTTCACCGAGCCGGGGTTCCGCGGCGGGGGCACCTGATCGGGATAGGCGTCACGGGCGAAGGCCTGCTGCGGCAGGACGAAGTCGTCGAGCTGCTGATCGACGCGGTTGAGCAGCCATGAGCGCAGCACCAGGAATCCGATGGTCTGAGCGGCGAGAACCGCCACGGCGGCCAGCAGCGCCGCACCCCACACCAGGCGGCTGCGCAACGATCCGGGCCGCCCCGCGCGCAGCCGGGTCCGGCGGATCATCCCTCGGTCCGCGGGGTGTGGTCGCGCGGCAGGCGCAGGCAGTACCCCACGCCACGCTGGGTGTGGATCAGCGGCGGATCGAGGTGGTCGATCTTGCGCCGCAGGTATCTCACATACGTTTCGACGATGCGGCCGTCGCCGGAGAAGTCATAGCCCCAGACGCGGTCGAGGATCTGGCTCTTGCTCAACACCCGGTTGGGGTTCTCCATCAGAAAGGCCAGCAGCTTGAACTCGGTCGGGGACAGCGGGATGTACTGCCCCGCCCGATGGACCTCGTGTGCCCGCTCGTCCAGTTCGAGGTCCGCGTAGCGCAGCACCTCGGCCTCGTCCTCGCCCATCTCGTACGGGACATCGTGCCCCGTACGGCGCAGGATGGCGCGGATGCGCAGCAGCACCTCTTCGATGCTGAACGGCTTGCCGACGTAGTCGTCGCCGCCCGCACCGAGGCCGGCGATGCGGTCGCCGACCTCGGTGCGGGCCGTCAGGAACAGGACCGGTGTGCGTACGCCGACCGCGCGCAGGCTTCGGGTGACCTCGAAGCCGTCGAGGTCGGGCAGCATCACATCGAGCAACAGGAGGTCGGGGCGGAAGCGCTCGACCCCCAGCAGGGCGTCGTGCCCCGTGGCGGCGCTGCTCACCTGGTATCCGGACAGGCCCAGGGCCGACTCCAGCAGCAAGCGGATGCCGGGGTCGTCCTCGACGACGAGGATGCGGTGGGTGAGCTGGGTGGCGGGCTGCTCGGCCATGTCGTTCGGCGGTCCGTTCTGCCGTCGCTTACTTCTCGGCGGCTACTTCTGGGCGGCGCAGTCGTACAGGGTGGTGCCGATTCCCATCATGCCGGTCGGTCCGGAATCCTTGCCGGCCGAGCCGCTGGCGCGACCACCGTATGCGGAGGCCGGGACCTTGGTGCAGTTGTCTTTGATCCACTTGGAGCGCTCGGTGGCGGGGCTGTCGCCGCCGCCCGCCATCGGGCCGAAGCGGATGCCACCCGAGCGTGAGTCGGAGCCCAGGACGTAGCGCAGCTTGCCCTGGCTGGTCCATGTCTTCAGCTGGTTGACGGAGGGCGCGTTGTCGGTGCCGATGAAGCCGCCCATGCCGATGACCGTGGCGTCGCTGTTCAGGATGTACGTGGACGCGGCAGTGGCGCCCCCTTCGACGGCGAGGCTGATCCGGGCGGAGCCGGAGTGCTCGACTGCGTAGTCGAGGATCCTGCGCTGATCGGCGGTGAGGTCGGTGCCTCCCAAAAGCCGGCCCATGCCACCCATGCCACCCGGGCTGCCGTTGTCGCCACTGCCACCGCCGAAGCCGGGCATCCCGGAAGGCATCCCGGAAGGCATCCCTGACGGCATGCCCTCCGGCCTGCCACCCGTGCCGCCGCCGAACCCCCCGGGCAGTTCGAAGCCCCCGGGGACGGAGCCTCCACCGGGGAAGGAACCCGAGCCGAACGGGATGCCCCCAGCCGGTCCGGCCATGGGATTGGCGCCGCCCATGGCGGAGGTGGACCCGGGCACACTGACCGCCCAGGCACCGGGCGCCAGCAGCACCGCCAGAACGGCGCCGCCCAGCGCGGTCGGCAGCAGTCGGCGGCGCAGCCCCGAGAGCAGCAGGAGCGCGATCGCGACGAGGCCGACGACCACCACCAGCCACGCCAGCCAGCCGTGCCACGACGACTGCCGCTCGATCAGGACGACCGCCCAGAGCATCGAGACCAGGACCGCCCCGGTCCCCGTCGGCAGGGCCCAGCGCGCACCGGCCCGATGGGCGCGGACCAGCGCGGTCACAAGGCCCGCGGTGAGCGCGGCGACGGCGGGGGCCAGCTGCGTCGTGTAGTACGGATGGAAAGTGCCCTCCTGGGTGGAGAACACGAGCCCGCACACCACCAGCCAGGTCCCCCACAGGACCCACCCGGAGGTGGCCAGTGGCTCGCCCGTGGCCGTGCCGCCGCGGCGGCGCAGCACCGCCACGGCAACCGCCACGCCCAAGGCCACCCCGCAGAGCGGCAGCAACCAGCTGATCTGGCCGCCGACCTGGTCGTTGAAGAGCCGGCCGAGACCGGCGGCGCCACCGAAGGAGACCCCGCCGCCCGGGCCTTCGGCACCGCTCTCGCCGAAGATCCGGCCGAGCCCGTTGTATCCGATCACCAGGTCCCAGGCCGAGCCGTCCTCGCTGCCGCCGATGTACGGGCGGTCGCCGGGCCACAGCGCCACCATGGCCACCCACCACAGCGAGGACACCGCCACCACCGCTCCCGCGATCAGCAGCCGGCGCACGCGGACGAGCCAGGTCCCGGCCGCGCCGATCAGCCAGGCCGCCGTGAGGGCCGGCAGCACCATCCAGGCGGCCAGCATCTTCGTCAGAAACCCGACGCCGATCAGGAAGCCACTGCCGCACAGCCACCACAGGGCCGTCCGACCGGCGGCCGGGGCCTGCAGCGCCCGGGTCAGCGCGTACGCCGCCGCGACCAGGGTCAGTACCAGCAGCGTGTCCGGGTTGTTGTCGCGGTTGATGGCCACGGTGATCGGCGTGAGCGTCATGACCAGCGCGGCGAGCAGCCCGGCGCCTTCGCCCGCCCAGCGGCGTACCGTCCGGTGCAGGACGAACACCGCCGCGACACCTTCCAGCAGCTGGGGCAGGAGCATCGCCCAGCCGTGCAGGCCGAAGATCTTGGTGCTGATCACCTGCGGCCACAGCGCCGCCGGTGGTTTGTCGACCGTGACCACCCCGGCCGGGTCGAACGCGCCGAAGAGGAAGTTGGTCCAGTTGCGCCCCATCGACTTCACCGCGGCCGAGTAGTAGCTGTTGCCCCAGCCGAGGGAGCCGAGGGCCCAGCCGTAGAGCACGGCGGCCAGCAGCAGGATCGCTCCGAGTGCGGCCGGGGCGGCCCAGCGGGGCAGCGTACGGCCGGCGACGAGTGGTGGCGGTGCGCTCGCGGGCGTGGTCGACGGCTCTTGCGAAATGTGGGTCACGGTGCGCTTCGCTTTCCTGTTCCGGACAGAGATGTGGGTGCGGGGGCGGGGCTCATGAGCGCCGGAAGACGGCCAGCCGCAGCACGAGGAAACGCACGGCGGTGACCAGCACCGATGACGCGATCAGCACAAGCGTTTCGGCGGCCGTCGAGGCATCCGGACTGCTCTCGCGGTACAGGAGTACGGCGGCAGAGGTGACCAGGTAGCCCAGGACGAACAGGGCGCCCGCGCCCAGGTGCGCCCGCCCCACCCCGGTCTCCGACCAGCGGAACGTCAGGCGGCGGTTGGCCTCGGTGTTGAACACGGTGAGCACCAGCAGCGACACCAGGTTCGCCAGTGCGGGCGGCCACCAGCCGCGCAGCAGCCAGTAGAGCAGCCCCTGCCCGATGGTCGAGGCCACCCCGATCGCGGCGAAGCAGCCGACCTCCCAGGTGAACCGGGAGCGGCCGGTGTCCGGGGCCAGCACCGCGTCCGGGTGTTCTGCGGCCGGAGCGGGACGGCGCGGCAGCGCGACCCGGGCGGCGCCGGACGCCTTCAGACGCGCCATCCGGTACAGCCCACGCAGATCGTCGGTGGCGGTGCCGACCACGTCGACCCGGGTGTCCACGTCCTCCACCCAGTCGACCGGGACCTCATGGATGCGCAGCCCGTTGTGCTCGGCCAGCAGCAGGAGTTCGGTGTCGAAGAACCAGGCGTCGTCCCGTGTCCTCTCCAGCAGCGGCCGCAGCACCTCGGTACGGGCCGCCTTGAAGCCGCACTGCGCATCGCTGAACCGGGCCCCGTGGGTCAGCCGGATCAACCCGTTGTAGCAGCGGGAGATCAACTCGCGGCGAGGCCCCCGCACGGTCCGCGCGCCCGGCGCGAGCCGACTGCCGATGGCCAGGTCGGAATGGCCGCTGGCCAGCGGCGCTATCAGCGGCAGCAGCCCGTCGAGCCCGGTGGACAGGTCGACGTCCATGTACACGACGATGTCGGCCTCGCTCGCCCCCCACACCGTACGCAGCGCCAGGCCGCGGCCCTTGCGGTCCAGGTGGAGCACCGCCACCCCGGGCAGCTCGTCGGCCAGTGCCGTGGCCACCTCGAAGGTCCGGTCGACGCTGGCGTTGTCCGCCACCGTGATCCGCCACGGGAACGGCAACTGCTCACGCAGCCGGGTGTGCAGGGTGCGCAGACAACCGGGCAGCGCGCGCTCCTCGTTGTAGACGGGAACGACGACTTCGACGGTCGGGGTGTCCGTTCGGGCCGGGTCGGAGGGATCGGGGCGGGCCGCGGGCTGGAAGCCGGCTGCGACACCCGGGCGGGTGGAGGTCTGGGGCATGGATTCCTCGTACGGAGAGGCGACGGTGGGGGTTGCACCCTCGCGGCCCAAGCCGGGAATCCCGCGACAGCAAGCTGGGAATTCGCCGAGAGTCCGCTGGGTCCTCGCTGAGAGCCGTCGGCCCGGGGTGTTCCAGTGGTACCGCGGTACCACTCGGGCGCCGAAGATTCCCCCGCGGTCCCAGGGTTGCCACCGGCCGCCCCCATAGCGTCGATCGCAGACGCCGCGGCGCTTGCGCGGCGGCCGGTTCGATGCGAGAGAGGCCCACTCCCATGATCGAAGCTCGTGAGCTGACGAAGCGGTACGGCGACAAGACGGTCGTCGACACCTTGAGCTTCACCGTCAAGCCCGGTGAGGTGACCGGCTTCCTCGGCCCCAACGGCGCGGGCAAGTCCACCACGATGCGCATGATCGTCGGCCTGGACACTCCCACCAAGGGCTCGGTCACCGTGGGCGGTCGCTCCTACGCCAAGCACGCCGCCCCGCTGCACGAGATCGGCACCCTGCTGGAGGCCAAGTCCGTCCACCCCGGGCGCAGCGCCTTCAACCACCTGATGGCGCTCGCGTACACCCACGGCATTCCGCGCCGCCGGGTGGAGGAGGTCATCGAGCTGGCCGGGCTGACGAGCGTGGCCGGCAAGCGCGTGGGCGCCTTCTCCCTCGGCATGGGCCAGCGGCTCGGCATCGCCTCGGCCCTGCTCGGCGACCCGGCGATCGTCATGCTCGACGAACCGGTCAACGGCCTCGACCCCGAGGGTGTGCTGTGGGTGCGCAACCTCCTGCGCGGGCTGGCCGACGAGGGCCGGGCCGTGATGCTCTCCTCGCATCTGATGAGTGAGACCGCGCTGATCGCCGACCATCTGGTGATCATCGGACGCGGCCGGCTGCTCGCGGACACCACGGCCTGCGACTTCACCCGCGAGGCCGGTGGCGGCGGTGTGAAGGTCGCCACCACCGAGGCCATGAGGCTGCGCCCGCTGCTGGCCGGCCCCGACGTCACGATCAGCTCGTCGTCCGCCGAGGAACTGCTGGTCACCGGACGTGACGCCCATGAGATCGGGGCGATCGCCGCTCAGCACGGGGTGCCGCTGTACGAACTCACCCCCAAGGCCGTGTCCCTGGAGGCGGCCTTCATGGACCTCACCCGCGACGCCGTCGAGTACCAGAGCGCCCCCGCCGGCACCGAACGAAAGGCCGCCTGATGCCCACCACCGCACTCCACCGCAGCCGGCGCCCGGGCCCGGGCAAGGGCCGGAACCTCTCCGCGGCGCCCGAGCCCAAGGTCCCGGCAACGCCCAGGACGGCCTACAAGGTGACCGGTATCCGTGTGCTGCGCTCGGAGTGGGCCAAGTTCTGGTCGCTGCGCTCCACCTGGATCACCCTGGGCGTCGCCGTCGTCCTGCTGATCCTCTTCGGGGCGATCGCCTCGTACACCTACAGTCCCGACGCCGTCGCGACCAGCGGGCCACCCGGCCCGGGAAGCTCCGACGTCGACAGCGACGCCGTCAGTCTGGCACTGACCGGTGTGTCCTTCGCGCAGTTGGCCATCGGTGTGCTCGGGGTGCTGCTGTCCGCGGGCGAGTACAGCACCGGCATGATCCGCTCCACCCTCGCCGCGGTTCCGCGGCGGCTGCCGGTCCTGTGGTCCAAGGCCGCCGTGATCGGGCCCATCGCCCTCGTCCTCACCACCGTCGGCGCGCTGGCCGCCTTCCAACTGGGCGTACCGGGCCTGGACGGCGAGAAGATCGCGCTGTCCCTGGGCGACGACGGCGTGCTGCGCGCCCTGGCCGGCGCCGGTGTCTATCTCGGCCTGGTGGCCGTGTTCGGCGTGGCCCTGGGCGTGCTGATCCGCTCGTCCGCCGGGGCCATCGCGGCCCTGGTCGGCGTGCTGCTCATCCTGCCCGGTCTGGCCTCGTTGCTGCCCGACTCGTGGTACGACACGCTCAGTCCCTACTTCCCCAGCAACGCGGGGTCGGCTGTCTACGCCCTGCACCAGTCATCGGACGCCCTGACGCCCGGGGCGGGGCTCGCGGTCTTCGCCGGCTGGGTGGCGCTGACCCTCGCCGGGGCCGCCTTCCGGCTCGTGCGGACCGACGCCTGACCAGGGCGGGAGGACAATGGTGTCCATGAGCGCGGAACGCCCGGCAGCCGCCGCGGACACCGCCCAGGGGGCGTCGCCGCCCCCTGGGCTCGACGCCGCCTGGGCGCACCCGCTCCTGAGTCGCATGATGCGCGGCCGCCGGGACCGGCAGCGGCTGGACCAGCGGCATCCGTGGCTGCTCGACACCGCGGTGGTAGTGATCGTCGTCTGTATCACCCTGCCCGACCTGCTGTGGGGCAGCGGTAACGCTCCCTTCGGGGGCCGGGACTCCCGTGATCAGCTGCCGTTCGGTGTCTTGTGCGCCTTCGCCGCCGCACTCGTCATTCCGCTGTGGTGGCGTCGCCGGGCCCCGGCCGTCACCTACTTCGTGATCGCGCTGGTGTCCTTGGCCCAGTGGTCACTGGGCATCTGGCTGTCGGCCGGCATCAGCGCCCTCATCGCCCTGTACACCCTGGCCCGGCACGGTTCGCTGCGCCTGCTGGGCTGGGCCGGCGCACTGGCCGCCACCGAAGCGGCGCTGGCGGTTTTCGTCCTCGTACCCGTCGAACATCCGCTGCTCGGCCTCTTCTTCCTGCTGGGGACGGCGACAGCGGCCATCGCCGTCGGCCTGACGCTCCGGATCCGCCAGATGTATCTGGCGGCCTTGGAAGACCGTGCCAGAAGCCTGGAGATCGAGCACGATCAACGCGCCCGGCTCACCGCCGCCGCCGAGCGCTCCCGGGTCGCGCGCGAGATGCACGACATCGTCGGCCACAACCTCTCGGTGATGGTCGGTGTCGCCGACGGCGCCGCGACCCTCGCCACCAACAGGAACGAACAGTCGGCCGAGGCCCTGCGCATCCTCGCCGACACCGGCCGCCAGGCCATGAGCGAACTGCGCCGAGTCCTCGGCGTCTTGCGCGAGGGGCAGGACGGCACACGGATGCTCAGCCCGCAGCCGGGGATCCGCGATCTGGAAGCGCTGCTGGCGCGGGTGCGCGCGGCGGGACTGCGGGTGACCTACCGGACCGTCGGCGACCTCGACTCGTTGAGCAGCGGCGTACAGCTCACCGTCTATCGCATCGTCCAGGAAGCCCTGACCAATACGCTCAAGCACGCGGGTACGGGCTCCGCCGCCGAAGTCACCGTGACCGCCGACGCCGGCACGGTGCGCATACGGGTCGCCGACAGCGGACTGCCGCCGGGGCTGCCCGTGGGAGCGGTGTCGGGGCCACGGACCGGCTTGGACGACTCCGGGCACGGCCTGGTCGGCATCCGTCAGCGGGCCGCCATGTACAGCGGCTCCGTCACCATCGGCCCGCGCGAGACCGGACACGGCTGGATCGTGGACGTCGCGCTCGACGTGCCTGCCCTGTCGGCATCAGGAGACCATCTGCCATGACCACCGTGCTGATCGCCGACGACCAGCCCCTCCAGCGCATGGGCTTCCGCATGCTCATGGAGGGCACCCCCGGCCTGAGCCCGATCGGCGAGGCCGAGCACGGTGCCGAGGCCGTCCGCCTGGCCGAGCAACTGCGGCCCGATGTCGTCCTCATGGACATCCGCATGCCCGGCATGGACGGCCTCGAGGCCACGCGCCGGATCGTCGCCGCCGGCGGCCGCACCCGTGTGCTCATCGTCACCACCTTCGACCTGGACGAATACGCCTACGAAGGGCTGCGGGCCGGTGCCAGCGGTTTTCTGCTCAAGGACGCCCGCCCCGAGGAACTTGTGGCCGGTATCCACGCGGTCGCCACCGGCGACGCCGTCGTCGCGCCCAGCCTGACCCGGCGTCTGCTGGACGCCTACGCCCACCGGGTACTCGCCCCGGCCGACGCCCACGCCCCGGCGGACCCCCGGCTGCGCACCCTCAGCGACCGTGAACGCGAGGTCCTGGTCGCCATCGGCCAGGGCTGGACGAACACGGAGATCGCCGAACGGCTCGTCCTCACCGAGTCCACGGTGAAGAAGCACGTCGGACGGGTCCTCGCCAAGATCGGGGCGCGGGACCGCATCCAGGCCGTGATCATGGCGTACGACGCCGGGCTGGTCAGGGCCAAGTCATAGCCGAGCCGGGCGGAAACGGCCCTCTGCCGCAAATCGCGGAATGCCGCGGCGAGTTGCCCGCAACGACAAAGGGTAAAAGCTTCACCGCGACGAATACGTCGTTGAGAAAACCTTGACTCCGTATCAGCCCCGCGGGTTAGGGTGGCGAGGTCGCTCATGGGTTTTTCTCGGAGGTTCCGGAACGCGGGGGCTGTTTTCCGGTAGGAGAAGGCACCGGCGGGCACAATGTCCACTTTTCGCGCGGAGCGGGGGAATTTCTGCGTGTTGTCGATCATGTCCTTGCTGCCGGATGGCTGCATTGCGGCTATCGGAATTCCCTGTCGACTCTCCGGATGTCTTCCCGGGCCGGGTTGACGAATTCGACCCCCGGCTTCTTCTCAATTTCCCCGCGTGCGGTTGCCGCGGTTCCCGCTGTTCATCGCGGACCACACGCGTGTCGAGGTGGCCGTATGAGACCCATGGAACTATCAGAAGGGGGAACGGTAAAATGACCGACCAGCGAACCGATACGAGACGGACCGCCGTCGTGACCACGATGGCCTCGGACTCCCACACCTGGAATCTGGTGTTCCTGCAGTTACTCATCGAGGAACTGGGCTTTTCCGTGGTGAACCTGGGCCCCTGCGTCCCCGACGATCTGCTGGTGACCCGATGCGCCGAAATCGCCCCCGCGTTCATCGCGGTGAGTAGCGTCAACGGCCATGGCTACCAGGACGGACTGCGAGTCATCAAGAAACTGCGAGCCGATCAGCGGCTCACCGCCACCCCGGTGGTGATCGGCGGAAAGCTCGGCGTCAAGGGCACGGACGGCGCCCGCGCACAGGAGCTTTTGGCGGCCGGATTCGACGAGGTCGTCGAAGAGGGCGGCGACCCGGCCGCCGCCCTGCGGGCCTTCGCCGCCTCGCTGCCGGTCACGGTCACCCTCAGCCCGGGCCGGCCCCTCGCCCGGGCCCACGGCGCGCGATGAGCGAGCGGTAGGCCGTGGTGGACTTCGGAGCGTGCGTCCGGGCCGGCGCGGCGCATGGCCGACTCGTCGTACAACCCCGCATGGGTTTCAGCGACCCGGCCACCATGCGCGCCGGGCTCGCCGCGACCCGCGGGGCCGCCGCCCGGACCGTCGGCACCATCACCGTCGACGCGCACACCCGGGTGGGACATCTGGACGCCGTCGCCACCGCCCTGCGCGAGGGAATCGACCTCAACGGCTACCCGTTGGTCAGCCACCACGCAGCCACCACCGCACAGGTGCTGTCCGGAGTCCAAGGCGAGGACTTCCCCGTACAGGTACGGCACGGCTCGGCGAACCCGGTGGACATCTTCCGCGCACTGCTCGCCGTACGCCTGGGCGCCACCGAAGGCGGCCCCGTCTCCTACTGCCTGCCGTACGGCCGCACACCGCTGTCCGAGTCCGTACACAACTGGGAGGTGAGCTGCGAACTCTTCGCGCAACTCCGTGACACCGGTATGGAGCCCCACCTGGAGACGTTCGGTGGCTGCATGCTCGGACAGCTGTGCCCGCCCAGCCAGCTGGTGGCCATCAGCGTGCTCGAGGCCCTGTTCTTCGTCCAGCACGGCATCCGAAGCGTGTCCGTCAGCTACGCCCAGCAGACCGACCCGACGCAGGACCGGGAGGCCATCGTGGCGCTGCGGCGGCTGTGCTGCGAGCTGCTGCCGGCCGTCGACTGGCATGTCGTCGTCTACACCTACATGGGCCTCTACCCGGAAACACTCGACGGCGCCTACCGTCTGCTCGGGCAGGCGGCGGAGCTCGCGGTCGTCGGCGGCGCGCAGCGGCTGATCGTCAAGACGGCTTCCGAATCACGGCGCATCCCCACCATCGACGAGAATGTGCGCGCTCTGGAGTACGCCGCCTGGGCGGCCGGCCGCGTCCCGCCGGCCCGCGCCCGCGCGCACGACGACGCCGACTCCCGTACGTACGAGGAGGCGGCGGCGCTGGTCGGCGCGGTGCTCAACCTCGCCCCCGACGTGGGCCGCGCGCTGCTGCTGGCCTTCAAGAGGGGGTATTTGGACATCCCCTACTGCTTACACCCGGACAACAGAGGAGACACGCGCAGCTTCATCGACGGCGACGGCCGGTTGCGCTGGGAGTCCACCGGCGCCCTGCCGCTCGGCCGCTCCCCGCGGCGGGGTGGTGGCGGGCGGTTCACTTCGGCGGATCTTCTGAAGGATCTCTCGTATATGCGCCGGAAATTCGACAGTCCCATGGCCGTCGATATGGCGTGAACTCCCCGCACGGCGTCAGGTTCAGCCTCCGCTGACGTTCGCCACCTCGGTGGGAGGGGCGCTGCTCTGCCGTACGACGAGCTGGGGAGTGGGGGCCTGCA
>NZ_MUNE01000060.1 GCF_002154605.1 Streptomyces milbemycinicus | reverse complement strand
TGGGCGGGGCCCGACTGGTTGGGGCTTGCCCCGAAGAGTCCTGCTGACATAGTCACGGACGCTGCCGTAGCCACGCGGATAGCCCTGTTCCTTGATCTCCTCCCACAGTTCCAAGCGTTGGTGCAGCCTTCCTGCCAACGCTGATCGAGGTAGGGCTTGTAGTCGTCGAGCCTGGTCACACGGCTTTGCCACTGACCGGTGAACATCTCCTCCAGGGTGGTAGCGCGGGAGAAGCGCAGGATGGTGTTGAGGGTCATGCCAAGCTGCCGGGCGACGGACCTCTTGCTGTGACCGGCGGCGAGGAGAGTGTGGATGGTGGCGTGCTTGGCGCGGGTGCGTTCGGCGAACCGGTGCCCTGTCGGCCGGGGCGACAACGCGGCCGGCTCCGCCTCCTCCTGAGGTTCCTCCGGCTGTCCCGGCGTGGGGCGTAAGCAGCCGCGGTGCCGGTAGATGCACTTCTCGGCGGCCTCTCCCAGGTTGTGCCAGAGATGGCCATCGGTCAGCGACCTGGAGGGCCTGTGGGGCGCCGCGGGTGGCTCCTTCGGCGAGAAGGGGGCCCGGTCACGACAGGTGATCTCGATGCCGGGACGCTCGGTGAGCCAGGCCGCGAGCATGTCTGCCTCCCGGTCGGGAAGGAGGCCGATGGGACGACGTGTTTCGACATCGACGAGCACGGTTCCGTAGACACGGCCCTTGCACTGGGCGTATTCGTCCACGCCGACCACACGAGGTGTGGCGGTGGCAGGGTCCGGAAGCGAGGTGACCCGTCTCAGCAGGGTGTTCCTGCTGGCCAGGACCCGGAAAACATCCGTCGTGCGGGCGCCTGCCCAGCCTGCGAGCGCGAGACCGACCGACACCAGCATCGATCGCAGCCGTTCGGTCCGTCGTCCGAACCGGCGAGTGAGCCCGGGGAGATGCTGCGCAAAGGTCATGCGCGGGCAGGAGCCCTCCGTGCAGACGAACGCCGTACCCGTAACGACAGCACGACGAACTTGTCCGCTGTCGGCAGGTCACGGGGAAACCGCAGGGTATGGCCATGTATTCGGCGTGACCAACATCCGCACCCCGGACGGACCGCCCGCTTGGCGGTCGTCCGAGCCTCGATCCGGACGACCGTGTCGGTCACTTCGAGTGACTCCACCGACACGTCCTCGGCCGAGGACAGCAGCTCATCCAGCTGCGGCAGCACTTCGTTCACGTGAAGAACTGTCGACCACACCACGCTTTGGCCGGGCGATTTTCGGGCGAACTCAACCGACACCACAAGAAGATCAAAAGTAACCGTGCGTATGAGACTTTAGGAAGTGGGACCAGAGTCCTACATGCAAGATCAGTTCTTCGTGCAAGCAAACACGATCATCGTGTGCTGGCCTTCTGCGCTTGACGCCCGGCTGTCGATCCTCTGGAACTGACACTTCTCGGCAACCCTGACCGAGGCCGTGTTCTCGGCAGCGGCCTCAAGCAGGATCTGGGATAGCCCGAGTTCACTCAAGGCCCATTTCACGACCAGCTGCACGGCCCGCGGGGCGATGCCCCGGCCGCGATGGGCAGGGAACACGCTGTAAGCGATGGTTGCCTCGTCATCGTTTCGGAACTGCAGGTTGATGATCCCGGTAGGTTCTTCTGTTGTGGCGTCTGCGATCACAAGTGGGGCCGCCTGCCCGGTTCGCCAGGCTTCCTCGACCCGGAACATGCTCGTGCTGCGAGCGGCCTCGTCCATGGGTGTGTCGTCGAGCCAGCGTCGCGTTTCAGGGTCGTGGCTCGCCGCCCCGATCGCAAGCAGATCTGACTCACGCCGGAACCTCACAGCGACCACTCCATCCGCGAGCGGCTCCGTTAACGGTTCGATCGGCCTCAAGCGCCCCATGCGGTGATCCTATCCATCTCGCAAGATCCAAACGAAGCCCGCGAAACACCTCCGGGGCCGCAGGTCTGTTCTCAGATGCTCAAGCGCCAGATGTTCGGCCGCGCGGGATTCGAACTCCTCCGCAAGCGCGTCCTATTGGCGTGACCGAGCGTCGCTGGACCACACGAAGTGGACCAGAGCCCGTTCTCGTGCACGGTCCGTCCGTAGGTCCCTCGACCTGGCACCTTGTGGCCGAGCACCTGACGGCGGCGGGATACCAGGTACGGGTGCCGTCCCTATTGCACATAGGCGCAGGTGCTCCGCCGTTCTGGCCGCGCGTCGTCAGTGCCATCCGCGATGATCTGTGGCAGGTCTCGGCCGGCAGCCCTGTCACGTTGGTGGTACACAGCAACGCAGGTTTGTTTCTCCCGGCGATTCGTGCGCGAGCACGACGACCGCGAGCAGTTCCTCGCCGGGATCGATCTCGTCCTTGCCGGCATCATCGCTCTCCATCTGCCCAGTGGACAGGCGTGCACCCCATGCGCCACCTGAGCCGCCCTCCCGCCACCTGACGCGGGTGAGGCCCCCGGCTCCGGTCACCAGCGCGGACTCCAACCGGCCTACGGCCCACAGCGGAGGTCACCCGGTCAGCGCGAGGCGGCCGGCTCCTGAGGCTGTCGAGGATGGCGGAGCTGGGTGTCATCACCGCCTCCACGCCGCGCGCCTACATCTCCCGCGCCCATATGTCTCGCGGCGACAGCGAGGTGCCCCAGCCGTAGGCCACGGCAGGCGGCCGTGAACCGGTAGGCCCGCCCGGTCGCCGAGGACGATGACAACTGATGGTTCCGTCACTGCTCGATGTCGGCCCGGCGGAGGGTGGCTATTCGACTGTTGCCTCGCTCGACCTGGCAGATCGGCCCTGCCTCACGAAGCGTGTGGAAGTGATGGGTGACTGTCGCCTTGCTGACAGGCCGCGCGAAGGAACTGCAGGTGTGCGCCTCGCCGTCGGGCCCGGCCGCCATACCCCGCCCAAACGAACCACACCAGGACGGTCCGGCCGCGGTGGTGAGGACTACCGGGCTGGATGGTTCGCCCCATGGGGCGAACCGATGGGGTGAACCGCGCGGCCAACGACGGCACCGGTGCGGCGGGCTGACGCACCAGTTCCCCGTATCGCTCGGCGCCGCCCCTGCACCGACGGTTGCATCGGCAGCTCAGGTCAGGGGCAGCCGCATGATCGTCAGGTCGAGCCATCGGCCGAACTTGGAGCCGACCTCCGGCACCGTGCCGACGTGGTGGAACCCGAACCGTTCATGCAGCCGGATCGAGGAGCTGTTCTCGGCTTCGATATCGGCGATCATGACGTGGTGGCCGGTTTCGCGCGCAGAAGCGATGAGGGCGGTCAGCAGCGCGGAGCCGATGCCGAGCCCGTGCCGGTCTTCGCGGACGTAGACCGAGTCATCCACCGTGTGCTGGTATCCGTCCAGCTTTCGCCAGGGGCCGTAGACCGCGAACCCGGCCACCTCGCCCTCCACCTCTGCCACGAACGCCGACCCGCGCTCCAGATGCGCGGCCAGCCAGGCGGCCCCCTCGGCGGGGGACTGCGGGGTCTGCGTCCACAGGGCCGTCGAGTGCTCGATCGCGTGGTTGCGGATCGCGCGTATGGCCTCCGCGTCGCCGGGGCGGGCCGGGCGCACTTCCACAGCCGGTCTTCTCTCGTATATTGGATTCATGTCCAACATAGTAGATCCTCTGGTGGGGCAGATCGCAGCCCGTGTCCGCACCGAACGCGAACGCCGCAGGTGGACCCTGGCCCAGCTCGCGGATGCCTCCGGGGTCTCCCGCGCCATGATCAACCGGATCGAGCGCGGCGAGAGCAGCCCCACCGCCGTCGTCCTCGGCAAGCTGTCCGCCGCCTTCCAGCTCAGCGTCGCCTCCCTGCTCGCCCTCGCCGAAGGAACCTCGGACGACACAGACGGAATCCCGGGAGTGCGCCGTCAGGCCGACGCGGCCGAGTGGCGCGACCCCGCCACCGGCTACCGCCGCCGCCAGATCACCGGCCCCCACTTCCCAGCGGAGATCGCCGAGATCCGCCTGCCCCCCGGGGCCCGCGTGCCCTATCCGGCCGCCGCCTTCGCTTTCATCCACCAGATCGTCTGGGTCCTCGACGGCCACCTGACCTTCCACGACGGCGACACCGTCCACGAACTCGACACCGGAGACACCATCGAACTCGGCGAGCCCGCCGAGCGCGTCTTCGCCAACACCACCGACACCGAGTGCCGCTACGCCGTCATCCTCACCCGAGGCATAACACCGTGACGCGCCCCCTCGCCCGGGGTGGCACACTCCTTCTCGCCTCCATAGCCGCAACGGCAATCGCGAACAACTACGCCATCCAGCCGGCGCTCTCCGCGGTCGCCGCCGACCTGGGCGTCCCGCTCTCCGTGATCGGCCTGGTGCCGACCGCCGCGCTCATCGGCTGCATGACCGGCTTCGCCCTCCTGCTCCCCCTTACCGACCACCTCGCCCCCAACCGCCTGGTCACCGCACAGCTCACCGCCCAGGCCGCCGCCCTCGCCCTTGGCGCGGCCGCACCCGGCGCGGTCGTGCTCCTGGTCGCCTACGTGCTCATCGGCGCGGCCGCCAGCGTCGCGGCCCAGGCCAGCAGCATCGCAGGCCGCTACGCTCCGCCCGGGCGCCGCGGAACCGGCGTTGCCACCGTGGCCGCCGGCATGTCGGCGGGTATCCTGCTCAGCCGCCTGGCGGGAGGAACACTCGCCGACGTCCTCGGGTGGCGGCGGATGCTCCTCGTCTTCGCCGCCCTCGCCCTGCTCGGCGCGATCGCCGCCGCCACGCTCCTGCCCCGGCAGCAGCCGCACTCCCGCCGCGGCTACCGCGCCACCCTCGCCTCACTTCCTCCGCTCCTGCGCCACCACCCGCAGCTGCGCCGCGCGGTGGCCACCGGCGGGTTGTGGTACTTCGCCTTCAACCTCATCTGGGTCGCCCTCGCCCTCACCCTGGCCCAGCCGCCCCATTCCCTCGGCCCGACCGCCATCGGCCTGTACAGCCTGGCCGGACTCCTCGGCTTCGCCGCACTTCCGCTCACCGGACGCCTCGCCGACCGGTACACCCCGCACACCGTGATCACCGCTGGCATGCTGACCGCCGCGGCCGGAACCGCCCTGCTGGCCACCGGTCTCAACAACCCGCCGACCACAGCACTCGGGCTCGCCCTCTTCGATGCCGGCTGCTTCGTCGCCCAGGCCGCCAACCAGTGCCGCATCATCGCCCTCAACCCCCGACGCTCCGGCAGCCTCAGCAGCGTCTACCTGGTGCTGTACTTCTCCATCGGAGCCATTGGCACCGCCGTCGCCGCACCTCTCCTCAACACCCTCGGCTGGCAGGGCACCGCCCTCGCCGCCCTGGCCGCGCTACTCCTCGCCGCTGCCCTCGTACCTACTGGCAACCGGCAGACCCGCCGCGAGCCCGCCCGTGGCACAGGCCCCGCTTCGGGTTCGGAGCGGTAGGCCAGGCCCTGGCCGGGAGATGGCGGTGATGGTGTCCGGCCCTTGGTGCAGGTGACCTCCTGGTGGAGGGCAGGCGTCGGCCAGTGTGCCGATGGCGGCGTAGGCCGGTTGGTTGACGTGGGCGACGACGAGAGGGGCGGTGCAGATGCTCTCGGGGTCGACCGTGCAGACGTTCCACCACGGGCTGACACATCGGCGGGCCCAGTTGGTGGCGAACACGGCGAGCGCCGTACGACAGCCGGGCGCTGCAGCCGCTGGTGTGCCGGCCGTCGCCCATCTGCCCGCCAGCGCAGCCGAACGCCACGTCATCACCGCCGCCCGCGGACGGTCCGCCGTCCTCTACGGCATGACCACCCGCCCGCGCCTCACGCGTCGCCACACCCACACAGCTCGTTCAGGGCATCGGAAACGTCGGCGAACAAGCCAGCACCTCCGCCGCTAGCTCAGCGTTCCCCTCGATGCGCTGACCGACCTGAAGGCCGGTGAACCCTCCGCGCTTCCCGGCTGGAGCCGCGGCCACGTCATCACCCACCTCGCCCGTAGCGCTGACGCCTATCGATGGCTGCTGGCCCTGGCCCGCACCGGCACCGAGCCCGAACCGCGAGCCGACGCCGCCGCCTTGGACCGCGCGCTGCGCGAAGGCGCTGAGCGCAACGCCGCCCATCTCGTCGCCGACCTGCGTAGCAGCCTGGACCGCATGCTTGACGAGGCAACTGCCATGCCCACCGAACGCTGGCCCACCCTGGTCACCGCCCTCGCGGGCTGGCGACACCCCGCCTGGTACACCCTCCACCGGGCCCGCCGCGAACTCGAAACCCACCACGTCGACCTGAACCTCGGTTACACCACCACCGACTGGTCTACCAGTTACGTCATCTGGGCGCTCGACGACACCATCGCCACCCTGACCGCACGCGATTTCCCCATCGCCCGCATCGAAGCCACCGACCTCGACCGTTCCTGGACCCTCGCCCCGACCGTGCCCGCGGCCACCGGACCCGGCCACGCACTCCTCGCCTGGCTCTCCGGCCGCGGACCGGCCACGCACCTCGTGTCAGAACCTCGCCTGCCCACGCCACCGACGTGGCCACTCCCACCAACGCCCGGCTGGACCTGAGCCGCTACTCCTCGCAGATTGCTTCAACCCGATACGCTCGCCGGATTGCCCCTCGGACGTGCTGCGACCGGGAAGGTTCGCCGTTGGCGATCCCGTGGCCGGGGTGGGTTTTGCTGTCATGCGACATCCGGTCCAAATCGACATACGCGAGTGGTCCGCATGGTTCCATTGCCCTGGATCGCAGAGCTGGACCGGATCCTGCGTGACTACGCCGCAGCGCCGACGGAGGACCGACAAGCGGAGCGCTGGGCGCGCCTTTTGGGTCCGTCGAGCGGCAGTACTTCCGGTGGAGCCATCCGATGACGGCTGGGGAGGTCATGGCCATGGTCGGCTCTCTCAGCTACGTGATCACTCTGGAGCCCGCGACACGAAGGAATTGCCGGGCCGGGTCCGCACGCTGCTGGACGCGAAGCGTCCAATGGAGATGCCTTATGTGACTGAGTGTTATCGCGCTGCGCTCGAATTGCCTTGACCAGGAGGTCCCTGGTCAGCCTGCGACGGAGGGGGAGTGTCCGCCCCAGCGGATGCGGGCGCGTTCGCCCACGCGGAGGCGGTGGGGCAGCAGTACGTTGCCGGAGCGAGAGCCATTTCCACCCACGCACATCGCCTCACCACTGCTGAGGCGTCTGAGCCGCGTGGTGCCAAAGTTATGGATATATGCGAGATTTGCCGCCCGGATCGGGTGCTCCGATGCCTATGCCATGCCATACTGAGCATGGCTCTCACCGCATCCCCCGTCGGTGAGAGCCATACGCCTTCGGTCCGGGCATACCTCGAGTCCGCCGTCACGACTCACCCTCCACGCGAGCGGAAAGCGCCCGGACAGGTACGTCAGCGGGACGATCGTCAGCAGCCGCCTGCGCGCGAGCGGAGAAAACAGACTGGCAGTGGGTCTCGGCGCAAGTGGGCGTGGGCGCCGGCAAAACCAAGTCGGCTGGGCTGGGAGGATCTTCCACTGCCGATCCGTCGCGAGCAGTGAGCCAGAGCCCAGGGGCTTGATCGACCTTCTAGGATCGAGGCCGATCACTGCTCCTGGGGGATATAGATGGCTTTGGAGATAGATCTGCCGCTCGGCGAAGACCCCAATGCCGCTCGGCTCGCGGACGAACTGGCCGAACTCGGCAACGAGCGCCTCCTGCGGGCGGTGCTCCGAGACCAAGCGCGTTTTCATCACCGCAGCACTCACCGCCTCGTAGGCTGGTCCACCAACGCTCTGGAGACCACCGGGCCCACCGAGCCCACCTCCAGCCTCCTGCTGCGTGCCATCCACCTGTGCTTCACGGCCCACTTGCCACTGAGCCTGTCACCCGACCTGCTCTGGTACGCCGTCGTGCACGAGGTGGCCGTTCACGTCCGGCTGAACCCCAGTACGTACGAGGGAGTCTTCACCGACACCCCCGGATACCAGCAGACCATCGCCGTCCGCGACGACTTCGCCCCGCAGGACTGGGAGCGCTCGATCAACCTGGTTCAACAACCCCTGCGCTCGAGGATCGGCGACGAGGTGGCCGACCTGTTCCAGCCCGCCTTCTCCACGACCACCCCCGCCGATGCCACCGCCGCGCTGGTCGCGCTGATGGACGTGGTCAGCCCGTATTACCGCTTCCGGTGGCAGACGCTCTGCGGCATTCCGCGGATCCGGCTGGAGGGCACGGACCGGGACTGGCGCCTGTTGGCGGCCAGGGTGCGGGAGCTGGCGGGGTGGTTCGAGGGTCTGCGGCCGTGGTTCACCGCCCTGCAGCCGGTGCTGGAGGCGATCAGTGCGACAGCCTCCGGGTGGGGCGTCGACCACGGATTTTGGAGTTCGCTCTACAAGTGGGAGTCGGCGTCCGGCGGTGACCGGGTCACCGGTTGGATCACCGCCTTCTTCGCTCACCGGTACACCGACGACGGACCAAGTCCTAAGCAGTCATTTGGCCACGGCACCACCGCCGAGGACGACTTCCCCTCCCATATCTCCTGTGTCCCGTTCCGCTGGGAGACCCCCACCGGCAGCTACGACATGGCCTTCCTCGGAGGCGTCACCGGCATAGAACGGAGCGGTGAGTGGATCCGGCCCCAGTTGGGCCACGCCGTGGTCGAACTCCTCACCGCCACCGAACATCACGACGATAATCTCCCCGAGCCCTGGACCCTGGCGGACGTTCAGCGCTTCACGGGCTGCCCTCAAGCCCAGCTGCTGACCACTATCGGCACCGTTACCCTGCACGGCGAACCTCTCCAGGCCGACTGTGCGATCAAGCTGGAGGGGGTCTGTGCGGTGCGGACCCACGACGGCGAGTGGTATCTGGGCGACCTGGTCTCCGATGCCGGGGACATCCAGTGCTGGGGCAACTACGGCCCGGACCTTGGCAACGCGCTGCGGGCACTGTAGCCACCCCGCCGCCCGGCCTGCCGCTGCCGGCGAGCCGACGAACTCCGGCCCACCCCGGCGGCCATCCGATTCTGGTCCGTGACGGGACGCTGGGAACTACTGGTCGCTGGGCGGCTGCTGATGGCCCTGTTGGTTCGCAGTCTGGCTGACGTCCTTCCGATTGTTGCTCGTCTGAGACCGGGTTGCACGTGGATGGAATCTGCTCTGGTGAAATCGTCCATCCGGTGACAAACCAGATGTACCGCCGGCCTGCGGGGACCGGTCCCACCCCGCTCGCCACCTGTCGGGAGCGGGCGGCGATCGGCCAGGTCACGGCTACGCCGGTTCCGGGGATGGCCCGTCCCTGTGGTGCTTCACGAGCCGCCAGTTGCTCCCGCAATGTGAAGCATGGGTCCCTTATTGTGGCGTTTGATGTAGGACCTCGGCGGACGGGATGGAGTTGGGTCCGTGGCGTTCGCGGAGTCGGCCGGTGGCGGTGAGCCCATGCCCTCTTACGAGCCGGCCCCGGAATCCGGGCGACAGCCCTGGGCACCACTGCTGGCGGTGTGCGCCGGGTACTTCATGGTGATCCTGGATGTGACAGTCATCAACGTCGCCGTGCCGGTGATCGGCCGGGAACTGTCGGCCTCGCTCACCGGCATCCAGTGGATCACCGATGGGTACACCCTGGTCTTCGCCGGATTCCTGCTGACCGGCGGCGCGCTGGGCGACCGGCTGGGCAACCGTCAGGTCTTCTGCTCTGGCGTGGCCGTGTTCACTGTGTCCTCAGCCGCATGTGCGCTCGCGCCGAGCGCCCCCTTCCTGGTTGCCGCCCGGCTGGTGGAGGGGCTCGGCGCGGCGCTGATCGTGCCCGGTTCCCTGGCCCTGCTCCAGCAGGCATACCCGGCGCAGGCCGCACGCTCGCGGGCCTTCGGGCTGTGGGGCTCGATGGCGGGCATCGCGGCCTCAGCGGGGCCGCTGCTGGGCGGGCTGCTCGTCTCCACGGTGGGTTGGCGCTGGGTGTTTCTCATCAACCTCCCCGTCGGTGTGGTCTGCCTGATGCTGACGCTGCGGCATGTGGCACGCTCGCCCCGGCACACCGCCCGGGCCCTGGACTGGCCGGCGCAGTGCGCGGTCGTGGCGGCTGTTGCGCTGCTGACCGCGGCGCTCAATGAGGCCGGTCGGCGGAACTGGTTGGATCCGGCCGTACTCGCCGGGGTGGGCCTGGCCGTGGTGGCCGCCGCGGCGTTCGCGGTGCGCGAGCGGCTGGCCCGGTCTCCCGCCCTGCCGTTGAGCCTGCTGCGCTCTCGTGCGATGGGTGGCGGAGCCGTCATCGGCCTTCTGTTCAATTTCGGCTTCTACGGCATGCTGTTCACCGCAAGCCCCCGGCGTACTCAGGGGCAGCCTCCGCCCTGTTCAACACCACCCGCCAGATCGGCAGCGCCACCGGCGTAGCGCTCGGCGGCAGCCTGCTCGCCACAGCCACCGACTACTCCACCGGGCTGCGCACCAGCATGGCCATCGGCGCGCTCGCCTACCTGACCGCCGCAGGAATCGCGTGGCTGTGCGTGCCGGCGAAGTCTGAACGGACGTAGCCAGTCTTGAGACCGCCTGGATTAGTTCCTCGGCACCGCGGCAGGGCCTTTCCACCGTGGCAGGGCCATCCCGCGACGGTCACCCGGCTGACCGGTGCTCTGCCCGGACTGGTCCGGTCCGGGCAGGAGGGCTGGTTCAGGCACGATCGGACGTCCGGCGCAGCACCAGGGAGACGAAGCCCCAGGTGTCCCGGTAGGCGCGCAGCCATTCCCAGCGACGGGTCGAGGCTGTTTCGAGCACGCGCGAGCTGTCCGGACCGGCAGGGTGGTCCAGGGCCCATGCGGCCAGCGAACCCCAGCAGGCCCACTCGTAGTCGTCCAACTCACGACGCGTGCTGACGTGCGCATCGACAGGAGTCCATCCGTCAGCGACGACACGTTCCACGGTGGTCGCCAGGTCGGTGAAGTTCCCGAGCATGTCGATGGCCTCCTGCGACGGGGGGCGATCCCAGAATCCCTCACCGAGAAGGACATGGCCATTGGGAGCCAGGTGTCTGCGGGCCGCGGCGAGGGTGGGGAGCAGGCCGCCGAAGGCATGCGTGGCTCCGAAGCTGAGGACCGCGTCGAACGGCTCTGCTGATACGAAGTCCTCGGCCTTCCGGTGGTGAAGGACGAGGCGCTCCTGGACGCCGAGGTCGATCGCGGCGGCGGCGGCGGCCTGGGCCAGGGCGTCCTCGGAGATGTCCACGCCCTCGGCGTGCAGGTGCGGTCGGGTGGCCAGGGCACGCAGGAGCCATTCCCCGCCGCCGCAACCGAGGTCGAGCACACGCTCGTTGCCCCTCGGGAGCCCACGTTCCAGCAGCCGACCGACCGAGTCGTCGTCGAGCGGAGACTTGATCGGGTGCTCAGTATGAGCGATCCGGGACATCTCTTCACGGTTCACCAGCGCAGCTTGTCAATCGACAGAGGTTGCGCGCACCTCGATTTCGCTCACGTGTTGGAGCCCGTCAGCTGTGATTCAGGTGTCGTCTCAACACAAAATGAGCAGTCTCAGTGAAGTTTGTGGGGCCAGGAGCCGGCGTCGGAGGTGTCCGGAGGCATCCCGCGCTGGACGGTTGGCCTACGGACGTCGCGCAAGGAAGACGAACTCTCTGCCTGGCCGGTCAGGTGCGCCGCGGACGTCCTCCACCACATAGCCTTGTGCGGTCAGGTCCGTCTCGATGTCCTGCCGCTCGCGGAAACGCAGTGTTGAATCCGAGGTCAGGACCTGCCCGTCGGCAGCGAACACGTAGGTCCAGCGGAACGTCACGAGGGGCGGGCTCACTTCGATCAGCTGGACCCAGCTTTCGACCGCGCCGGAGCCTGGGATCTCCGTCACCTTGTAGGAGGTCTCGCGGTTCCACTCTTCCCAGGCGCGCTTCGCCGGATCCCGGGTCTCGAACACCAGGTGGCCGCCCGGCCGGAGTGCTTCGTAGGCTCGTCGCAGGGTCTCCTGCCACGCCGTCGGATCGACGATTTGCTGGGCAGCGTTCGCTGTCATTGTCGCGAGGTCGACGCGCAGTGGTGGCAGTGCGGTCGCGTCGCCGCAGATCCAGCGCACTCGCTCGCTGCCCGGCTTGGCCCGGGCGACATCGATCGATGCCTGGGCAGGATCGACGCCGACAACCTCGATGCCGCGATCAGCCAGCAGGAGCGCGAACACGCCTGTTCCGCAGCCGATGTCCAACACTCGATGTGCGGTGAACTCCTCTGCCATCTGGATGTATGCATCGAGATCGCCGCGAACAGGGTCGAGCGGGTCATAGATCGCGGCGAGCCGCGGATGTCCGAAGCACTCGTCAGCCATGCGACCGAAGGTATGCGGACCTCGGTCCGGGCAGCGACTCATTTCTGTGAGTGCGAAACGTGGCAGCTTTCACCAAGGCGATCGCGTGGCCGTGTCGTCGCCGACCTGGAGTTCGTTCACCCACTCCTGGGCCGCCGGCATCACGCGCGGGACGGCGCGCGACGGCTGGTTCGGGGGCCACGCGCACGGGAGCGGGACTTACGTCCGGGCGTGCCGCGCACAGGAGAGTGGCTGACGCCCGGGCGAGTGCGAAGTTGCCCAACTGTCGAGCCGGGAAATGGCCCTTTCTCCCCTCTGACCACGGTGGTTGACTGACGACGATCAGTTCTCGCCGCCGTCCGAGGAGCGCCTGTGCCCAGGTTCCTGCCGCAGCCCGGCCCACCGCGCATCCTGGCGCAGGCGCAGCTCACCAACTCCGGAGGCGACGGTGCCTTCTACGCCACGTCCGCCCTCTTCTTCACCCAGATCGTCGGCCTCTCGGCCGCCCGCGTCGGCCTCGCGCTCACCATCGGCTGGTTTACGGGCATGCTCGCCGGCGTACCGCTGGGATACCTGGCCGACCAGTGGGGACCGCGTCGCACCGCGCGGCTGCTGGCGGTCTGCACCACCGCCGCGCTGCTGTCCTTCCTCGTGGTGCGCAGCTTCCCGCTGTTCGTCCTCGTCTTCTGCGCCTACGCCTGCTGTCAGGGAGGCCTGACCTCCGCCCGTCAGGCGCTGCTGGCAGGTCTTGTCGACGCCGGCGAACGCACCCGCGTCCGCGCCCAGTTGCAGTCCACCCTCAACGGCGGGCTGGCGCTGGGCGCCGGTGTCGGCGGGATCGCGCTGGCCGTCGGCACCGAGTCCGCGTATCTCTGCGTCTTCGTACTGGACGCGCTGGCGTTCCTCTGCGCCGTCGTCATCCTCGGCCGGCTCCCGGAAGTGCCGCCCGCCCCGTCCGAGGCCCGCGTCAAGGGCGAGCCGCGCCTCGCGGTGCTCCGTGACCGCCCGTACGCGCTGCTGACGCTCCTCAACGCGGTCCTCTACCTGAACATGCCGCTGCTCAGCCTCGGCCTGCCGCTGTGGATCGTGGAGCGCACCGACGCCCCCAAGTCGATGGCGGCCGTCGTGCTGGTGGTCAACATGCTCAGCGTCGTCGTCTTCCAGGTGCGCGTCGCCCACCAGGTGACGGACCTGGCGACCGCGGCTCGCGCCACGGCCCGGGCCGGTGTACTGATGCTCGCGGCCTGCCTGGTGTACGCGGCCTCCGGCACGCCGGCGGGCGCCCTCGTGGCCGTCGCCGTACTGCTCGCCGCGGCCGTCGTGCAGGTCTTCGGCGAGATGACGCACGGCGCCGGCGCCTGGGAGATCGGCTTCGGCCTGGCCCCGGACGGTCGGCAGGGCCAGTACCAGGGCTTCTTCGGGATGGGCCCGCAGATCGCCCGGATGCTGGGCCCGGTCGTGATGACCACGCTGCTCGTCGGCTGGGGCGCCGGCGGCTGGCTGGTCCTGGGCGGGCTGTTCGCCGGCGCGGGCCTCGCCGTCGGCCCGGTCGCGCGTTACGCACTGCGGGGCCGTACAAAGACGCCGGAGCCTTCCTCACCGCACGGCCTGCCCGAGGAACCTTCGCGTCCGTGAACCGACCCTGCTGATCACCTCGTCCTCGGTGAGCTCGCGCGTATCGTCCAGGGGCCTGGTGATGCCGACCGGCCCGCGCCCGGATCAGGCGGCCTGGCCGAAGCCGCCCGCGGCCTGCTGCTCCCCGCGCCCGAGCGGCATCGTACCGTTCCGGATCTTGCTGGACAGCAGAAGGCCGATAGTCAAGGCAGCCCTGCGCGGCCAGTGGTAGGGGCCCAGCCATCATGATCAAGTACTGGTGGGTTTCTGCCGTATCCGGTCACACCCCAACCTCAACCATGTTCACACGCAGAAGAGCAGGGACGGCAGAGCCTGGTTGACCCAGTCCCAGAAGGGCTCGCCGGGCCGCTCGGAGGTGCCGTTGATGCCCGAGAGCGCGACCCGGGGGATGTCGTGGGGATCGCGGTCGGCGATGTCCAGGAAGTAGGCCTCAGCGGCGGAGTTGCAGGTGCAGAACTGTATCCAGCGGTCGAACTCGCCGTTGGCCGCGCGGACGAAGTCCTCGTCCTGGTCGTAGTCGCCGGGGTCTTCTCCCTCATAGTCCGCGAGGGTCGAGGCGCCGAGCGTCGTGGTGAAGCGGTCCAGTCGAAGATCGAAGTCGAACGACGTGAAGGAGGCGTGGACCGCGGCGAGGTCACGAACGCCTGCGGGGAGCGGCTCGTCCAGCAGGGGGATGACGTCCGTCGGCCCGACGAGGGTCGGAGCCGTCCCCCACAGCACGTCCAGGGAGTTCGACCCCGTGTACGGCGCCAGGTCCTTCAGGTCACGCGGCAACTCCCCTGACCGATCGGCGAGATAAAGGTATCCGAGCAGGTACACGTTCTCCATCGCGACCAACGCCAGCCCGAATACCTCCGCCCGCAACGCCGCGAGGAAGCCCGGGCAGTACCCGGCGACCGGTGCCCACACGTGTTCCAGGGCGTCGGCGAGGCCCGCGCCGGCCGGTATGCCCCACGGAGAGTCCCCCGCGAACGGGACGTCGCTGTCGCCGCCCAGCAGCAGAAGCCCTCGCAGTTCGGCCGTCCCCGCTGTCTCGAGGGTCCCCGACGATTCGTGCCCCAACAGTCGCAGTCGAGTGTCGCGCCGCAGCAATTGTTCGACACCGCGCGAGTCGCCGTAGGCCAGCGCCGTCCGCCACATGCGGTTGGTCTCCTCGATATCCATGATCGCAACCCTAGCCACCGACACGGACACTTCCCGTTGCCTTTCCGTACGGCCCGGCCGTACAGTGTCGGCCGTCGTCGATCACGCACGGCGCGTACGGATGCCGGTGGCGCCGTCGAAGAACGCGAACGCGGTGCCGTTGTTGTCGATGTCAAGGCCCGCGATCGCCGCGTATGCGGCGGCCCGGGAGCGGGCATGGAAGTCCAGGACGTCTTCGGCCGACTCGTCGGCGGCCACATGCCACTCGGACGCCTCGTCGCCTTCGCCTTCGCCATCGAACGGGAGAGTGTCGCACGCGCGGCCGAACGGCAGGCAGAGCCAGCCGAGTTCAGCACCGGCGAGCTGCTTGGGCAGCCCGAGGACGCTCGTACCCGACGGGGCACCGGGCGGCGCAGTCGGCCTTCGTCGGGACCTTCGAGATCCCCTAGCACCGTGTCGCGAGGGGCGTCGATCCAGAGCGGTGTGCAGACTTTCCTTTGACGCCTCGGTCGGCATGGACCGGGGCGTCACCGGAAGTAGCACCGCCGCGCCCCTGGCCTGCGAAGCCAGGTCAGGGGCTCAATGAGCAGCACCGCCGGGCGAGGCCCCGAACTTCTGCGACTCGTCAGGGCTCGAGGTCGGTCGCTCCCTTGCCGCTCGCTATATCGAACGGCACAGAAACCTGGTCGTGCGCGATCAACCAATTGCCGTCGGTCTTCCGGAAGCAGAAAGTGGCCCGGACCCACATACCGCTTGTCGCCGGCCCGTTCTTCAGCGTGCCGCTGAGTCGACCGAAGCAGTGCCCGAATGCCACATCACCGCCCACGGCGACGGTCAGGTCGCGAACCTCATAACGCACATCCTGGAAGAACGTGAAAGCCCTTTCCCAGTTCTTCAATTTCGCCTCTACCCCTACATGCTGCAGCGGCGGCTCGACATCGAAGGACACGACGTCGGCCGCGTAGAGCTGCTTCAGACCCTCGAGATCCTTGGCTCGGATCCCATCCACAATATTGTCGATCTGCTGCCGAACCATGGCTTCGTCGATCTCGCGTTGCGTAGACATCGCGACCATCCCTTCCAATCGGTGTGGAATCTCGGCTTCTCACTAGTACGACGACACGGCGGCCCGGGATGTCAGGCCCGCGGTTGCCGTACTGACTTCGGAATCGTTCGAGTGCACTGCATCCTCCGTTCCAGGATGCTGGCCGCAACCAGTTCCACCTCGTCCGGCGCGCCGCCGTCGGCCACGTCTGAGGTGCGGTACGGATTGCCGGCTCAACTTGCTGTGCCGGGGCCGGGCTCGGGCTCGGGGGTTCAGGCGACGGTGACCGGGGAGGTCGCGCGCAGCGGCGCGAGGGCGGTGCTCCAGGCCACGACCTGGTCCAGCAGCGTGTCCAGGGCGGTGGCGCTGTGCGCGCCCGGCTTGAACGTGGCGAAGTTCTCGAACTCGGTCCGCAGCGACAGGGTGACCTGCGGGGCCACGTCGGCCATCTGCAGCGCCCCGCAGATCAGCCGCAGCTGCTCCACCGCGCGGGCGCCGCCCACGCCGCCGTAGGAGACGAAGCCGACCGCCTTGTTGTTCCACTCCGCGTGCAGGTAGTCGATGGCGTTCTTGAGCACCGCGGGGATGGAGTGGTTGTACTCCGGAGTGACCATCACGAACCCGTCGAACGAGGCGATGGCGTCCGCCCAGGCCCTGGTGTGCTCGTGCTGATGCCGACCCGGTGACACCGCCGCCGACGCCGACTCGTCCAGGTGTGGCAGCGGATGGTCGAGCAGGTCGATCACCTCGAACTCGGCGTCCGAGCGGCGTGCCGCCGCCCCGTGGACCCACCGGGCGACCTGTTCGCCCTTGCGGCCGGGGCGGGTGCTGCCGAGGATGATTCCGATCTTGATCATCGTTCTCCTGTCCTGATACTGATGCTGGTGCGCTGAACCTGCCGCTGCCGGGCCCTGGCCGGGCACTGCGACACAGCGGCGCCCGCTGCCTGCGGGGAGCCGGGGAAGCCGGGGCTCGGCGGGGGCGATCCGCGCATGGATGGTGAGCTCCTTCGAGTAGTACGACGAGACGACCCGCCGGAATATCAGGTTGCCGCGCGGCAACCTGATATTCCGGCGGGTCGTCTCGTCGTACTGGTGATGGCAGATCCGATCCAGGGAGACTCCGGAGTCATGACCAACCACGCGGGGCCGGGACACGACCGGTCCGACACGGGCCTGAGCGCGATCATCAGCGAGCGGAGTCAACTGATCAATCTCGCCTACCGGTTGCTGGGCTCCCTGGCCGAGGCCGAGGACGCCGTCCAGGAGACCTACACCCGCTGGTACGCCATGTCCCCGCAGCAGCGGGACGCCATCGCCTCGCCCGGCGCCTGGCTGACCACGGTCGCCACCCGCATCTGCCTGGACCTGCTCGGCTCGGCACGGGCCCGACGCGAGGCTTACGTAGGCGAATGGATCCCCGAGCCGCTACCCGGCCGAACCGAGTGGACCAGCGGCGCGACGGCCGACCCGGCCGACCGGGTCACCATGGACGAGTCGGTCAGCATGGCCTTCCTCATCGCACTCGAATCGATGACCCCGGCCCAACGCGTCGCGCTCATCCTGCACGACGTCTTCCGCTACTCCTTCGCTGAAATCGCCGAGATCACCGGCCGCACCCCGGCAGCCTGCCGCGAGCTGGCCTCCCAAGCGCGCCGCCGCCTCCGCACCTCCCGACCGCAAGCGGCCCCGGCCGCCCACCAGGCCGGCCTGGTCAGAGACTTCAAACAGGCATGGGAGGCCAAGGACATCCGCACCCTCATCGGCCTCCTCGACCCCGGCGCCACCCTCACCGCAGACGGCGGCGGCCTGGTCAGGGCCGCACTCCGCCCGATCGAAGGCGGCGAAAGGATCGCCCGTTACATCGTCGACATCGCTGGCAGGGCTCCCGACAACCGGACAATCCTGGAACGCACGGTCAACGGTCAGCCCGGCCTCACGATCCAGCAAGAAGGCGTCACCGTGGCGGTGTACGCATTCGACATCGCACACGACCGGATCACACACATCTGGGCCGTCCGCAACCCCGACAAGCTTCGCCCGTGGACGGCAGGCTGACCCGCGCCGCCCGCCCGCGATGGCCACGACCTCCCGGCGGCACCCTAGGTTGCTGGAATGACGATGGGTGACGGAGCGGGGAAGAGTCTTCCGGTGTCTCAGTTTCCTTTGCGGCGGGTGGCCGACCGGGGGCGTGGCTGGTATCGGGGTGACTGCCATGTGCATTCGGTGGCCTCGAACGGCGGCGAGCTGACGCCGTCGGAACTTGCGGCAGGTGCGCGTGCGGCCGGGCTCGATTTCCTCGCGACCACCGAGCACAATTCTGCTGAGACGCATGGTGCCTGGAGTCGGCACACCGGCGACGATCTGCTGGTGATCTTGGGGCAGGAGGTCGTGACGCGGACCGGACATTGGCTTGCGCTGGGCGTCCGCCCGGGTCAGGTGGTCGACTGGCGCTATGGCGTGCGGGACGACGAGGTCGGCGGGCATCTGGGGGAGGTTCATCGGACGGGTGGGCTCTGTGTTGCAGCTCATCCGCACGTCCCGTACGCGTCGGGCACGTTCATGTATCCGTACCAGGGCTTCGATGTGGTTGAGGTGTGGAATGGGCCGTGGCGTTCGGATATGCCATGGCAGGCGGACAATGAGGCGGCCCTGGCCGAGTGGGGGCGCAGCCTGGCCGCGGAGATCCACCAGGGACGGTGGCGGCCTGCGATAGGCAACAGTGACGCCCACCTGGAGGGCCAGATCGGCACCCCGCACACCGTCGTGCTGGCCGACGAGCTGAGTGTTGACGCGATCCTCGGCGGTATCCGCGCCGGCCGTAGCTGGATCGCCGCATCGCAGACCGTCGGGCTGTCTTTCACCGTTTCTGCCGATGACCGCAGCGCTGGGATCGGTGAGCAGATGGAGATCGGCGATGAGCCGGCCGTGGTGCGAGTCGACGTACGAGGCGTGCCGTGCGGCACTCTCAGCCTCCACACCGAGAAGGGAAAGGTGTGCAGCGAATCATTGCCCGACACGGGGTCGGGGATGGTGGAGTGGCGGATCAGCGCCGGGGAATCGGCGTTCATTCGCACCGAGGTCCGTGACGTGAAGGGGCACATGGCAGCCTTGAGCAACCCGGTCATCTTGGCCTGAACAGCGGATCGTCGAACCGTCACTCACCTGCTGAGACCGCAAGGCCCGATTCGGCTTCGAGGAGAGCGAGTTCTTCCGGCTGCGGACCAAGCTCCTGGTCGCCTGTGGTCGCACCGAGCGGGCGGTCGAGGAGGCACGAGCCTGCGCCCAGGCGAATAGCTGGTACGACGCGCAGAACCTCGGGGAGCTGCTTTCCGGCGTCGGACGACCGGAGGAGGCACCTGGTTGAAGGATCGTGGTGTCGTCCCGGTCGTGTACGGGGAAGGCGCGGCCGAGCGGATCCGGCAGGCGGCCGGCGGGAACGTCGACGCGTTCATCGACACGTTCGGCGAGGGCTACGTTGAGCTGGCAGTGGAGTTGGGTGTGCGGCCCGAGCGGATCAACACGATCCGCGATTGGCAGGCCGCAGCCAAGGTGGGTGCGCGGACCTACGGAGAAGGCTCGGCGGCGTGCGCGGTCGTGGTCGGCGAGCTCGCCCGGCTCGCCGCGCGCGGGGAGCTTGAGGTGCCGATCGCCCGTGCCTATCCGCTGGAGCAGGTGCGAGACGCGTTCCGCGAGCCGGAGCAGGGGCACACCCACGGCAAGATCGTGCTCCGTCCGTAGCCCCGGCCGCTCGAGGCAACCATCGAGCAGGCACGCCGCACCATCAACGCAGTGTTACCGCCGACGGACGGGTTGCGGAGCCGGTGTCGTACGCCCTCGATGCGGTTGGCGGTTGGCGGTTGGCGGTCAGCGGTCGGCGGTCAGCGGTCGGCGGTCGGCGGGGTCGGCCTATGGTCGGCGAGCAAAGCGTCTGGCCCCTCCAGTATCGACAACACGTAAGCGTCGGACACCTCAGGTACTGTCCTGTCGGCAGCAGCCGCGCCGGCCGGCGGCCCCGCCCAGTGGATCGCTCATCCTGACCGACGCCCTCACCGTTCCTCCTACGAAGGTGGCAACCGTGCCCGTCGCATCACATTTGATACATGACCGGGTCTTCTACGGCGGTGCATCTGGCACCACGCCCCACCAGCGGCACGGGCAGGTCGCTCTCCGGTCGGCGGCTGAGTCGGACCGCTCGGAGGCGGCCAGATGAACGTCACACTGGCCCTCGCCAACAACGACGCCATGCTCGCCGTCCGTTTCCTGCTCGAACTGGTCTCGCTGGCCTGCGTGACGCTCTGGGCATGGCGTCGCGTGCCTTCGCCCTGGCGCTGGGCCGCGGTCGTCCTGCTCCCTGTCGCCGTGGGCTGGTCGTGGGGGACCTTCACTGTGCCGGACGACCCTTCCCGGTCCGGCGAGAGCGACATCCACACACCGGGCCCGGTGCGGCTGCTCCTCGAACTCGCCGTGTTCTTCGGCGCGGTGGCCGCCCTCCACTTCGCCGGCCTACGGCGTGCGGCTCGGTGGCTGCTCGCGGTCATGGTGGCTTACCAGATCCTCGCCTACGACCGTGTCGGCTGGCTGCTCAGCCACTGACCACGCCCGTGCTCAGCGAGCCGTACGAACATCGAGTGAGGGAACTCCGCGACATGGAACGAGCAACCACAGCGCATCGAGATGAGAAGTCGCAGCCAGGCTGGCCCAGATTCCCGGTAGGGGCGAGGGCAGGGGCGTCGGGCGCGCGTCGTCGCTGCGCTTGATGATTGCCAGGACCAGAAGTTGAACACCCAGGGGCTACGCGGGAGGCCCTGCTCCGGTACGACCGGCAAATCTCGAGGTCGGACATCCCCTTCAGCGTGCCGCCCGCGTCAGTTTTGTGCCTTCGCCAGGAGCGCTCGTATCTCGGCAGCCGAAGCCGGGCCTGCCTGGAGGGAGAGGAACCCGGCCGGGGCGGAGCCGGGCGCCAGGGACCCGAACGACTCGCTGGGCAGCTCCGTGTAGGGAGCGCCGTATGCGGGCGTGCCCGGTGCGAACCGCCTGCCCTGCGCGAGTGGTCCCGCGTCGACGGTGTCGTATCCGAGAATGCCGAACAGTTCGGTCGCGTGCCGCTTCGCCTCGGTGTTGTCCCCGGCGATGGGGAGCGCGGTGCGGTCTTCGGCGCCTGCCGGCCTGTTCAGTACGGCGAGGTGCTGGTGGTGGATGTTGTTGAACGCCTTCACGACGTGTGCTGATTCACCGAGGTACTGCTGGAGCAGTTCGCTGCTCGTGGTCGAGCCGTTGTCCAGGGCCTGGATTCCGCCGTCGCGCTGCGGGGAGTAGTTGCTGGTGTCGATGACCGTCTTGCTTGCGAGAGGCTCGCGCGGCAGGGAGTCGTACGCCTTGAACGGGACGGTCACGACCACCCAGTCGCCTGCTGCGGCGGCTTCTGCCGCGGTCGCCGCCCGGGCACGGGGGCCGAGTTCCGCGACCAGGTTGGCCAGAGTCTGTGGGCCGCGCGAGTTGCTGAGTACGATGTGGAGTCCGCCATTCACGGCCAGCCGCGCGAGAGTGCTGCCGATCCGTCCACTGCCGATGAGTCCTAAAGTAGCCACGCCGGGCCAACCAGCAGGGATCCGTGCGTATTCCGCCCGCACCTGCGGCCTCGTTCAACAGCTTGCCTTCGATCGCTTTTGACAGCGCATGTCGGTCAGCTGGGGCAGCAAGTAGTGATCAACGCGGTCCCTGAATGTTCGCGATTTTTGACGGCACCGTAGTGTTGTCGAATGGGCACCGGCAGCGGGAGCGGTTGGACAGGAGACGGTGTGGACGCCATGAAGATCGGGGTTATCGAGACTGGCGGGCTGAGCCTCGTCCCGCTCGCTGTCGAGCACGCTGACGAGATGGCCGAGGTGCTCTCCGACCCGGCTCTGCATGTTTTCATCGGCGGCGCCCCGTACTCTCCGCAGGCATTGCGGGCACGGTATGAGCGCCTGGTGACCGGATCATCCGATCCTTCCGTGACGTGGTGGAACTGGGTGATCCGGCTCCGCGAGGAGAAATGCCTGACCGGGACGGTGCAGGCTACGGTCATTGATGCTGAGCGCGGGTGCGCGGCCGAGGTTGCCTGGGTGGTCGGGACTGCGTGGCAAGGGCGCGGGATCGCTACCGAGGCGGCACGAGGACTGGTTGCGTGGCTGCAGGAGCAAGGCGTGCAGGGGATCTGCGCCCACATTCATCCGGATCATCATGCATCTGCTGCTGTTGCCGCTGCTGCCGGCCTGGCTCCCACCGGACACTGGCATGAAGGGGAGATCAGGTGGGAGCTTCCCCCGACGCACATACTGGCCGACGATGGCGGCACGGAGGCAGGGCGGTGAAGGCACTGTTCACACCTCTGCCGGCCCGCTACGACGCGGCCGGCGGCCTGGGACGGATCGCATGCACCGCACCACTGGCCACCAGGGTGCGGCGCGAATCGGGATCGCGGCTCCGCGCCGTCGGCCCGCCCCGGTCATCCGTGCCAGAGCCGTCGCTTCTGCTCCGGCTGAGCTGACTTGTCGCCCTGCTTCGGAGCTGGGCTGCACCGGGTGCCACGGCGCGTCGGGGCGGGTGGGGCGTGCGTCGGCGGTCAGGTCGGCTTCGGCGG
>NZ_MUNE01000006.1 GCF_002154605.1 Streptomyces milbemycinicus | reverse complement strand
CCCTGGCCGCCTCCGCCGCCCTTCTCCTGGCCGCCCTGTTGTCCGCCGCCCCGGCCCACGCCGCGCCGACCGCCGACCGCGACGACGACACCCCCAAGCCGCCCGCCAAGATGTCCGACGTGGGCGGCAAACGGCTCGGCCGCCCGGGCACCCAGGTCTCGCTGAAGGGCGGCGCGCCCGCGCTGCCCAAGAGGCTGAGCGGACTCTCCTGGATGGTGGCCGACGCCGAGTCCGGCGACGTACTCGCCGCGCACAACGCCCACTGGGAGCTGCCGCCCGCGTCGACCCTCAAGATGCTCTTCGCGGACACGGTGCTGCCCAAGATCCCCAAGGACCGCGAGCACAAGGTGGCGCCGTCCGACCTGGCGGGCATGGGGGCGGGCAGCAGCCTGGTCGGGGTCAAGGAGAACCTGACCTACTCGGTGCACGACCTGTGGCTCGGTGTCTTCCTGCGCTCGGGCAACGACGCGGTGCATGTGCTGTCCGCGATGAACGGGGGCAAGGCGAAGACCGTGGAGGAGATGCAGGCACACGCCGAGCAGCTGAACGCGCTCGACACGCATGTCGTCACCCCGGACGGCTACGACGAGAAGGGCCAGGTCAGCAGCGCGTACGACCTCACCCTCTTCGCCCGCTCGGGGCTGCAGAAGGCAGACTTCCGGGAGTACTGTTCGACGGCGACCGCGCAGTTCCCCGGGGAGTACAAGAAGGACAAGAAGAACAAGGGGAAGAAGAAGCGCGAGAGCTTCGCGATCCAGAACACCAACCGCCTGCTGACCGGCTTCAACGTCCCGCAGTACAAGGGCATCGCCGGGGTGAAGAACGGCTATACGACGCATGCGGGCTCCACCTTCACCGGGGTCGCACAGCACGGCGACCGGGTGCTGCTGGTCACCGTCATGAACCCGCAGAAGGAAGAGGCCAACGAGGTCTACAAGGAGACCGCGACCCTCTTCGACTGGGGCTTCAAGGCGGCCGACAAGGTCGAGCCGGTGGGCTCGCTCGTCCGGCCGGGCCCCAAGGGCCTGACGAGCGGGTCCGCGTCGGACGGCGCCGGAGGCAGCGGGAAGAAGGCCGGTGACCACGCCCAGGCGGCCGTCTCGCCCGGCGACGACGGCTCGGGCTCGGGCGGCATGTGGACGGCGGTCGGTGTCACGGGCGGCTCGCTGGTGCTGCTGGGCGGCGTGGCGTACGCGGTGCACCGGCGGTGGCCGCTGCCGGAGCTGGTACGGCGCCGCTCACGCGGCTGAGCACGCTCTGCTCGGGAGCCCCGGCATCAGGAGCGCTCGGGCTGGGGGATCCCCAGCCCGGGCCGCTCCGGCTCGGGGACGGGTTTGGTGGCGGTCCAGGCGGCGCAGTAGAGCGTCAGCTTGGCGGTGAAGTTGATCCACAGGAGCAGGGCGATGGGCACCCCGAAGGCCCCGTACATGCTCTTGGCCGCGACTTTCTGGAGGTAGCTGCTCAGCAGCAGCTTGAGCAGTTCCAAGCCGACCGCGCCGATCAGCGCCGCGACGACGACGCTCCGGCGGGGCGGCCGCACGCCGGGCAGCCAGGTCAGGACGTAGCACAGCAGCACGAAGTCGGCGACGACGGCGGCCGCGAAGGCCGCCACCCGCAGCAGCGAACCGCCGGGCCCGTTCTCGGGGATGCCCAGATGGCGCGCGGTCCAGCCGACGGCGGTGACGGCGAAGCCGGAGACGGCGAAGGAGGCCAGCGCGACGCCGCCGAGGCCGAAGAGCACGACGGCGTCCTTGAGCTTGCGCTTCACCGCGTTGCCCGGGTCCTCCTCCAGCTCCCACACCGCGCGCAGGCACTCGCGCAGCGAACCCACCCAGCCGATGCCGGTGAACAGCAGCAGCACGCCGGCGACGATGCCGATGGTGGCGGCGTTCTCGATGAGGCCGCTGAGGTCGAGCTGGCCGGAGATCCCGGGGACCTGCTGGGCGAGCTTCTTCTCCAGCTGCCGCATCTGGTCCGCGCTGAGCGTCGCGGCGCCGATCGCGGCGGCGACGGCGATCAGGGGGAAGAAGGCGAGAAAGCTGATGAAGGTGATGGCGGCGGCGAGCCGGGTCCAGTGGACGCGCTCCAGCGTCTCGTACGAGCGGTACGCGTGGCTGCGCATCAGCCGGACGATCAGGGGGCCGATCATGGGCAGCCGGGTCAACCAGTCCATGATCAGCGAGTACCCTTCGCTCGGCTTGCAGTCCCCGGGGCGAGGAAGCCAGCGTCTCGCTACGACGGGCTGTCAGCCGGAACCGACTTGTCCGACACTCCGCTCATCACTCTTACGGATCCGTTACAGGGATCCGTTACAGGGATCCGTTACAGGGACG
The DNA here is from genome assembly GCF_002154605.1 of Streptomyces milbemycinicus. Taxonomy (GTDB): domain Bacteria; phylum Actinomycetota; class Actinomycetes; order Streptomycetales; family Streptomycetaceae; genus Streptomyces; species Streptomyces milbemycinicus. The sequence continues at coordinate 7,127 of NZ_MUNE01000006.1, read as the reverse complement.
GCGCGGGCGGACGGCAGAGGTTGACCTGGCGAGGGAGCACCGGGCCGGTGCCCGACGCGCCGGGTCCGTCGCCGAAGGGATATTCACACTCCAGGCGCCAGACCCCGTCCGCACCCTGCTGATAGAGCGCGAAACCGTCGATCGTCCACGCCGCCTCGAAGTCCTTCAGTTCCGCGTACGCCCGGTCCATGGCCTCCTCGTCGATGCCATGGGCGATCGTGACGTGGGGGTGGTAGGGGAACTGCAGCTCGCGGGCGCACGGCCCGGAAGCGACCCGCACCCGCTCCTGGAGCGCCGTGCACTCCTCGACACCCTCGGCGATCTTGACGTAGACGACCGGGGACAGCGGGCGGAAGGTGTCGGTGCCGACCAGCCGCATCGTGAACGGCCGGCCCTCGGCCGCGACCGTCGCCAGATGGCGCTCGATGCCGGGCAGCGCCGAGGAGTCGACCTCGGTGGGCGGCAGCAGCGTGACGTGGGTGGGGATGCCGTGAGCGGCAGGGTCGCCGAAGCCCGCGCGCCGCTGCTGCAGATAGCTGCCGTAGGGCTCCGGGACCGCGATCGAAACGCCGAGCGTTACGGTCCCCACTGCGTTCTCCCTCCTGGCCCTCCCGGGCGTTGTGGGCCTGAGCCGCCATATCCGGTGTCAGTGTGGCGGCTGGGCCGCCTTCGCGGCTAGGTTCGTCGGTCCATCGGCGCACGTACCCACGGCCCCCTCGAAGGGGGCGTTGGGACATCGGCCGGTGATTGAGCCGGTGCCGGTCGGTGCTTCGCGGTCAGTGCTTCGCAGGCAGGAAGCCCACCTTGTCGTAGGCGCGGGCCAGCGTGTCGGACGCGACGGCGCGGGCCTTCTCCGCGCCCCTGGCCAGGATTCCGTCCAACGTCTCGGGGTCCGCGAGGTATTCCTGCGTGCGCTCGCGGAACGGGGTGACCCACTCGACCAGCACCTCGGCCAGCTCGGTCTTGAGCGCGCCGTAGCCCTTGCCCTCGTACTTCCGCTCCAGATCGGCGATCGTGGTGCCGGTGAGAGTGGAGTAGATGGTCAGCAGATTGCTGACGCCGGGCTTCTTCTCCTCGTCGTAGCGGATCTCGGTCTCAGTGTCCGTGACCGCACTCTTGATCTTCTTCGCCGAGACCTTGGGCTCGTCCAGCAGGCTGATGATGCCCTTGGGCGTGGACGCCGACTTGCTCATCTTGATCGCCGGGTCCTGCAGGTCGTAGATCTTCCCGGTCTCCTTGACGATATGCGGAGCGGGGATGGTGAACGTGTCGCCGAAGCGCCCGTTGAAGCGCTCGGCGATGTCACGGGTCAGCTCGACATGCTGGCGCTGGTCCTCGCCGACCGGGACATGGTTCGCCTGGTAGAGCAGGATGTCGGCGACCTGGAGGATCGGGTAGGTGAAGAGCCCGACAGTGGCCCGGTCCGCGCCCTGCTTGGCCGTCTTGTCCTTGAACTGGGTCATCCGGGACGCCTCGCCGAAGCCCGTGAGACAGTTCATCACCCAGGCGAGCTGCGCGTGCTCGGGCACATGGCTCTGGATGAAGAGGGTGCAGCGGTCCGGGTCGAGCCCGGAGGCGAGCAGCTGGGCCGCGGCGAGGCGGGTGTTGGCGCGCAGCGCCGCCGGATCCTGCGGCACGGTGATCGCATGCAGGTCCACGACCATGTAGAAGGCGTCGTGGGTCTCCTGCAGCGCGACGTACTGCCGGATCGCGCCGAGGTAGTTCCCGAGGTGGAACGAGCCTGCGGTGGGCTGGATACCGGAGAGTGCACGAGGACGATCGAGGGCCATGGCACCCATTCTCTCAGGTGTGGAACCGGTCTCGGTCCGCCGGTGTATGAAAGGTGTGAGGACTCGTGAGAGGGCGCGGGAGGGGGACCTCGCCGTGCGGAAGTCGGCAGGGGCAGAGGCCGAGACGGCGTCGGCCGAAGCGGCGTGGGCCGAGACGGCGTCGGCCGAAGCGGAGATCATCGCGCGCGTGCGTGCCGGGGACACCGAGGCATACGCGGAGCTGATGCGCGCACACGCACCGATCGCCCATCGCACCGCCGTGCTGCTCGGGGCGGGCCCCGACGCGGAGGACGTGGTGCAGGACGCCTTCGTCAAGGCATATCTCGCCCTGGGGGCATTCCGGGACGGCGCGGCGTTCCGGCCATGGCTGCTGCGGATCGTGGCCAACGAGACCAGCAACCTGCTCCGCTCGGCGCGCCGAATGCGCACAGCGGTGGGCCGGGAAGCGGCTTTGCGCGGATCGGGCGGGTCCGAGCCGGCCATACCGGAATCCGCGGACCCGGCAGTGGCGGCGCTCGCGGGCGAGCAGCGGGCCCGACTACTGGCCGCGCTGGACGAGCTGAGCGAGCCACAGCGGCGGGTGGTCACCTACCGCTATCTGCTGGATCTGAACGAGTCGGAGACCGCACAGGCGCTCGGCTGGCCGCGCGGCACGGTGAAATCCCGGCTCAGCCGTGCGCTGAGGCGGCTGGAGGGGCTGGTGGCGGCGGAGGAAGGAAGGCGAGGAAGTGACGGAGAGGAAAACGGAGAGGGAAACGGAGCGGGACCAGGAAAGGACTGCGAAGAGCACCGGGACGCAGGCCGCGGACCAGACAGCCGCGGCAGCCGCCGGGGCTGTGGCCCGGAGCGGGGGCGGGGGCGGGTACGGGCGCCTGCCCGACGAGTTGCGGGCGCTCGGGCGCGCGCTGGAGTCTCCCCCGCTGGGCGAGTCGCCGATGGACGGAGAGACGCTGATCGAGCGGGTGATGGCGCGGATAGTGGGCGCTTCGGCGGCCGCCCCCGCGACCGCTCCGGGCCGGGACGAGCGGGTCCAGGTCCGGGCGGACGAGCAGTGGCGGGACCTGCCCGGCCTGACGGCCGGACAGGGCTCCGCGGACGACCAGCCCAGACCTAGGACGGAGGGCTCCCAGCCGGAGGCCCCTCATTCGGACAGCCTCAGCCCGGACAGCCCCAGCCCGGACGGGGTCAGGCCTGCCGGGGCCAGCCCGGACGAGGCCAGACCAGACGAGGCCAGACCAGACGACATCAGCCCGGACGAGGCCAGACCAGACGACATCAGCCCGGACGAGGTCAGCCCGGACGACGTCAGGCGGTCGGCAGACCGGGGGCGGGGTAGGCGGCCATCAGCTCGGCGACCTCGGACCTGATCTTGGCGAGCGTTTCCTCGTCGCCGCTCCCGGCGGCGCCCACGCCCCGGTCGATCCACTCGGCGACGGTGGCCATGTGCTCGGTGCGCAGACCGCGGGAGGTCAGGGAGGGGGTGCCGATCCGGATGCCGGAGGGGTCGAAGGGCTTGCGGGGGTCGAAGGGGACGGTGTTGTAGTTCACCACGATCCCGGCCTGGTCGAGGGCCTTGGCCGCGACCTTGCCCGGCACGTCCTTGGGCGTGAGGTCCATGAGGATCAGGTGGTTGTCGGTGCCGCCGGAGACCAGGTCGAAGCCTCGGACGAGCAGGGCTTCGGCGAGGGCTTGGGCGTTGGCGACGACGGCGTGGGCGTAGTCGCGGAAGGCGGGCTGGGCGGCCTCGTGCAGGGCCACGGCGATACCCGCGGTGGTCTGGTTGTGCGGGCCGCCCTGAAGCCCGGGGAAGACGGCCTTGTCGATCGCCTTGGCGTGGACCTCGCGCGACATCAGCATCGCGCCGCGCGGGCCGCGCAGCGTCTTGTGGGTGGTGGTGGAGACGACATCGGCGTGCGGCACCGGGGAGGGGTGGGCGCCGCCCGCGATCAGTCCGGCGATATGCGCGATGTCGGCGACCAGCACCGCGTCCACCTCCCGGGCGATCTCTGCGAAGGCGGCGAAGTCGATGGTGCGGGGCACCGCCGTACCACCGCAGAAGATCACCTTGGGGCGCTCCTTACGGGCCAGATCGCGCACCTCGTCGAAGTCGATCAGCCCGGTGTCCTGCCGCACCCCGTACTGGACACCGCGGAACCACCTGCCGGTGGCGGAGACGCCCCAGCCGTGGGTGAGGTGGCCGCCCATGGGCAGCGACATGCCCATCACGGTGTCACCGGGCTCGGCGAAGGCCAGGTAGACGGCGAGATTGGCGGGCGAGCCGGAGTACGGCTGGACGTTGGCGTGCTCGACGCCGAACACGGCCTTCGCGCGGTCCGCCGCCAGGGTCTCGACCTGGTCGATGACCTGCTGGCCCTCGTAGTAGCGGCGGCCCGGGTAGCCCTCGCTGTACTTGTTCTGGAGCACCGTGCCGGATGCCTCCAGAACGGCGCTGGAGACATAGTTCTCGCTGGGGATCATGCGCAGGGTCTCCGCCTGCAGCCGTTCCTCCGCGCCCACGAGCGCGGCAAGCTCCGGGTCGGCCTCCGCCAACGCGGGATGGGGGAGGAAGGGGCCGAGGGAAGAGGCGGGGTCGGAATGGGAGAGAGGCTGGCTCATCGGTGTCCTCCGGGGCGATCGGTCGGCTGGTCCGGTCGTGGTCCCGGGGTGCCCAGGCGGGCGGCACCTCGTGGTGGCTGGAGCCGCACACCGCTTCCTCGTGGTCGCTTCCACGTTCGCCAGTCACGGCGTGCGCTCACACTCTAATCGGGGTGCGGTTTCGCACCAGCCGGGCATCAGGGACATCGACGTTCTGCGGGCCGTCGTCTGGCCTGCTCTACGCTGCCCGCATGATCCGCACAGTGGTCCTCGATATCGGCGAGACCTTGATCCGAGACGACCGCGTTTGGGGGGCATGGGCTGACTGGCTGGGCATCCCCCGCCATACCCTCTCCGCCCTCGTCGGCGCGGTGGTCGCTCAAGGGCGTGACAATGCGGAAGCCCTGCGACTCATCCGGCCCGACATCGACATCGCGGCCGAGCGGGCCGCGATGGAGGCCGCTGGAGTCGGCGAGGACCTCGACGAGTCCGACCTCTATCCAGATGTGCGTCCAGCGCTCGCCGCGCTTCGTGAGGCGGGCATCCGCGTCATCATCGCGGGCAACCAGACGGCGCGCGCTGGTGTCCTGCTGCGAGACCTCAAGCTGCCCGTTGACGAGATCGCCACCTCGGGAGAGTGGGGGATCGCCAAACCCGACCCGCGCTTCTTCGCCCGCGTTCTGGACCTTGCGGGAACCGCGCCCAGCGAGACCATGTACGTAGGCGATCACCCCGCGAACGACACGCAGCCGGCGAAGACCGCGGGCCTGCGCTCCGCGCATCTGCGCCGTGGTCCATGGGGCCATCTGTGGTCCGGCACAGCGGAGGCGGCCGCCGCGGACTGGCAGATCGACTCGCTACTCGACCTCGTACAACTCACCGCCACATGACGCAAGCGGCCTCGTACACATGGGGCCGCTCGCTACCGTTCGGAGTGGACGCACCGAACGGAGCACCAGCATGCCGACTGAGAACGCCCGCGCATTCGGCAAACGCGTGGCCTACCACCGCCGCATCGCACGTAGGACGCAGCAGGAGCTGGCCGACGCGGCCGGGATCCATGTCGGCACCTTACGGAAGATCGAGCGGGGTGCTCGGGGCGCCGGCGACGGTGTCGTGGAGGCATTAGCGGCTGCGCTCGGCGTCGACACCTCCCGCTTGCTGGGAAGCCGGGACCGGGCGACGCGCGCGTTCACGCCGCGTGCGGATCGCTCGCCATCTGCCGTCCCTCATCGGCGAGCTGACCCGAGCCTTCCACCTCACCCCGGCCAAAGAGCGCGCCGAGACCGCGAGCCTGCTGGTTTCCGCGCTGCGAACCGCTGACGCCGTGGCGTACAAGTACGGCGCCCGGGACCTGTCTGCGCGCCTGGTGGACCTGATGCGGTGGGCAGTTCCCTACGCCTCAGACCCTCTGTTGGACGCGACCGTCGCCTACGTCCGCACCGAGACCTTCTTCGCCGCCCGCGCGCACGTCCCCGGGTTGCGCGCTGCAGGCGGCGATCGACAACGCACCCACTGGTCAAGACGGTACGGCGATCGCTGCGTTGGGTGCCTTGCACATGCGGGCCGCTGTTATCGCTGGACGAGCCGGACTTGTGGAGGCTGCGGATCACCACCTCGCGGAGGCTTTGCGCCTGGGGCACGCCGTACCTGAGGACGTCTACCAGGGCACAGCGTTCGGGCCGTACAGCGTCCGCATCCATGAAGTCTCCGTTGCCGTCAGCCTCGGTGGTGACCATGTGCGTCGGGCCCTCGCCGTCGCCAACGATTGGGCCCCGCCGCGTTCTCTGCCTGCCGAGCGCCGGAGCGGGTTCTATATCGATCTGGCTCGCGCCCAGCTGTGGTCGGGGTTGGCCCGCCATGCGTACGAGTCGTTGAAGACCGCCCGTCACATCTCTCCACAGCACACCCGCGACCATCCGTGGGTGCACGAGGACATCGCCACGCTCCGCCGACTGCGGCGTGGCGATGCGGCGAGCCTCAGCAATTTCGCGGAATGGTGCCACGCTGGCGAGTGACCCTGACTGACCCTCGCTGGGTCACTTGTGGCGCTGTCCGCGGAGAACCATCTACCTGTCCACACCGAACAGGCAGATGGGACGACTCCGACAATGGCCGAACCCTTGCGGGTGCCCGCCGCGACCAAGGCGAGCCCAATGGATGCCGGCTCTCTCAACTTCGGATCGTGGGCACCTCCCAGCGGCCGTAGGACACAGCTTCAGCCCGCCGACGAGTCGTGGGACGTCGTGCGCGTCCCACGCTTCATCGGTGAACACGCCCTGGAACTGCTCGGCGAGGACGTGGGCGCGGTCATCGAGAATCCCTTCGACGGGGTGCTGTGCTGGCTCATCGCTCCCGAGGCGGCCGCCGCGTGGGACATGAGCGCGCTGCCAAGCATCCAGGTCTGGGGAGCGACCGCCTACATCGAGGTGCCCTCCGTCGACTCCCTTAGGGGTCCCGGGTTGCGCTGACGCGTACCACCCCGGGACCAGCACCTCACCGACCCGGCGTCTCTCTTCGCCGCGCTGAAGATCACGGCCAGCGCGGCGCTCGGCCCACGCGAGGAGGCCGCCCGGTGACGCAGTGCTGCTATCGCTGCGACAAGCCCACCCGCGAGCCGATCACCGTGCTGCGCGCGCCGGCCTCCGGGCCCGGCTGCCTGCGACACCTGTGCCCGGACTGCAACCGCCGACGATCACCGGGAAGCGCCACCCTGCCTGATGCCCCCTGCGCGGAACGCCG
>NZ_MUNE01000599.1 GCF_002154605.1 Streptomyces milbemycinicus | reverse complement strand
GGCTGGTTGTAGAAGACGAAGTCGTCGTCGGAGCGCACTTTGCCATTGGCGGTGAGGAGCAGGCCCGACACGTCCAGCCGCACCGGGGCGGTGACGTCCACTGCCACGCGCGCGACGGACAGGGGGAGGTTCGAGCCGGGAGTCATAGCGGTCATGCCCGGAGTAACGAACGTGCCCGCTTTACGGTTCCTTGACCTGCCTCCCGATCGCGAGGGTGTAGCGCGGTGCACCCCGGATCCAGGAGTGCGCTCTCTCGGCGGGGCGGGCGGCGGCCGGAATCGTGGTGACGTACTCCGGCCCCGCCATCGCCCTTCTAGCCGACTCCCGCATCGCCCGGAAGCCGAAGATCAAGGCGTTCCTGTCGACGCCGCCGGTGCTACTGGTCGACGAGCCCACCTCCGCGCTCGACGCCCGCGCCGAGCTCGCCGTCTTCGAACAGATCCCTCAGCGGGCCGTGCCGGCTCGTAGGAGACCTCCCAGCCGGGCAGCCGCTGGAACTCGCGGGCCAGGTCGATCCGGCCACGGCGCGCCAGGTGTACCAGCCACTCCGGCTTCGAGGTGCAGCCGACCCGCATCGAGTGCAGGACCGTGGGCATCAGCGTGGGGGCCGCCTGGTCGGCGGCCCCCCGGGGCACGGTTGTCGGCCTGTCAGCTGACCACGTAGAGCTTCTTGGGCCAGCCGATGCGGTCCAAGCGGGAGAACAGGTTGTAGATGTTGGTCGGGTTGAGCTTGATGCAGCCGTTGGAGTAGTAGTCGTTGGGCCCGCGGTTGGTCCACTTCTCGGACTCGATCGTGCCCTGCCGCCCGTTGGGCTTCATCTCACTGTGGATGAACAGCGCGGTGCGCTGGGTGCCGTTGTGGCAGCGCCTGTCCGAGATCTTGATGACAAGGCCGTTGATGTCGCCGTCGAAGTTCCTGCGGTGCCACTGAATGGCGTACGGGTTGCGGGCGTCGGCGTTGGGCAGCCATCCCTTCCCGACTGCGCAGGTGTTCGTGACCTGGCCAGATCCCGCCTTGTACTTCGCGATCACCTTGTCCCGGCCCGGAACCCGCTTCACCAGCTGGAGCGTGGAGTTGGTGACGGAGCCCTTGTCGAATCGCAGGTAGTGGCTGTCCGTCGCCGCTGCGGACGCGCCGCCTTCGGTGCGTGCCTGCGCTGGTGAGGTCGCAGCTTGAAATCGGGCTGTACCGGCTGGTCAGGGGCGGGTGGACCAGAATGACCTGACCATGACGGAGCGCACCGGGAGCCACCGCCGCGCGCCGGACTGCTACCGGCAGGCGGTGGCGATCTTCCGTGATCTCGGCAACACCAATGACGAGGCCGACACCCTCGTCCGCCTCGCGAGGTCCACCTTGCTCTCGGCGACCGCCAGCAGGCCCGTGCCGCGACGTCCGGCGGGCGTGGACCCGTCATCACCCACCCGGAGCCGGGCCGCACTGGGATGGCGTGCGCCCACCGCCTTGAGCCGCCTTGTCGATCGCGCCGTTGGACGGGTCCGCGATCGCCACGGCGCACTTCCGGCGCTTCCGTTGGCGCGGATCACCAGGGAATTCGGGTGGGCGGCCAGTGAAGTTGAACTCGTGATGTCGGTCGGTTCGGAGACCGCTGGACGCTGGCCGTCAGGGATCAGGAGCGTGTCTGCAGCCAGTGACGTGCGCCGGCCAGAGTCACCTCGATGTCGTCGCTCCATGAACAGACTTCCAGCCACGACAGGTAGCCGCCCTGCGCGGAGACCAGGACCTTACCGGGGTACTCACCCGCCTCGGTGACGAGCTGCGCTTCGGCCACCACGACAGTGCCGGGGCCGGTGGGTGCGGGCTCCATCTCGCTGGTGCCAAGTTCGAAGTAGGCGGTACCGCACCCGCATGTGCAGCGCGCTCGGACGCTGAGGTGCGGAACCTGCCTTCGGAGCGCGACATGAACTGGATTGTCCGTGTTCAGGACTACAGCAAGCACGGCGGCCACGTCGCCAGGCAGGCTCTCGGTCATCCGTAACCGTATCTGCCAGGGACTTTTAGCCCCGACCGTGCCTGGCCCATCGCCGTTCGGCCAGCCAGCGCTTTCACGCGTCCAGGACCAGGTCGGCGTCAGCGGCTGACCGGCCTCGTCCTCGAAGACGATCCATCCGTCGCAGGCCGCCGCGAGCTCTGGTCGTCTGCCCAGCCTCGAACCGGGCCACCGCATCCAGGCGCATTCGCTCGCGAGCACCCCTCTCGGCGTCGGTGAAGCCCCCACCTTGCGCATACCTCACAGCCATGGGTGGCGCCCCGCGGTTCGGCGCGGCAGAATTCGATCTTCCCGTCACAGCGGCCCGTTCCGAGGGATCACTCATGTCCGAGTACGACGAACCGTTCGAGATGGACGACGACGATGATTCGTTCGCCCTGGAGGACGCGGAAGAACTCATCGCCCAGGTCATCGACGACGGCGATACGTCCCTGGAGCTCGGTCATCTGTCGCTGCCGGTCGTCCCCGCCTTGCTGGCCGAGGCCACCGCGCTGACCCGACTCGACCTCAGCGACGGCACGTTCACCGAGGTGCCCGACTTCCTGGGCGACCTCACAGGGCTCACCCACCTCTCCCTCAGCGACAACCGGCTGGAGGAACTACCCGAATCGCTGGGCAACCTCAGCGCGCTCACCGAGTTCGTGCTGAACGGAAACCGGCTCGCGCAGATACCCATATGGGTGCGGCAGCTGACCGAACTCACCGACCTCGCCCTTCGTGACAACAAGCTCACCGAGCTCCCCGAGTTCCTGGGCGGCCTGAAAAAGCTCGCCAGCCTCGACGTCGGCAGCAATCGCATCTCCGCCGTGCCGAGCTCATTGGGCGATCTCGCCGCCCTCAGTGAGCTCGATCTGTCCGGCAACCGGCTCGTCGAGATCCCCCGGACACTCGGGAAGCTGACCGCCCTCACCGAACTCAACCTGGACTTCAACCGCCTCGCCGAGCTGCCCGCATCGCTCGGGGAGCTGGCCAACCTCAGCCATCTCCTGCTGGGCAGTAACCGACTCACCCGGCTGCCCGCGGAGCTGAGCGGGCTCACCGCCCTGCGCTGGCTGAACCTGGACCGCAACGAACTGACCGAGTTGCCCCCATGGGCCGGGGGTTTCACCGCGCTGACCGGCATCAACCTCGGCTTCAACCGGCTCACGGCGCTGCCCGAAACGCTGGGTGGCCTCACCGCGCTGACGAGTCTCAGCCTCCGCGGCAACCGGCTGACCGAACTGCCTGCGTCGATGGCCGGCCTCACCGCGCTCACCAGCCTTGACCTGGGCGACAACGAACTCACCGACCTGCCCGCATGGGTGGGCGACCTCCCGGCCCTCACCTCGCTCCGGCTGGACGGCAACAGGTTCAGCCACGCGCCGAGGTGGCTGGCAGACCACGAACGCCTCGTCGTCCACCTGGGCGAAGGCCGTGTCCTGAGAAACGATCCATGATGTGCCGCGGGCGCCACGACCTTCGTACGCCCGACTGTCGGACCCGCCCGCCATCATGACCCGTATGAGCACCGCACCTGACCCGCTGCACGCCCTGGCCCGTACCCATCTGCCCCCCGACCTCGCCGACCGCTGGATCGCGCTGCTGCGCCCGGCCGCCCACCTCCGGAAGGCCGAGCCCGCCGATCCGGTCGTCGGCCGGCTCGGCGGACTGCCCCGGCTGCCCGAGGGCGTGGACTGGCCGGTGTGGGAGGGGCACGGGCCGCTGCCGTTCGTCGCGGCGGTCGACTGTGCCGCGCTGCCCAGGGAGACGCTGGACGTACCGCTGCCCGCCGACGGCCGGCTCGCCTTCTTCTATTACGGCGACGAGGACGACGACGCGCTGGTTGACACCGCCGACCCGGACACCTGGGCCGGTGCCCGCGTCCTCCACCTCCCGCCCGAGTCCGCCACCGCACCCGAGCGGCCCGCACCGGCGGGCCTCACCCCGTTTCCGGAGGTGCCGCTGACCGTCCGTACGGGCCCGAGCGCGCCCGACTTCGACTCGCTCGCGCTGACCGCCGCGTTCGGTGAGGACGAGCTTCCGGACGCGTTCAAGCGGGCGGTGTGGAGTCACCAGAGCGGTGTCGCGCATCAGATCGGCGGCCATGCCCAGTCCGTCCAGACCGCCGTGGAGATCGTGGTGGCCCATGGCGCGCTGGGCGGCGGTGATCTGTCGTGGGAGGACCCGCGGATCGAGAAGGAGGCGGAGGGGTGGGTGCTGCTCGCTCAGCTCGACTCCGACGAGGACGCGGACGTGATGTGGGGCGACGGCGGTGCGCTGTACTGGCTGATCCGCCCCGATGACCTGGCCGCGGGCCGCTTCGAGAAGGCCATGTTCACGTGGCAGTGCTGCTGAGACCCAATGGGCTCACGCGGTGACCCGGGCTTCGGTGCACTTGTCGGCGGTTCCCCTGACCACGCATACGCGCATGACGTAGGTGTGGTCCTCCGACAGGTCCCCTGTCGTCCAGGGGCTGCGGTAGGGCGAGTCGTGACCCCGAGTCGTGGCCTTCCGGCCGTCGTACGTGAGAACGGCCTCGATTCCATACCCGTCCGCGTTGCTGTCGCGCACGCGCATGGCGTCACCGGGGTCCCCGTTGTAGGGGTCCTGGCGCCACTCCGCGTACCCCGCGGATATGCCTCCGGACAGATCGACCATGACCATGCGCCCGTTGTCCAGCCACGTGGGTGTGAAAGAGAATTCGTCCAGGGAAGGGATGGCCGCCGCCGGCTCAGCACTGACGAGCGCAGTGCCGACGAAGACGGCGGCCGTACCCAGGACGACGCCGAGTCTCTTGCTGATGGGGCTGATGGGGTTCATGCCGCTCCTCCTGTCTGCGGTGCTTCGGCCGCTGTCTGCGGTGCCTCGGCCGACGCACTCAATGCTGACGTGAGAAGCCACTGGTGTCCTTGACGCTGCGTCTCCACTTACTTGACGCAGCGTCTACACCCGATGCCCCGCCGCGCGGGCTCACCAGTTCGGCATCATCTCCTCGGGATAGCGGGAGCCGGCCGCGCCGCGCGGCAGGATCTCCCGGATACGGGCCAGGTCCCCGGGCGTGAGGGTGACCTGTGCGGCGGCCACGTTCTCCGCCAGGCGGTGCGGGCTGCGGGTGCCCGGGATCGGCACGATGTCCTCGCCCTGGGCCAGCAGCCAGGCCAGCGCCAGCTGGGTGACGGCGATGCCCTTGGCGTCGGCGAGAGCGGTGAGCTCGCGGACGGCGGCCAGGTTCTTCTCGTAGTTGCCGGGCTGCCAGCGGTCGTCCCAGCTGCGCATGTCGTCCGCCGGGTACTCGGCGGCGGGCTTCACCGCGCTGGTGAGGAAGCCGCGGCCCAGCGGCGAGTACGGCACGAAGCCGATCCCCAGCTCGCGCACCACCGGCAGCACCTCGACCTCCACGGCCCGCTCGAACACCGAGTACTCGGTCTGCAGCACCGACACCGGGTGCACGGCGTGGGCGCGCCGGATGATGTCGGGGCCCGCCTCGCTCAGCCCGAAGTAGCGCACCTTGCCTTCGGCGATCAGCTCGCCGACCGTGCCGGCTACGTCCTCGATGGGCACGTTCGGGTCGACCCGGTGCTGGTACAGCACATCGATGCGGTCGGTGTCGAGGTGGCGCAGGCTGTTCTCGGTGACCTCGCGGATGTGCTCGGGGCGGCTGTCCATGGCGTGTCCGACCTTGCCGGGATCGCTCAGGTCGAAGCCGAACTTGGTGGCGATGACGACCTCGTCGCGGAAGCCCTTCACGGCCCGGCCGAGCAGCTGCTCATTGCTGCCGGTGCCCATTCCGTACAGCTCGGCGGTGTCGAAGAGGGTGACGCCGAGTTCGTGGGCGCGGTGGATGGTGGCGATCCCGCCCTGCTCGTCCCCGGCCCCGTACGCCATCGTCATGCCCATGGTGCCCAGGCCGATCGCCCCGACTTCGAGGCCCTGGGTGCCGAGCCTGCGGTGCGGGAGGCCAATGGGGCCGGTGTTGTTCTGTGTCATGCCCTCCACGGTAGGAACGCGGCCGCGGGGCGTCATGGGCCACGGATCGCATAGGATTGCCTGATCCTCTCATGCGAAGGGTGTGTCCCATGCTCGACGAGCTCGCCGCGGCCATCGACCGACACGGGCGGGCGCTGTGGTCCGAGACCGCGGTGCCCCGGCTCCTGGTGGTCGCGATCGACGAGCCCATGGACCCCATCGACGTGCTGTACGAGCCCATGATCTGCTTCATCGCCGACGGCGCCAAGCGCACCGTCGCCGGAGACCGCAGCTGGGTCACCCCGCCCGGGGCGATGCTTCTGAACACGCTCGACCTGCCCGTCACCGCCGTCTTCGAGAAGGTGCCGTACCGGTCCGCGGTCATGCGGCTCGACGGTGCGGTGCTCGCCGAGCTGCTGCTGGAGCTCGACGGGGCCGGGCCGGGAGTGCCATCGCCGGCGACCGTCGGCGGGCAGATCACCGCGCCGATGGCCCCGGAGCTCATCGACGCGGTCACCCGCTGGGTCCGGCTCCTCGAAACCCCGGACGACATCCGCCCCCTGGCCGCCCGTATCGAGAGCGAGATCCTTTACAGGCTGCTGCGCAGCCCGCTCGGCCCCGTCCTGCGCCAGTGGTCACTGGCCGACTCCGCCGCGTCCCGGGTGCGCGCGACGGCCGCATGGATCTTCGCCCACTACACCGAAACGCTCAGCATCGACGAGATCGCCGCCGTGGCCCATATGAGCCCCGCCACCCTCCACCGGCACTTCAAAGCCGCCACCGGCATGAGCCCGCTCAAGTTCCAGAAACACCTGCGGCTGCAGGAGGCGCGGCGGCGCCTGGTCGCGGGCAACACGACGGCGGCCCAGGCCGCCGAGGCGGTCGGCTACATCAGCGCGACCCAGTTCAACCGCGAATACCGCCGCGCCTATGGACTGCCCCCCGGCCAGGACGCGGCCCGGCTGCGCGCCTAGCGCGCTGGGAGACACTGGCTCTCTCGTTGATCGACCGCGTTGAGGGAGAATCATGGACCAGCCGCCGGTTCCCGCCAGTGTCACCAGCGTGATCACCTCCGGAAAGCTGCCGTCGGAATTCACCGCGTTCTTCACCCCTGCCGGAGAGCTGACCGACGAGACGTACTGGTCCCATGTCGCGTCAGCCGTGGAGGCATACCTGGCGACCGCGCGCGTGGACGAGAACGTACGAGGGGCCCTGGCGCTCGCCGGGGCGTACGGCTGGCTGGACTCCCTGGACGACGGCGCGGACCCCGACCAGATGGACGAGGACAGCGACCGGTCCATCGCACTGCTACGGGAAGCCGAAGCCCACGGCATCGACGAGGACGAGACCTATGAGCTGTGGCGGTATGCCGAACACATAGGGAGCCGCGCAGCCGAGCTCAACGACTACCTCGCGGAAATGGACGCCTATGTGGCCAAGCACGGGGCGACGCCGCAGGGCCGGCTGGACGCGAAGTTGGGGCAGGCGCACGAGCTCTACTCCGCCGGCGAGCGGGCCGCTGCGATCGTGTTGTTCCGTGAGGTCGCCGAAATCGATCCCTGGGGCGGTGAGTTCAGCGGCTGTTTCGACCGTATCGACATCGGCTGGTGCCGTCTGCTGCACGACGCGGCCCAGGTGGAGGGCCCGGAGGCGGCGCGGAAGATATGGCAGGAAGCCAGGGTGCATCACCGGGCGGCGAGGTTTCCCGTCACGATGCACGCCTGGCCGTTGGTCGAGATGCTGTTGGGCACGGGGGTGCCGGACATCATCGAGGTGATCATTCACGAGTGGCTGGACGCCGCGATAGAGGACGGGAGGGGGGAGGTGCCGGTGACCGAGGATGAGCACCGTGTCTATGAGCTTGCCCTGGCCGAACTCGAAGGGTCTCCTCATCGCTAGACGATCAAGTCCGATGTGCGCCCTTGCGCTTCTCCTCGCGTTTGAACGAGGGCCGCAGCAGGTCGATCCCGCGCATCGCCAGGTCGTCGTTCACGCCAGGATCTTGGAGGCCCTGTCCGTGTTCCCCGGCGCGCCGTCAGGCGGCACCGCTACTCGGGCCACTCGCTCTTCCGAACTGCCGTGCGGCCAGACCGAAGACGAGACCGCCGACCAGGAACCAGGGATTCCAGAGCGCCAGCGTCCACAGCCGCTGTTCCGGGCTCACGTCTGTCTCCTGGCCCGTTGCGTCACTCAGCAGCAGCACCTCGACGGCGATGCCGCGCACCACCAGCACAGCGCAGACGCACCAGCCCAGGGTCTTGACCGCCCGTCCGGCCAGGCCATGAGGCCGTGGCCGGGCGAGAAGCCATCCCAGCAAGCCGCCGACAAGGCACAGCATTCCCACACCCCACAAGCCCACCACCACGAACCACCCGGGGCGTTCCTCGGCCAAGGGCCCCGCCGAGACACTCAGGCCCCAGCTGCCGCCGAGCGCCCAGTAGAAATGAAGCACAGCGAAAGCGACCGCCCACGTACACGCGATACGCCCCCACCGCCGCGGCGTTGTCTTGTCCTGTGGATCTTCATGCATAGCGAGGAGCATGCCACTGCCGTGGCGCACAGTCGCCGGCAGCGCTGAGAAACCGGGACGCCCGCCATCCAGTCGGCCACCACATGCGACCGGACACATCGGACTTGATCATCTAGGTAAAGCTTCGGCAGACACCGAAATGTTGGGGCATGATGGGGGACGTGACCGATTCCCCTCCGCCCGCCGCCCGCCTTGCCGCCCTCGCCGGCGCCATGGCCGACGAGACCCGGGCCGCGATCTGCATGGCGCTACTCGAAGGACGCGCGTGGAGCGCCGGTGAACTGGCCCGGATCACCGGGGTCACGCCCTCCACCGCGAGCGGGCATCTGAGCCGCCTGCTGGACGCCGGGATCTGCGTGACCGAACGGCAGAGCCGCTACACGTACGTACGGATCGCCGACGCGGAAACCGCCCGCCTCGTCGACTCCCTCGCCTCACACGCCATCCCCGGCCGGGACGCGCCGTACACGGTGCCGGTCGTCGCCGCGCCCGACCCACTGGCCCGCGCGCGGACCTGCTACGACCACTTCGCGGGACGGTTCGGCATGGCGGTCACCGACGCCATGGCGGAGCGCGGACTGCTGCTCACGGACCGGGTGTTCGAGCTGACCGACGAGGGGCGGGAGTGGTGCGCTCGCGCGGGCGTCGACCTGGAGTCGGAGTACCAGGGCCGCCGGCCGATCACGAGTTCGTGCCTGGACTGGACCGAGCGCCGCCGCCATCTGGGCGGGGTGGCCGGTGCGCGGCTGTGCGCCCAGGCGCTGGGCCGGGAGTGGGTGGCGCGGACGGAAGGCGGCGGTCGGGCGCTTCGGGTGACCGACGCGGGGGAGCGGGCCTTCGGCGACCTCCTGGGGCTCACGCCCGACGCCTGGCAGTGACCCGCCGCAACTTTTGACAGTCGAATATTTCGGTGGACACCAAAATGTGGAGACCTTAGGCTGCCCGCATGAGTTCCCGCCTCGCCTCTCCCGGCGTCCTCACGGCCGGCGCCGCCACCTTCTCCGTGCTCGCCTGGGCATCCGCCTTCGTCTCCATCCGCAGCGCCGGGGCCGCCTACTCCCCGGGCGCGCTCGCACTCGGCCGGTTGCTCGCCGCTTCAGTGGTGCTGGTCATCCTGGTGGCGATACGCCGCGAAGGGCTGCCGCCCCGGGGCGCCTGGCGCGGCATCCTCGTGTCGGGGGTGGTCTGGTTCGGCGGCTACATGGTCGCGTTGAACTGGGGCGAGCGCCTGGTCGACGCCGGTACGGCAGCCCTCCTGGTCAACGTCGGACCGATCCTGATGGCCCTCCTCGCGGCGCGGCTGCTCGGCGAGGCGCTGCCGCCACGGCTGCTCGCCGGAATGGCGGTCTCGTTCGGCGGGGCGGTGGTCGTCGGCCTGTCGACCTCGTCCGGACACGAGGGCGGTACCTCGGTGCTCGGCGTGGTGCTCTGCCTCCTCGCGGCCATGGCGTACGCGACCGGCGTGGTCGCCCAGAAACCCGCGCTCGGGTACGGGACTCCGCTCCAGATCACGGCGTACGGCTGCCTGGTCGGCACGGTGGCCTGCCTCCCCTTCGCCGGTCAACTGGCCACCGAACTGCCGGATGCCCCGACCTCCGCGACGCTCAACATGCTCTACCTCGGCGTGGTGCCCACCGCCCTCGCCTTCACCACCTGGACCTACGCACTCGCCCGTATGCCTGCCAGCAAGCTGGGCGCCACGACCTACGCCGTCCCGGCCATCGTGGTCCTGCTGAGCTGGGCATTCCTCGACGAGGTCCCCGCCTGGCTGACCCTCCTCGGCGGCGCGCTCTGCCTGACCGGCGTGGCTGTGTCCCGCTCCGGCCCTCGCGCACCCCGTGAGTCCCGCGCGTCTGCTCCTGCCCCTGCCACCATTGCGCGGGCCGCCGAGTCCGGGCCCGAGCCCGCCCCCGCCGACGCGCAGTGACTTTGCGGTGGATATGAGACAGCGACACGCCATGGCGTCGGCGTGTCGTCGTCTCATATCCACCGCAAACCCAGGCGTCAGCAGGAGTCCGACGGTTTGGCGCCGATCGAGATCTCGGCCCAGACCGTTTTCCCGGGCGCGCCGCCCCGGCGGGGCCCGACGGCCCAGTGCTCCGCCAGTTGCGAGACGAGGTAGAGGCCGCGTCCGGTTTCCGCGTCCGGTGCCGCCGTGGTGAGTGTGGGGCGCTTCTCGGCGCGGGTGTCGGATACCTCGATGCGGATCACGGCGTCGGGGCTGGCAGGCGGTGCGGTCAGGCGCACATGGAAGTCGCGCCCGGGGACGCGGCCGTGGCGTACGGCGTTGGTGGCCAGCTCGCTCGCGATGAGCGTGACGGTCTCGTTGGGGCCGGAATCGTACGGGTAGCCCCACGCGGCGAGCCGATGCGATACGAGCCGCCGAGCGAGGCGCGCGCCGCGCGGGGTCGAGGTGAAGCGCATGGCGAACTCGCCTGGTGCTGGAGGGAACTGTTCCGGGCGTGTACCTCGTGAGGGGGCATTTTCGGTCGTCATGGGAGTGAGCTTTGCGGGGGTGTGCCTAGCCTGGCCAGGGAACGCGCGTGTACTGACAGTGCTTGTACAAGCACGTGAGGTGCTTGTACAAGGGGAGTCGAGGTGTGACGTGGCAGGTGGGGAGCGGTCGGAGTTCCTGAAGAGCTTCGGCAAGCAGATGAAGCTGCTCCGGGAGCGGGCGGGGCTCACACGGGCAGAACTGGCGTCGCGCATCGGATATGGCGCGGATCTGGTGGCGTCGGTGGAGTCCGGGCGGCGCTTCCCGCAGCCACAGATGATCGACAAGGTTGACGAGGTATTAGGCGCCGGAGGTGTCCTCGCGGTGATGAAGGGGGAGGTGGCGCAGGCGCGGTATCCAGCGTTCTTCCGTGACGCGGCGCGGTTGGAGGCGGTGGCGGCCGAGGTGCAGATTTACGCACACCTGGCCGTGCCCGGCCTGCTGCAGACAGAGGAGTACGCGCGTGCCGTCTTCGGGATGGACCGTCCTCAGCTAGACGAAGAGGCCATCGCGCAGCGTGTGGCCGCGCGGCTGGCTCGCCAGGAGATTTTCAGCGCGCGGCCCATGCCCATCGTGGGCTTCGTCATCGAGGAAGTCGTTCTGCGGCGGCCATTTGGTGGAAGGGAGGTCCTGCGCGGGCAGTTGGAGCACCTGCTCCTTGTTGGGCAGAAGCGCAACGTGGAGATCCAGGTCATGCCAACAGCTCGGGAAGACAACGCCGGAGTCGATGGCCCGTTCAGCCTCATGGTCCCGAGGGGAGGCGAGCAAGTTGCGTATCTGGAAGGTCAGGGGCGCAGCGCCCTGATCGCTGACCGAGATGAGGTCCATGCCATCGCCGCGCGATATGGGATCATCCGGGCGCAGGCTCTCACGCCACGGGAGTCGTCCATCTTCATCGAGAAGTTGCTGGGGGAGCTATGAGCAGGCACATACACGAACTGGTTTGGTTCAAGAGCAGCTACAGCGGTGCACAGGGCGGCGAGTGCGTCGAGGTCGCCACCCGCCCCGACACCGTCCACATCCGGGACAGCAAGAACACCACCGGCCCGATCCTCACCGTCACCCCCGACGCGTGGACCCAGTTCGTAGGGTTCGCCGCACACCGCTGACACCTCGTACGACGCGGGCCCCGCATCGGCGGAGCCCGCGTCGACGGGTTCTGAATGTGCTGTCCGGCTCATTTACAGGACTTGACCATTCGCATATTGGTGATCTTGACCAGCGGAATCACAGCCAGTTCATGGCTTCCGGGGCTCTTGAGCCTGAGGTATCCGCCATCCGCCGACCGCAGTGTTCCGCAACTGGACCGTCCCTGGTGACTCACCTTCAGGTACGTAGGCTTCTGCTCTTTGGCGTCGGCGGCAGGGGCCCACCAGGTGACCACGATGCCGGCGAGTAGGAGGGCCAGCGCGACGGCAACGAGGTGTTGCGCGCGCCGGACACGGGTGGCGGCCGCGTTGGCCAGGGCGACCTGGTAGGCGGCGACGGAACTGTAGGCGCGACGAATGTCAGCCAGCGTGGTCGCTCTGGGCCGAGTACCGGCCTGAGCCGCGAGGGCCTGCCACAGCCCGAGGATCGCGGTGAGCAGTCCCCCGCCGATGAGCAGGGTGACAGCCATCCGCCATCCTGTGGACAAGACACTTGTCGTATCGCGCCCCTTGATCACGATGCCCGTGGTGACCAGGGTGACGAAGGCTGAAAGCCCGTTTCTCCAGGTCTCGGCGCTGGTGCGGACCACGTCCAGGGACGTGGCCGACATGGCGGCAAAGGCGTCCCGCTCGGCGAGGTCGGAGGCGGATGGGCTGCTTGTCGGCCGCCTGGGCCGGTACGCGGTCATGTCTGTCCCTGATGAGCGGCTGGATTGCTTTCGGCTTCCAGCTCCACCCGGAAGCTGACTCCGCAACCCGTCGAGCCCTCAGGTGCGTTGGGGTGCAGCACACCGCAGTGGCACGTGACATCGACGGCCACAAAGGGCGGTTCCCCGCCCGAAGACTCTTCGGCGGCCGTGCCGCGGGATGTGGTGAAGGAGCTTACTGCTGTGAGAACTTGCGTGTCGTCCAGCGGCCCCGCGCACCGAGGACAACTTCCCCAAACCCGGGAGCTCAGCACGCCTCCGGCGAAGATGATCTCGGCGTGGAGGAGGTCCTGCTCCAACAGGTCGTAGGCCTTGCCGGTCCATATGAAGTCTGAGGATCGTTCCCAAGGTTCACTGCTCTTGTGCTCAGGCGTCGGCATCCTGTGATCGCCCCCAACTGACTCGCCGTCCGTTCGTGTGCAACCTGGCACCGGTAGAGTAGATGCCGTGCGCGAGCGGCTCATTACGGCGCTTCTCTCCCGGGTGGCGCAGTTCAGGGATCAGGGGGATGCGTCGGCGCTGTTCGATGATGCGGCGCTGGACGAGGCAAGTGAGCTCGAGGCGCTCATGGTCCGGGACGGCGGCTCAGGCCAAGGCATCGTCTCCGTCGAGGCGATTGACGCGCTCGTGGAGTTCTATCAGACGCGGCATGGATCCCGTGCGGACAGCGATTCGTACGCCGACCTCGGCAATGCGGTGAGGCTGCTTCTGCTCAAGGCTGAGCTGAACCCGACTGGCGCGCCAGCAGAATTCTACGAGATCGTCGCCACCCTCAACCTACGGGCCAAGGAGGCACACGACAAGGCAAGGCGGCTGTACCAGGAGTACGACCGAACGCGGGACATCAAGACCCTCGATGAGGCCGTGATGTATTTCCGCCGCACCCTCGAACTCTCGATCCGTGGACGCGATGTGCCGGGACTGCCCCTGGCCCAGCTTGCCGCCGCTCTGTGGACCCGGTTCCTGCACACCAGGCAGTCGCATGACCTTGACGAGGCCATCGAGCTCCGTCGGCTTTCTGTCGAGTCCACGGCCAAGGAGAACCCGGAGCTGTCTCGCCGTCTGACGTTGCTGTGCGAGTTGCTGTTGTCCCGCTACGAACATGGCGGCGCGCTGACCGATCTGGAGCAGGCCGTGTTCGCCGGACGCCAGGCGGTGGCCGAAACGCAGCCCGGACATCGTCACCGGGCGTCCCGGATGGGTCGTCTGGCGTCGGCATTGCTCCTTCGCTACGAGCGCACGGACACCCTGTCCGACCTTAATGAGGCAATAGAGCTGGGCCTGACTGCCTTCGAAGCAGCGACTCCCGAGGAGCCTGACCTCGGCGGCTACACGACCACACTGAGAAAGTGCTTACTGACGCGCTACGACCTGCTGGGAGGCACCGCCGATCTGGACACTTCCGTTGAGATCATGGAGAGGGTGCTCGCTGAAGCCCCCGACACCCGCCGGGCCCGGATTCTGACCCAGCTCGGGGCGGCCCTGTACTTCCGATACGAGCGGACCGGGGATCCGCCGGATCTCGACAGGGCCATCCGTGTCCAGGAGGAGGCCTTGGCCGCGCTTGCGGAGCGCGACGACGATCGTGGGCGCGTTCTGGGAAATCTCGCGGCCTCATACCGAGTCAGGTACGAAATGCGCAGGTCACCTGAGGATCTTGAGGCAGCCATTCGACTTGGCACCGAGGCGGTCTCCGCCCCGGAGCATAACCCATTCGCATTGTCCGTCCTCAGCATGGCCTTCATTTTGAGGTTCGAGCACACTTGGGAACCGGCCGACCTGGACCGTGCCATCCGACTGGCGACCGAGGCGGTCGCGGCGTACCCGTCTGGCTCACCGGGGCCCCACCGCGCCATGGCGATATCTCACCTCATCCAGGCTCTGATGACTCGTCTGCGGCAGGGCTTCGGTACGGAGGGCCTCGACGAGGTGATCACGTGGGCGCGTGAGGCCGTGGCGGCGGCGGCGCGCAACCACCCTGACGTGGGGCTCCATCAAACAATGCTCGCTGACCTGCTGCTGAGCCGCTTCCGACGCGAGGAATCACCAGCAGACCTCAAGGAAGCCATCGACGCCGCCGAACAGGCCGTAGCCGTCACGCCCAAGACGCATCGTTGGTACTGGGAACTTCTGGGGCGTCTCGCCGAGGTGCTCGGCGTCGGTGTCGATGTCCTCGAGCGGGAAGAGGGCTCGGATCTTGATCGTGCCGTGGCCCTCACCCGGGAGGCCGTCGCCGCGGCGCGCGGCGACGAAATCGGGCTTTCAAAGGCTTTGCAGAGCCTCGGTGAAGCCCTGAGACATCGATACCGGCACGAGCACGACCCCGCCGATCTGCGTGAGGCCATCAGGTGCTGCCGCCACGCTGCGGACATCACCATCGCCACGCTGCCGGACCGCATCAAAAGCTGCGCTACCTGGGGACGGGCAGCTGTCGCACTCGGCGATTACGTTCTCGCGGCAGAGGGGTATGGCCGGGCTGTGCTTCTCCTGCCACAGCTGGCGTGGCATGGACTCAGCGGCAGGGCACGAGAGAATCATTTGACTGACTGGTCTGGGCTCGCTTCCGATGCGGCTACCTGCTACATACTGGCCGGCGAGCCGGAGCGTGCCGTCGAGATCCTTGAACAGGGCCGGACGATCATCCAGAACCAGTCGCTCCACACCCGGGGTGATCTGACGGATCTGGAGAAGAAGGCTCCAACTCTGGCAGCCGGCCTGATCCGCGTACGTGAGCTGTTGGATGCCCGACAGCCTTTTGCGAGTTCCAACATGACCCAAATGCACGAGGACAGCCCACTGTCTCCGCTACCCCGCGAACTATTTGCGCAGGAGCGTGCCGAGCTGTGTCGTGAATGGGATGATCTCGTCGCTCAAGTTCGTCGGCTGGAAGGGTTCGAGCGTTTTCTGGCCCCCGTGCCATTCGATGAGCTGAGAGGTGCGGCTGGCCACGGGGTGGTCGTCATCATCAATGTGAGTGAGATTTCCTGTCACGCTCTATTGCTCAGAGACGCTACCGCGCCGATCGAGGTCATCGACCTGCCGGACCTTGCTCAGGCCGACGTGACGAGGCAGATGGTGGCGTTCCTTAACGTATTGCTCTCACGACGCGGGCAGCGCAACAGTTCCTTTCTGTATCGGGAAGCCGATCGTCATGCTGTGCACGACGTGCTGGACTGGTTGTGGGATCGGATAGCGGGGCCGGTGCTGAACCACCTCGGCCCCTCGGACACCGCGGACGGGCTGTTGCCGCGCGTGTGGTGGTGTCCCACCGGCCGGCTTGCTCTACTGCCGCTGCACGCCGCCGGACACCACCCTCGGCATCGCTCCGCCTCCGCCTCCGCCGAGGCAGCCCGGGTGGCCGGGGTTCGTACTGTGCCCGATCTTGTCGTCTCCTCGTATACGCCGACTCTCACGGCCCTGCGTCGCGCCCACGATGATCAGCAGGAAAACCCACCATTCGATGGGTTGTTGGCCATCGGCATGCCGGAAACTCCGGGTCAGCCGTCGCTGCCGGGAGTGCAGCGTGAACTGGATGAACTCCACGCCCGCCTTCCGAAGGTCTCGATCACGCCGCCACTGATTGGGCGGAGGGCCACGCGCGAGGCGGTATTACAGGCTCTGGACGAGAATTCGTGGGTCCACTTTGCCTGCCATGCCGAGCAGAACCTCATGGACGCGTCGCAGAGTTCTTTCCTGCTGTACGACGGGCGGCTCACTGTGGCCGAACTCCACGGGCTGCATCTACCGCACGCCGAACTGGCGTATTTGTCAGCGTGTGACACGGCCGCCGGAGGCGTGAACGTTCCCGACGAGGCCATGCATCTGGCCGCGACGATGCAGTTGGCCGGGTACCGGCATGTGATCGCGACGATGTGGAGCATCTACGACAGCTCGGCCCCGGATGTGGCTACCGACGTCTATGCCGCTCTCCACCGCGACGGTCGCCCGGATGCCCGCAATGCTGCTCGCGCACTTCATGCTTCTGTGGCTGCGCTTCGTCTGCACGACCCGACAGATCCGTTGAGCTGGGCTGCGTATGTGCACGTAGGCCCGTGATCTTCTGCGGGACGTGCGCCGCAGTGGCGGTGTTCTAGGATTTCGGTGGTCGGGTCGGTGCTGAGCAGGCAAGGAGTTCTTCGTGGGTGAGCCGCGATACGTGGTGATCGCCGGTGACCTCATGAAGAAGATCGCCGCCGGAAAGTGGCCCGTGGGGGAGTTGCTGCCGACCGAGCCCGAGTTGGCGGCCGAGTACGGCGTCTCGCGGGAGACGTTGCGGCGGGCGTTGAAGCGGCTGGAGCTGGGCGGGCTGATTTCGCGGCACCCGGGGACCGGCACACGCGTGGAGCGTTTGGAGCCGGTGGCCGCGTTCACCGCGCAGCTGGGGAGTGTCGAGGAGCTGACCCAGTACGGCGAGGCCGCCGTGCGGAGTGTTCTGTCGGTCGAATCGGTGACGGTGGACGCGGCGCTCGCCGAGGTCACGGGCCTGGCCGAGGGGTCCAGGCAGGTGTGTGTGACCTCTGTCCGGCGGGACCCTGACCGTTCTGACGAGGTCGTTTCCTGGGCGCGGGTGTATCTGGGCCCGGAGGACGCCAAGGCGGTTGCCGGGGATCTGGAGGAGGGCCGCCAGCTGATCGCCGACTTGGTCGAGGCCCGGACGGGGCGCGCGGTGGAGCGGGTGGTGCAGCAGGTGCGGGCGGTGAGTGTGTCCGCGGAGGCAGCGGCGCATCTCGGCCTGGAGCCGGGGAGCCCGGGGCTGGAGTTCGTACGCCGCTACTACGACGCGTCGGGCGCCCTGTTCGAGGTCACCGTGAGCACGCATGCCGGTGATCGCTTCGTCTACGAGACGGTTCTTCAGCGGAGGTAGCGGCCATCAGCGGCCAGCCGCTCATTTTGTGAACAGCTCTTGACATAGACATTTCCGCGAGCATCCTTGTCTAGACACAGCTCATGTCTAGACAAGGATGTGCCCGCATGAGATCTCAGGAGCAGCTGCTGGACGCCACCTCACCCCCCGCCGCTCGCAAGCGCTGGTACCGGGGGCTCGGGGCGCAGGTCGTCATCGCGATGGCCCTGGGCGTCGCGGTCGGCTTCGCCTTCCCGGGCTTCGCGGTGGACTTGAAGATCATGGGGGATCTGTTCCTGGCGCTGATCAAGGCGGGCGTCGCCCCGTTGGTCTTCTTCACCGTCGTCATGGGCATCGCGTCCGCCGGCGATCTGAAGAAGGCCAGTCGTCTCGGCTTCCTCGCGCTGATCTACTTCGAGGTCGTCTCGACGATCGCCCTGCTCCTCGGTCTCCTGGCGGCGAACCTGTTCGGGGTGGGCAAAGACGCGGGGGGCCTCACCTCGGGTGGCCGCGGCACCGCTCAGGCGCCCTCGGCCGGGGAGGGGGAGCACGGGGTCCTCGCCTTCCTCCGGGACATCGTGCCCGACAACTTCGTCGGGGCCTTCTCCTCCGGTCAGCTGCTGCAGGTCGTCGTCCTGGCCGTCCTGTTCGGCATCGGTCTGCTGGCCCTCAAGCCGCATATGCAGGAGAAGATCAACTCCGGTCTTGAGGTCGTCTCGGAGGCGTTCTTCGCCTTCGTCAACGTCGTCATGAAGCTCGCCCCGATCGGGGCCTTCGGCGCCATCGCCTACTCGGTGGGCACCAGCGGCAGCAAGATGCTCCTGGCTCTGACCGAACTCGTCCTGCAGTACTGGCTGGTCGTCGCCGTCTTCGTGTTCGGCATCCTGGGGCTGGTCTGCCTGATCGCCGGATTCAACATCTGGCGCATCCTGCGTTATGTGCGCGTCGAGATGACGCTCGTCCTGGGCACGGCCTCCTCCGAGGCAGCGCTTCCCGGGCTGCTGAAGAAGCTGACCAGGATCGGATGTTCGAAGCAGAGTGTCGGCCTGGTGATACCGACCGGCTACGCCTTCAACCTCGACGGCACATCCCTGTACATGTCCATCTGCACCCTGTTCGTCGCCAACGCGTACGGGATCCCCATGGGCATCCCCGAACAGCTGGGCCTGCTCCTGATCATGCTGCTGACGTCCAAGGGCGCGGCCACCGTGTCCGGCGGGACGTTCGTCGTCTTCACCTCCACGGTCGCGGCGACCGGGACCCTCCCCGTCGAGGGCACGGCCGTCCTCTTCGGTGTGTACCGCTTCATGTCCATGGCCACGGCGTTCTGCAACACCTTCGGCAATGTGGTCGCCACCTTCGTCCTGGCCAAGTGGTGCAAGGAGATGGACGTCGAGAAGGTCCAGCGCGCCCTGGCCGACCCCACCGCGTTCCTCGCGCAGTCCGAGTCCGAGTCCGACGGCGTTTCGGCCGCGCCCGACGCGCCTGCCCTGTCCGAACCCGCCCACGCCACCCCCTCCATCACAAAGTGAGACACCACATGAGCAGTACCGTCTTCGACTCCTTTCTCTTCCGCGACATGTTCGGCACCCTGGCCATGCGCGAGATCTTCAGCGACACCGCCTACGTCCAGCGCATCATCGACACCGAAACCGCCCTCGCCCGCGCCCAGGCCAAAGTCGGCATCATCCCCGCCGAGGCCGCCGACGACATCACCGCCAAGGCCGGTCTCGACGGCCTCGACCTGGAGCGGTTGCGCACCGAGACGGAGATCGTCGGCTACCCGGTCCTGCCCATCGTCAAGCAGGTGGCCGAGCAGTGCGGCGACGCGGGCCGCTACCTCCACTGGGGGGCCACCACCCAGGACATCATGGACACCGCGGTGATGCTCCAGTGCAAACAAGGCGTCGCCCTGCTCCAGGACCAACTCGACCGCGTACGCCACGCCCTCCGGCAGCTCGCGGACGAGCACGCCGCCACCGTCACCGCCGGGCGCACCCACCTTCAGCACGCCCTCCCCGTCACCTTCGGCTACCGCTGCGCCGTGTGGCTCTCCGCCCTGGACCGGCACGCCGAGCGGCTGGAACAGGCCCGCGGGCGTGCCCTGATGGTGCAGTTCGGGGGCGCCGCGGGGACGCTGGCCTCGCTCGGCCCGGGCCCGGAGGGCCTGGAGACGCGTGCCGTTCTGGCGGCAGAGCTGGGGCTTCGCGATCCTGAGATCACCTGGCATGTCGCACGTGACGGGCTCGTCGAGCTGGTCACGCTCTTCGCCGCGATCGGCGGCTCGCTGGGCAAGATCGCCTGGGACGTGATGATGATGTGCTCCTCCGAGTTCGGCGAGCTCGCGGAGCCCTTCGTCTCCGGGCGCGGGGCCAGCTCGACCATGCCGCAGAAGCGCAATCCCATCTCCAGCGAGCTGATGTTCGCCGCCGCCAAACTGCTCCGCGACAAGTCCTCGACCGTACTCGACGCGATGATGCAGGACTTCGAGCGCGCCACCGGCCCCTGGCACCTGGAGTGGGCCGCCGTGCCCGAAGCCTTCCTGCTGCTGTCCAGCTCTCTCCACCAGGCCGAGTTCATGCTCTCCGGCCTGGAGGTGAACGTGGACCGGATGCGCCGGAACACCCACATCACCGGAGGGCTCATCGTCGCCGAAGCGGTCATGATGGACCTCGCGCCCGTTCTGGGTCGCCAGCGGGCCCACGACGTCGTCTACGACGCGTGTCGCACCGCCATCGAAACCGGCACCACGCTCGAGGCCGAACTCCGCACGCACGCCGAGCTGGTGGACCAACTCGGCGCAGAGCGCATCAGCGAGCTGTGCGACCCCGCCCGCTATCTGGGCAGCGCGATCGCGATGACCCGCAGTGTCGTCGGCACGATTTAGGGCCACCGCGGATAGGTGCCTTCGACGGCGACTTCAGGGTCTTGGAGTGTTTCGGGCGGAACCGGGAGATGCCGTCCTCGAACACCATCTCTCTGTCGTCCTTCACCAGCTCCTTCGTCACCAGCCACTGCGCCGACGACATCCCCTCCATCTCCTATGGGTACCGGGGTGGCGACGCCGGCTATATCGAGTACCCGAGCCATCAGTACTGAGCACGGAATCGGCCTGCCTATCCCTCATCGGCCTGCTGGTCGTTGGCTTCGTTGGCACGATCGATCTCGGCCATGTGCTCCTCCGCCCAGGTCCGCAGCCCCGCAAGCGCGGCTTCCAGGGACAGCCCGAGTCCGGTGAGTCGGTAGAAGACCCGCGGTGGCACGGTCGGTTCGACCCGGCGCGACACCAGCCCGTCGCGGGTCAGGCTTCGCAGCGTCACGGACAGCATCTTCTGCGAGACGCCGGGCATCCGGCGTCTCAGCTCCGCGAAGCGCACCTCGTCCGGTGCGGCATCGGCGAGCGTCTTGACGGCCATGGACGTCCACTTCGTACCGATGCGGTCCAGCAACTGCCGCGTCGGGCAGTGGGGATCGAACAGATCGCCGCGTACCCCGCGACCGGCGGCCCGGGCTCCTCTGGTGGTCACCTGTGGCTCACCACCTTCCCTGAAAGTGCCGTCTTGGAAGCGGCCGGACAGTTACCTATCGTTCTGTGGTCACCAATGGTAACCAGTTGGAGGAGTCATCATGCCCGTAACCGCCGCACACCACCTGCGCCGCATCGTGACGAACGGCGTCCAACTCAACGTCGCAATCGCGGGGGACGGACCTGCGGTTCTCCTGCTGCACGGCTTCCCGCACACCTGGCAACTCTGGAGCGGCATCATGGGCCGACTGGCCGGGCGGTACCGGGTCATCGCCCCGGACCTGCGAGGCCTCGGTGCCAGTGCACGTGCCGTCGAGGGCTACGACGCAGGCACCCTCGCCGCCGACGCCGAAGGGCTGCTCGACGCACTCGGCGAGCCCTCGGCAGCGGTGGTCGGCATCGACGCGGGCACCGCCCCCGCCGTCCTGCTCGCGCTGCGCCGGCCCGGCCTTGTCCGGCGCCTGGTCGTGATGGAGGCACTGCTCGGCCGCCTGCCCGGAGCAGAGCACGTCGTCGCGGGCGGCGCCCCGTGGTGGTTCGGCTTCCACGCCGTCCCCGGCCTCGCTGAGACCGTCCTGGCCGGCAACGAGGCCCCGTACATCGACTGGTTCCTCGACTCGGGGACGCTCGGGCGAGGAGTACCCGACGACGTCCGTGCAGCCTTCGTCCACGCGTACACCGGGAGCGAGGCCCTTCGCTGCGCGTTCTCCTACTACCGGGCCCTGCCCACCAGCGCGCAGCAGATCCAGGACGCCGTCGCGACGGCTCGGCTGACCATGCCCACCATGGCCGTCGGCTCTCACCCCATCGGCACGGGGCTCGAACGCCAACTCCGCCCCATCACCGATGACCTGGTCGGACACCATCTCCAGGACTGCGGCCACATCATCCCCCTCGACCGCCCCGACGCCTTGTTCGCGCTCCTTGCTCCCTTCCTCTCTGCCGATCTGCCGAAGTGACCGGAGCGGGGCCGAAGGATCACGGTCGGCGGTTCGGGCGTTCGTCCCAGCGGTGAGTTGTCCAGGACCGCCGGATCAGGCTGCGCACGGTGATGATTGTGTCGGCGAGGTCGAAGAAGGCATCAATGACAGTGACGTGACGCTCGTAGCACCGGGCGAGGCGATGAAAGGCGTTCTGCCACGTGTGAGTGCGTTCGACGTGCCAACGCCGACTGGCCTGAATGGGCGCCTTTTCCCCCTTGTGCGCGATGCGTCCGTGCAGGCCGCGTTCGCTGAGCAGAGCGCGGGTGGTGTCCGAGTCGTAGCCGGCGTCCAGGTGCACGGTGATGGTGTCGGGCAACGGGCCGAGGCTCTCCAGACGGTCCAGGGTCGGGGCGAGCAGCGGAGAGTCGTGGCGGTTGGCACCGGCCAGGACACGGCCCAGCGGAATGCCGTATCCATCCGTCATGCCCGAGCGCTTCAGTCCCTGTTTGCCGCGGTCGACTGGTGAGCGTCCGGCGGCCTCCCCGCCTCCAGGTGCCTTGGTGATCGCTCCGTCGACGGCGATCTGGTCGAGGACGAGGCCGACGATCCGGTCGTAGGACTCCTGCGCGAGCTGCTTGAGCCGGGCGAGAACGCCCAGTCGTATCCACTCGTCGCGTCGGCTGCGGATTGTGGTGGCCGAGCAGGTCGCGTCGGCAATCGCCTCGTAAGAACAGCCGAAGCGCAGCAGTTGCAGCATCTTGTCGAAGATGATCCGGTCGCCGATGCGCCGGCGGTGGCAGCCGAGCGGATGGTCCGGGTGGTACACCGGCCGCTCGGGCAGCAGCGCCGCGAATTGGTCCCAGAGTGGTTCAGTCAGCCATGGTGGCAGCGCGCGCACAGGTCCCCCAGTGATCACAGAGCGTCGCAACTCCATGATCGCTGTGACCTGTGCCTGTTCCGCAGCCGATGTCCTCCACCATGCCTATCCGCGCAACCTCTTAGTCGTCGGCACGATGTGAACGACCCGACGGAGACGGCGCGGGCCACCGCTGACGCGGGGCCCGCGCCGGGGCGGCGTCAGCCCAGCGTGAGCCACTGGATGCCGAGCCGCTCAACCTGCGCGGTCTCCGTCGCGTCGAGCGCCGCGCGACCGGTGGCCTTGCGCAGGAAGGTCGGCTCGTCCCAGCCCAGTTCACGTACCGCGTCCAACTGGCCGGACCCGAGCAGGAGTTCACGTACAACCATCCCGGCCTCCGCAGTCAGCCACGGTTCGCATTCCAGCGCCTCAGCCAGATCCAGGCCGTGAACCGCGACCTCCACCACCCGGGTGATCAGGAACTCCGAGAGCAGCATCGCGTCGCCGTGCCGCGTCCGCACGACACGGTTTTCTGGTTGGTCCCGGCACAGCCGATCCACCCGCTGCCACATTGCGGCGAAGTCGTCGGCGAGGGCGGCGCCGTTGCCGCACTCTGCCGCGTGGTTCCGGGCCAGGTCGATGCGGGTGGCGTTCGTCTGCGGGCTGAACCGATCGTCGGGCCGGTAATACCCCGCCGCAGCGATCTCGGCGCTGTCCGGAGCCGGGCTGTCCAGCATCTGCGGCAGCCAGGCGATCACTATCCGTACATGCCCCAGCAACTCGCGGACGGACCAGGGCTCACACCGCGTTGGACGATCCCACTCTGCCTCCGGCAGACCAGCAACCGCCTTCGTGAGCTCCCCCGCTTCGAGGCGAAACGCTTCCAGCACCCGGCCCTGATCCATGCCGATCAAGCTATCAGCGGCCTTCGCCCACCCCCGGGGAGCGGACGCCAAAAGGCAAAGGCAAGGAGAACTCTCTCCCTGCCACTACCAAGCTATAGCGCGCAGGGGGGCTTGCGGCAAGCCCCCCTGCGCGCTAT
>NZ_MUNE01000598.1 GCF_002154605.1 Streptomyces milbemycinicus | reverse complement strand
CGGAAGGGGCCTCTGGGGGGGTGCGGTCAAGCGGGTGCGGGGGTGCCGCTCGGGTCGAGTTCGGGGAAGAACCAGCGTCGCTGCGAGAAGTCACTGAGGCTGGACTGGCGGGCAGTAGCCGGTCTCCTCGCCGATGGTGTTGATGTCGGCGTTGGGCCTGGGGTCCCCCGCGTAGTCGATCTGATCCGTGCACTTCGTGTCGGGCTTCTTGGGGGTGCCCGACGGAGTGCCTTTGATGGAGCCCTTGGTGGAGTCCTGGGCGGGCTTGGCTGTGAACGTGGGGGACTGCGGGGCGCTCGCGGAGGCGGATGGTGAGGACGAGGCGTTGGTGTCGCCGTCCTGGCAGGCGGTGAGGCCGAACGCGGCGACCGCGATCAACATGGCGGCGGCGGCCTTG
Source organism: Streptomyces milbemycinicus (assembly GCF_002154605.1). Lineage (GTDB taxonomy): Bacteria > Actinomycetota > Actinomycetes > Streptomycetales > Streptomycetaceae > Streptomyces > Streptomyces milbemycinicus. The sequence goes on along the minus strand of NZ_MUNE01000598.1, from coordinate 6,285 downwards.
CGGGCGTGGCGGAGGGTGGTGCGGTGCGACATGCTCTTCCCCGTTCTCTCGACGTGGTGCTTGAGGTGCGTGAGAACAAGGCTGTCGGCCGCCGCTGATGATCTACCGCTGTACGACTAACGTCCCAGTAACGTCCGAGGCCTTCGGGGTGGGTGAAGTTGCGGCAGAGTGTCGGAAGACGTTGTGCGGGTCGTACTTCGCCTTGATCTTGCGCAGTCGGTCGTCACGGGGTCGATGACAGGGGGGGCGGCGCATGGGAAGTGTCTTGAAAGGGGTCTCGGGGGTTCGCTGGGGGGAACTGAGCGACGCACAGCAGAGGCCCGCCGTCGGCATTCCGCCGTTGCTCTCACGGATTGCGTACGGAGGTGAGGACGCCGCTCGTCTCGCGGTCGACGAACTCGGCGACCTCATCTGTGCTTTGGGGTTTGTCGTGGGTGAGGCGACGGCCGCGACGGTCCCTTTTCTTCTTGAACTGGCCGGGGCTCCGTATGTGCCGTGCAAGGCCGAGCTGTTGGATCTGCTGGAGAGCATCTGCCGCACCGGGCAATGGCACTCCGCCGCCGCAGCGGTGCGCGGTCCGAAGAGTACGAGCTTCCAGGAACAGCCCGGCTGGGAGAAGGCCGCCAGGGCAGCGGTGTGTGCGGGACGGCCGGTCGTCGAGGGCATTGCCTCATCCGTGCGGCCGGAAGAGGCTGAAGCAGCACAGAAGTTGTTGTGGGCCATGGAGAATCTGCGGCCCTTCCCGAGGCTTTGAGCCGGTCGGGTGCGGAAGAGGTCCGGCTCGGGGGGAAACGAGCTGCCGAGCCGGACCTTGGGTCAGCGGCGTTGGCTCAGGTGGGCGGCGGGTCGTTCGGCCATGCCGCCGGCGCCGGTGCGTACTCCGCCGTGCGGGGTCCGCGTGCCGTGGCCGTCGGATTCGAACTTGCCGTCCTCCAGCTCGAAGTGCTCGGGCGGTGAGCAGCCGATCGCCGGGGTGATCAGCAGGCTGGTGGTGATGGGTGCGGGATTGGTGCTTGCCGTTGAGAACTCGCAGATCGCGTGCGGGCCGGTGACCGGGAACCAGAACCAGCCGTCCACCTCACCGACCCGTACCTCGTCCGACAGTACGAGTTGGCCGTGCTCCCGGACGAACGCCTTCAGACGGACGGAGGCCCTTAGCGGGTCCTTGGTGGACCGGATCGCGGTCAGGGTGAACTTGATGTTCTCGTCCGCGTCCAGGACCGAGGACGCGATCTGCTTGGTCTCGGCCTCCTTCCCGCCGCCTGTTCCCCCGCCGTGGGCTCCGGCTTCGGTGGTTTGGGCAGGGGTGGCCAGCATGGCGACGGTCGCCGCGGCGGTGGCCAGGACGGCGCCGCCGCGCACGAGTGCGCTCGCGTGTATCGGCATCTTTCCTCCCAGGTGCTCATGCGTCTTTTTCGCGCATGAATGCCACCTTTTTCCTTCCACCCGACAACGGGAAAACCACCCGAATCACCCGTTCGCGCGCGGCGTCACCCGGTCGGGCCGCGCCCCAACGGGTTCCGGCTGCCGGGGGTGGGGATGGAGGTGGGGGTGAGCCGTTTCGGTTCCCAGCGGCGCTGGATGTCGGGTGCGGTACGGGGCGGTTCGCGCGGTCGCTCGCGGAGCGGGGGCTGGATGTCGAGGGGATGGACGCCGACGCGCATGTCGTCGAGGCGGCGCGGGCGGCCGGGGGTGGTCCTTGGTATCGGCAGGTCGATGTGCGCGAGGCGCAGTTACCCGAGGCGCGTTACGACTTCATCTCATGCATCGCCAGCCTCCACCACATGCCGTTCGACTCCGTGCTGACGTTACGGAAGGCCCTCGCGCCCGCCCCGTCCGTGCAGATCCCGATGGTCTGGCCGCCCCCGCTGACGTACGCCGAGACCCGTCGCGAATCCGCCCGTCTGCTACCGGGGTCAACGCTGCGCCGGCTGCTGTTCTGGCGGTATCTGCTGGTGTACCGGGCTCAGTGAGGCTGCGCGCTCGCGCGCGGGGCGTACGAACGCGACATCGGCGGCGCGCGGGACGATCTCGGCCTCGCCGCCCAATGCCCATTCGGCCACCCGCGACACGATCGCGGCCGGAACCACATCGCTGATGCCCGCTGCCGCCGGGATGTCGTACGTCGCATGGGCGTCGTGCGGGAGGACCACGCGGTATCCCAGCGCCAGCGCCGTACGCGCGGTCGCGCTGACGCACATCTCGGACATCACCCCGCATACGGCAAGGGCTTGTATCCCCATGCCGGTGAGCAGTTCGCCGAGGGGTGTGTCCTTGAAGCCGTCGTCCTCCGGTTTGCGGATCACGACCTCCCGTTGGCCTTCGCGGACCGGCAGGTGCAGCTCCCAGCCCGGTGTCTTCGGCTCGTCGGCCGCGCCCGCCGGTCCGTCGTTCTGGAGGTGGACGACGAGCGCGCCCGCCGTACGTGCCCTGGCTGTCAGGTCCTCGACGCGCTCAAGCAGCCGCGGCGCGCCGGGCACCGCGGCCGGACCTGAGACGAAGGCCGACTGGACATCTACGACGATCAGGGCCTGGGCGGGCGGCGCTGCAGCGGTCATGCGGGGATTATCCCAGAGGGTTGGGGGGATTGGGGATCGGAGGAGATCGGCGCCTCGTCGTTCGGGGATCGGCGTGGTGCGCGGGTCAAGGGCGCGGCGGGGCGTCCAGGGCGGCCGTGGTCAGGGTGTGGAGGCTCGCGGTGAGGCGGTGGCCTTCGCCCCGGCGTAGGAGGGCCAGGACCGGGTCGCTGTGCAGGGCGCTCAGGAGGATGTGGGCCAGGAGCTCGGCGTCCAGGTCGGGGCGTTCCTCGGCGATGAGCGTGCTGATGTGGCGGTGCCAGGCGGTGTAGACGGGGTGTGCGTCCTGGTCGGCCGGGGAGTCCTCGGCGGGCTTGGCGGGCCTGGGGGCGGTGGTCATGGCGTGGTCGAGCGCGGCGATGAGGCCCTTGTTACGGGTGACGACGTCGACCATGGCGTCGAGGAAGGCCAGCAGGCGCTCGCGCGGGGGCGCGCCCGGGCCCAGGGGTGGCGGGCCTGTGGCGACGGACTCGCCGAGGGTGAGGGCGCGTTCCTCCATGAGAGCGCGCATGAGGCCCATGCGGTTGCCGAATCGGTGGAAGACGGTGCCTTTGCCGACGCCCGCCGCGGCGGCGACCTGCTCCATGGAGATCTGCTCGGGCCGGTACCGGTCCAGCAGTTCTTCGGTCGCGCACAGGATGGCCCGCCGGTTCCGTGCGGCGTCGGCGCGTTCACGACGGCCCCCGGTCATTGAGTCCTCTCCTCTCGCACGGCCGTGTCTCCGGCCTGTCCCGCATGGTGTCACGTGTCCCGCGTGGACAACTGGACTGATGGTCCAGTACGGTCGCGATGCTGAATAAGTTGACCAGCAGTCCAGTTCTCTGGGGAGGGCTTCAGCATGCGACGTGTGCGCTATTACGAGTACGGCGGTCCCGAGGTGCTGCGGATCGAGGAAGCGGACACTCCCGCTCCGGGTGAGGGACAGGTGCTCATCCGCGTCGAGGCGATCGGCGCCAACTTCGTCGACACCAAGTTCCGGCGCGGAGGAGAGGGGATCTTCACGTGGCCGCTGCCCGGCACGGTCACCGGGGACGTGGTGGGCAGGGTCGAGGCCGTGGGGCCCGGGGTCGAGCAGGGTCGGGTGGGAGAGCGGGTGGCGACGCTCGTCGAGGACGCGTTCGCGGAGCAGGTCGTCGCCGACGCGGCCTGGCTGGCCCCGGTGCCCGAGGGGCTTGATGCGGGGGCGGCCAGCATGCTGCCGATGGGGGCGCCGGTGGCCCTGCGGGCGCTGCGCCTGGGGCGGCTCGCGGAGGGTGAGAGCGTGCTGGTGCACTCGGCCGCCGGTGGCATCGGCCATCTCGCCGTACAGCTCGCGCGGGTGCTGGGGGCGGGCACGGTCGTGGCCACCGTGGGCTCACCCGACAAATTCGACTTCGTCCGGGAGCTGGGCGCCGATGTCGTCGTCGACTACACCGACGACGACTGGCCGGACCAGGTACGGAAGGCCGTACCGGGCGGTGTGGACCTGGCCGTGGGGTCGGTCGGCGGGTCGATCCTGCATCAGACCGTCGAACTGCTGGCCCCATTGGGCCGGGATGTCGAGTACGGGGCGGCGAGCGGGGATCTGGGGGAGGTCGGGGTCATGGCGTTGTTCGCGCTGAAGCAGGTGGCCGGGTTCTCCCTGCTGGCCTGGCGGGCGGCCCGCCCCGAACTGGCGCGCGAGGACATGGCGGAGGTCGCCGACCACTTCGCGGCGGGGCGGCTGCGCACCGTCGTACACGCGCGATTCCCGCTCGCCGAGGCGGCCGCGGCCCACCGGATGATCGAAGAGCGGGCTCAGCTCGGCCGGGTGCTGATGGTGCCCTGATATCCGCAGTGCCCGTGATACGCGGGAGGGCCGGTTCCGGTGTCCGGAGCCGGCCCTCCCGCGGGTTCGGGGCTGCTGCGCCCGTCAGTCCTCCTTCGCCCTCCAGAACACCGGCTCCTTGTCGAAGTCGCCCGTGTACGAGACGACCGACGGCGTCTCACCCGAGGGCAGCAGGAAGACCTTGCAGAGCGTGGCGGTGTCGTTCGCGTTGAAGTCGTCCGGGTCCTCGCCGGGGCACTTGGTGACATCGCCGCCCAGGGTGATGAGGGACTTGGCCTCCTCGCCGCGGCTGTCGCGCAGATGGGTCGGGGTGTTCAGGAAGGGGTAGTGGATCGAGTTCTTGCCGATGTTCTCGAAGCTCATCGTCACGTAGTACGGCTGCAGCTTCCGCTCCTCGGCGTTGAGCGCCACCTTGTCCAGGTCGGACTGGGCGCCCTTCACCACGCTCTTCGCCGCGATCCTCAAGGTGCCCGTCTTGTCCGAGCGCTTGTATGTGATCGGGGTGGACTCACCGAGGGCGAGGGTCTTGCCCGCGTCCGAGTCGACCGCCTTGCTGGCGGAGGCGGACGGCTTCTTCGGGGCCTTGGAGGGCGCTTCGGTGCTGCCGCCGTCCTGGGCGAGGTTGTCGTTGCAGCCGGTCGCGACGAGGGCGAAGCCCGCCGCACACAGGACGGCGACGGCGGTGCGGTTGCGCGTGGATCGGATACGCATAAATCGGTCCCCGTTGAGTTGAAATCGTCTGAGTTCGTCTGAGCTGATGTCGTTGTGGCGGGCCGGATACGCCAGGCCCTCGTTGTGCTGTGCACCCATCATGACCGCGACAAAGTCCCAGGCCAGAGGTGATGATCCACTCGAAGCGAGGCTGAGACCACGCCGTTGCAAAGTAACCGGGGAGGTAATGGATTTCCCTGGGCGCTCGGAATGACGTAGAGTTACACCTACCGACGCGGGGTGGAGCAGCTCGGTAGCTCGCTGGGCTCATAACCCAGAGGTCGCAGGTTCAAATCCTGTCCCCGCTACTCATACGAGGGCCCGGCACATCAGTGCCGGGCTCTCGGCCGTTCAGGACCGAGCGGACGACTGCGGGACCTTCCAGGACACCGGCCTCTCGGTGCCGTCTCCCGTGGCGTAGATGACGGTGGCCGGGGTGGCGCCCCTGGGCAGCAGGAAGACCTTGCACAGGGTCGCGGTGTCGCCTGTCCCGAAGTCGTCGGGGTCCTTGCCGGTGCACCGCTGCACGCCGTCGTCCTCGCTGATCAGGACTTCCTGGGACGCGCCGCCGCTGTCCTCCAGGCTGGTGGGGGTGTTCAGGAAGGGGTAGTGGATGGAGGCGTCGCCGATGTTCTTGAAGGTCATGGTGACGTAGTACGGCTGGAGTTGCCGCTCCGCGCCCTGGGGCGAGGCCTTGGGCAGATCCGCCCGGGAGCCCTTCACCACGCTTTCCGCCGCGACCTTCAGGGTGCCCCGGACGTTGTCCGAGCCGCCCTTGTATGTGATCGCGGTGGCCTTGCCGAGCGCGAGGGCCCTGCCGCCGTCGCCGTTCAGCGCCCCGTCCGCTGAGGCCGCGGGTCCCGGCCCGCGCCCTGCCTCCCCGGAGGCGGCGTCGTCCTCACAGCCGATGGCGAGGAGGGCGAGGCCGGCCGTGCAGGCGAGGGCGGCGAGGCGGGGTAGGGCGGCGAGGCGGGGTAGGGCGGAGCGGTTGAGCACGTGGACGGTCCCTTTGCGGTGGTCGATTGCCGGCCGCGGTTCGTCAGCGAGAAGAACGCGGTGATCTTGTATTGCAGATCATCATGGTCGCGACAAAAGACGTCTTGCGTGCCGATACCAACCCGCAGCAAGCCTGGGACGGGGCCGTGACGCGCCGCCCGGGCGCCCGGGGTCCGGCCCCGTCCCAGGCTTGCT
>NZ_MUNE01000597.1:505-941 GCF_002154605.1 Streptomyces milbemycinicus | reverse complement strand
GCCGCGGCGATCGTGGCACGTTCCACGGCCTTGAGGGTGAGCATCAGCCCGAGTTGGTCCGGCGCCACGGGCCCGGCGGCCAGCGGGCGCGCCCCGCCCGCGTCGACCAGGCAGGGGACCTCCACCACGGCGTCCGCGTCCAGACCGGGGACCGCGGTGCGGTTGCGGACGTTGAGGATCAGCGTGGCGCGCTCGTCGCGGGCGATGGCCCGCATGATGGCCAGCGCGATCCGGTCGTAGCCACCGCCGTCCAGGTCGCAGGAGTCCCGCTGCCAGCCGCCGCTCGCCTCCCGGCTCTCGGCCATGTACGTGGCCTCGCGCTCCATACGGGTGCGCTCCCACAGCTCCAGCGCCCCGGCCCCGGCGGCCCCCTCAGCCGTTCCCGCCGCCGCGGCCTCGGCGTAGAAGCCCGCCTGCTGGTCGCGGAGAAACTCGC
>NZ_MUNE01000597.1:0-453 GCF_002154605.1 Streptomyces milbemycinicus | reverse complement strand
CCAGCGCTCGCAGCCACGGCGCGCCGAAGAGCTTGCCCTCCTCGAAGGACTCCAGGGCCGCGGTGTCCGCCATCAGCTCGGGCAGCCGGTCCCGCCCGTCCACGATCACCCCGCGCAGCCAGCCCAGGTGATTGAGGCCCACATAGTCGTAACTGGCCCGGCCCGGGTCGGCGCCCAGGGCCCGCGCGGCGCGGCGGCACAGCCCGACCGGGGAGTCGCAGATGCCGATCACCCGGTCGCCGAGCACCCGCTGCATCGCCTCGGTGACCATGCCGGCCGGGTTGGTGAAGTTGATGACCCAGGCGTCGGGGGCCACGGCGGCGATCCGCTCGGCGATCTCCAGCGCCACCGGCAGGGTGCGCAGCCCGTACAGCACCCCGCCGGCGCCCACCGTCTCCTGGCCGAGGACGCCCTCGGCCAGCGGGACGCGCTCATCGCGCGCCCGGCCGGCCA
>NZ_MUNE01000596.1 GCF_002154605.1 Streptomyces milbemycinicus | reverse complement strand
GCCGCCCGCGCCCCTGCCCGCGAGCGGCGTACGGGTCCTGGACCTGACCCGGGTCATCGCCGGCCCCGTGGCCACCCGCACCCTGGCGCTGCTCGGCGCGGACGTCCTGCGTATCGACTCCCCGCACCTCCCGGAGGACCCGGACGCCCACGCCGACACCGGCTTCGGCAAGCGCTCCACCCGGCTGGACCTCGCCGACCCCCAGGACCGGCAGACCTTCGAGGAACTGCTCGGCCACGCCGATGTCGTGGTCACCGGCTACCGCCCGGGCGCCCTCGACCGCTTCGGCCTCGCCCCCGACGCCCTGCTGGAACGCCGCCCCGGACTCGTCGTCGCCCAGGTGTCCGCCTGGGGCTGGTCCGGCCCCTGGGCCGGCCGGCGCGGTTTCGACAGCCTCGTCCAGGCCGCATGCGGCATCGCCGCCCTCGAAGCCACCCCCGACGGCCACCCCGGCGTACTGCCCGCGCAGGCCCTGGACCACGGTACGGGTTATCTGCTCGCCGCCGGGGTCCTACGGTCCCTGGCCGAACGCCAGGAGAGCGGCGGCGGACGCCATCTGCGCTTCTCGCTGACCGCCACGGCCTCCTGGCTGATGCACGGCATCACCCCCGCCCCCGGCGACACCCCGCGCGGCGACACATACGA
>NZ_MUNE01000595.1 GCF_002154605.1 Streptomyces milbemycinicus | reverse complement strand
ATCTCGCCGTCGCGCCTGGTCGCACCCGTGGTGGGGCTTTCGACAATCAGGTGGTCGCCGATATGAGCAAGCATCGGCATCCCCGCCTCTCTGCCGGTCTTCCTTCGTCCAGCGTTTCACGGTCGGCGAGCGATGGCATGGGCGGAAGGTCCTTCGACATCGAGAGGCCACCGACATCAAGAGGCTACGCACGAGACGGAGCAACGCCATGGAGGAACAGGTCGTCACCGTGGGCCTCGACGGATCGCCGGAGAGCTTTGCCGCCGCTCGCTGGGCCGCCGCCGAGGCGGAGCGGCGGGAGCTCGCGCTGCGTCTGCTGCACGCGTGGATCCTGCTGTCCCCGCCCACGCCGGACAGCCCCCCGGCGGATGACCAGAACTATTGGGCCAAGCGGATCGTGCACGACGCGCGCATGGAGCTCAGCCGGCGCCACCCGGATCTGCCCATCGAGGAGGAGCTGGTCGCGCAGGAGGCCGAGACAGCCCTGCTCGACGCGGCGGCGCGGTCCCGGATGCTGGTGCTCGGATCGCGGGGCATGGAGCCCTTGGCGAGCTTCTTCCTCGGTGACATCAGCCTCTACGTGGTCGGTCGGGCCGATCGGCCGGTGGTCCTGGTGCGCGCGGGCGGCGTGGACGAGGCACGGACGTCCGGGGTCCGCGAGCGGGACGTGGTGGTCGGACTGAGTCTGCACGGCCCCCAGGACAACCTGCTGGAATTCGCCTACGTCACCGCCTTCACCCGCGGTGTCCCGTTGCGCGCCGTCCACGGCAGGAGCCTGCCCGTCCACGCGTACGTCCCGTGGGGCGTGGACCCCGGCATCGCCAGAGACGTCGCCGAGGAGGCGCAGCGGGAGCTGGATGAGGTGCTGCGGCCGTGGCGGAAGAAGTTTCCCCGTGTGGAGGTGGTCGACGAGGTCCGGCTCGAGAGCCCGGCGCAAGCCGTCGTACGGGCGGCCGGGGGCAGCGGGCTGCTGATGATCGGCCGCCGCAAGCACCGGTCCGCCCTGGCGCCCCGGCTCGGCCCGGTGGTGCAGTCGGCCGTGCACCATGCCCGGTGTCCGGTCGCCGTGGTCCCCCATGAATAAGCCGCGTGCACGAATAAGCCGTGTGCACGAATAAGCCGCGTGCATGGCTAAGCCGTCATGGATAGGCCGTGTGCATGGATAACCCGTCCGCTCCTTGCGGCAGGGGCAGCAGGCAGGTCTCGCCCGGGGGCACGGAGACCGTACAGTCGCCCAGGGCCACGTCGATCGGTCCGCGGTCGGAGGCCGGTACGGTGATGTGCAGCTGCCCGGCGCTCAGCCGCAGCCGCACTCCCCAGTGGCCCCGGTAGCGGATGGACAGTCCGAACCGGGACAGCTCGGGCAGTGGCGCGGGGTCCAGCCGCAGCACCCCGCCCCGGGGTTCGAGTCCGGTCAGGCCGCGCTGTACGAGGTCGAGGGTGCCGGCCATGGCGCCGAGGTGGATGCCCTCCCCGGTGGTGCCGCCCTGCAGATCGGCGATGTCGCCGGTCAGCGCCTCCTGACAGAAGCGCCACGCCTCGGCCCGCCGCACCCGGGGCAGCACCCAGGCGTGGACGAGGCTGCTGAGCGTGGAACCGTGGCTGGTGCGGTGCAGGTAGTAGTCGACGGTGCGCCGCCAGGTGGTGTCGTCCAGCTCGTGGCCGAGCCGGCGGAAGAGGCCGCGGAGCTCGGCGGGCGCGAAGAGGTAGCCGAGCATGAGCACATCGGCCTGTTTGGACGCCTGGTAGCGGTTGACCGTGTCGCCCTCGGCCTCCAGGATCCGGTCGAGGCGCCGGATGTCGCCGTAAGCCTTGCGATAGCGGTCCCAGTCGAACTCGGCGAGCTCCCCGTAGCCGTCGAACTGGCTGACGATCCCGCGGTGCCAGGGCACCAGCAGCCTCCGGGAGACGTCCTGCCAGATGTCGAGCTCCGCGTCGGCGAGCGCGGTGCGTTCGAACAGGTCCCGGCGGCGCGGTTCGGGCAGGGACCGCAGCAGATCGAGGGCGCGGGCGAGCACCCACGCGGCGGTGACGTTGGTGTACGTGTTGTCGTCGATGCCGGGGCGGGAGGCGCCGGGGTAGCCGTCGTGATACTCGTCGGGGCCGACCACGCCGAGGATCCGATACCGTCCCCGGGCCTTGTCCCAGGTGGCCGCGTCGGCCCAGAACCGGGCGATCTGCAGCAGCATCTCCGCGCCCTTGGTGTGCATGAACTCCGCGTCCCCGGTGGCCTCGCCGTACTGCCACACGTTGTACGCGATCGCCGACCCGACATGGTGCTGGAGCCGGGAGTGATCGGGCAGCCAGCGTCCCGAGCGCGGATTGAGATGCAGCCGCTGGGTCTCCTCACGGCCGTCGCTGCCGCTCTGCCACGGGTACATCGCGCCCGCCCGCCCGGCGTCGCGGGCCGCGAAACACGCCCGCTCCAGCCTGCGGTGGCGGTAGTCCAGCAGCGCCCGGGAGACCTCGGGGAGGTGCAGGTTCAGATAGGGCAGGACGAACAGCTCGTCCCAGAACACATGGCCCCGGTACGCCTCGCCGTGCAGCCCGCGCGCGGGCACCCCGACATCCAGGTCCGCGGTGTGCGGGGAGAGCGTCTGCAGCAGATGGAACAGATGCAGCCGCAGGATCCGCCCCGCCTGACCGGGTACGTCCATCTCGCCCGCGCGCCACAGCTGCTCCCACGCCGCACGGTGGGCGTCGGCGAGTGCCTCGAAGTCCGGCGCACGACCCACGCGGTCCACGGCGGCGTGCAGGGGATCGCTGATGGCCGGGTCGCGGGAGGTGTGCAGGGCGACGCACTTGTCGACGGTCACCGTCCGGCCCGGCTCCATCAGCGGCCGCAGCAGGAGGCAGGCGCGTTCCGGCGAGTGCGTTGTGGTCGTGTCGGTGTCGCCGTCGGTGGTGGTGCGGGCGGCCATGCCGACGCGGATGTCGGAGGTGGTGGTGCGGCAGCGCAGCCAGACCACATCACGGCTGGGCGCGGTGCCCGTGTGCACATGGGTCAGGTGCCGGTTGGCCAGCTGCCGGTACCGGGCGACGCCGGTGTTGGCCACCGCGCCGTCCAGCGCCGACTCCACCTCCAGCGGCCCCGACCAGTCCTCCGCGGTGAACTCGGTGCGCAGCGCCGCCAGATGCGGGTCGCCCATGTGGACGAGGCGCAGCTGCCGCACGGCCAGGTGCCGGCCGGCGTCGTCGACGTAGCGCGTGGCGCGTTCCAGGATGCCCGTGCGCAGGTCGAGGGTCAGCCGGTGGTCGAGCGGGGGGTGGGTGTCCGGGGAGAGCCACGGTGTCGGGGAGTTGCCGGCGGTGTCCTCGCCGCCGGGCCGGAAACGCAGCGGCAGCCAGTTGGGCAGGTTGACCAGGTCCTCGTTCTCCACCCGCCGGCCCGCCACCTGTGACTCCAGCCGGTTGTAACACCCGGCCGCGTAGGTACCGGGGCTGTGCACGGCATCCGCGCCGCACTCCGGAAGGGCGCCCCGGGTCGCGAAGTAGCCGTTGCCGAGGGTGCACAGGGACTCCCTCAGCCGCTCCTCGGCCGGGTCGTAGCCCTCGTACGCCCAGGTCCACCCGGGTGGTGTCCGGCTCATCCACCGCCCTTCCCGTGTGCTGCCATGTCTCCACCCTGCCCCGGCCTCCGCGCGGTGTCAGGTCGGTGTCAGCTCGGGACGCGGTGGCGGCGGGGCGGCGGAGCGGTGTGTCCGGTGCGACACTGGCCACATGGGACGGCCCCGGGTCACGGAGGGGTTGTCACGGGAGGAGGCGGCGCGGCGGCTGGGGGTGTACGGGGCCAACGCCGTCGCCCAGGAGCGGCCCACCCCCGTGTGGCGGCGCGTACTGCAGCAGCTGCGCGATCCGCTCATCGTGGTGCTGCTCGTGGCCGCCGTGCTGACCCTCGCCACCGGGGACCTCCCCGACGCGGCGGTGATCCTGCTCGTGATCACGGTGAACACCGCGGTCGGCGTCGTCCAGGAAGTACGGGCGGAACGGGCCGTGGCCGCCCTCTCCGCGCTGAGCGCCCCCGCCGCCCGCGTGGTACGCGACGGTGCGGAGTGTTCCGTACCGGCTGCCGACGTGGTGCCGGGGGACCTGGTCCTGCTGGGCGAAGGCGACATCGTGCCCGCGGACGGCACGGTGCTCGACGCGGCTCTGCTCCTGGTCGACGAGTCGGCTCTGACGGGCGAGTCCGTCCCGGTGGAGAAGACCGCGGGCGGGGACGGAGCGCTCGGCACCGTGTCGGCGGGCACGGTCGTCGTCCGCGGCCGCGGACGCGTCCAGGTCACCGGCACCGGCGCGCACAGCGCGCTCGGCCGGATCGCCGCCCTGATGGGAACCGCGCCCGGCCTGACCCCGCTGCAGCGCCGACTGGCGCGGTTCGGCCGGGTGCTGGCGGCCGTCACCGTCGCGCTGTGCGCGGTGGTGCTCGCCCTGGGGCTGGCCCGCGGACAGCCGGTGGAGCTGATGGTCGTGGCCGCGATCAGCCTCGCCGTCGCGGCCGTACCCGAGTCCCTGCCCGCCGTGGTCACCCTCGCCCTCGCGCTGGGGGCCCGGCGGATGGCGGACCGGCACGCCATCGTCCGCCGGCTGCCTGCGGTGGAGACCCTCGGGTCGGTCACGGTGCTCGCCACCGACAAGACCGGCACCCTGACCGAAGGCCGGATGGCCGCCGAAGAACTGTGGACGCCCCATGGCGAGGCCACGGTCACCGGCACCGGCTACGCCCCGGAGGGCCGCGTCACCCGCGACGGCCGGACGGTGACCGCGACCGACGCCCCCGATCTGGCCGCTCTGCTGTGCGCCGCGACGATGTGCAACGACGCCGCGCTCGAACCCCCGCCGGACGACGGCACACCGTGGCGCGCGATGGGCGACCCCACCGAGGCCGCCCTGCTGACGGCCGGGGCGAGACTGGGCCTGGACCGGAGCGCGCTGGAGGCCGAACTCCCACGCGTTGCCGAGATTCCGTTCGACAGCGCGCGCAAGCGCATGACGACCGTGCACCGCACACCGGGCGGCGGGCTGCGCATCGTCTGCAAGGGAGCGCCCGAAGCCGTCCTCCGCCCTACGGTCCTCATCGACACCCCGGACCTGCTCTCCCAGGCCGCCACCCGGGCCGAGGAACTGGCCCGCGGCGGATACCGGGTCCTCGCCGTCGCCACACGTGACCACGGCGGAACACGGCCCCAGAGCCCCGACACCTGGGAGACCGGCCTGTCGCTGCTCGGGCTGGTCGGCATCCTCGACCCGCCCCGCGACACCTCCCGGACGACCGTCGCCGCCTGCGAACGGGCCGGCATCACCCCCGTCCTCATCACCGGCGATCACCCCCTCACCGCACGTGCGGTG
>NZ_MUNE01000594.1 GCF_002154605.1 Streptomyces milbemycinicus | reverse complement strand
AGACCGGGCTGCTGCGCGAGGTGAGCGCGGTGTCCGCCGGGGTGCCCCTCGCGCGGGCTCCGCTCACGCTGCCCGGTGGCGGCGAGTTCGAGGCGGGCCTGGGGACGGGCGACGAGTGGGGCGCCGCGCAGGCGGCGGCGCTGCTGGAAGGCGTCGAGCGGTATGCGAGCGTACGGCCGCGGGCGCGGCGGGCCGCGGTACGGGCCGCGTACGCCGAGGTGCGCGAGGACGCCGTCGACCCGCGCACACTAGGGCTCCACCCGGACGGCCACTACGACCTGCCCGGTTTCCCCTTCCGCCGGTTCGACGAGGCGGCGGTGACCGAGTGGGTGTGGGGCTGGTCGTACGGCCGGGACCGGCCCCTACTGCTGCCGCAGTCCTACGTCTACTTTCTGTCCGCCACCGAGCGGGACCGCGCCTTCGCCTTCGAGGTGTCCAACGGCTGCGCGCTGGGCAGTTGCCTTGAGGAGGCCCAGCTGCACGGGCTGCTCGAAGTGGCCGAACGGGACGCCTTCTTCACCACCTGGTACCGGCGCACCCCGCTCGACGCCATCGACCCGGACAGCGCCCGCGACCGCACCGTACCGCTCCTGGCCGAACACCTCACCCAGCTCACCGGACACCGCGTCCATCTCCTCGACGCCACCCAGGAACAGCACATCCCCTGCGTCGTGGCCCTCGCCGTGGACGAGGACGAGCGGCCGGACACGCCCCGCGCGGCCGTCGCGGCCGGCGCCCACCCCGACCCGGAACAGGCCGCTGTACGCGCCCTGATGGAGCTCGTGCCCCATCTGACCCTGCTGACCTCCCGCTACCGGGCCGAGCGGGAACGGGCCCGCCAGCTCGCGCTCGACCCCTCGCTCATCGCGCACCCCGCCGACCACGCCCTGGCCGCCGCTGCGCCCGAGGCGTTCGTACGCCTCGCCTTCCTGCGTGGCGGCAAGCCGCCCCGCACGTTCACCGAGGTGCACCGCGGCCGGCACCTGCCGCGATACCACGGGGACCTCACGGACGATCTGCGCGATCTGATCCGCCGATACCTGGAGACCGGACTCGATGTGATCGCCGTCGACCAGACGCCCGCCGAAGTGTCCGCGCTGGACCTGGCGGCGGCCAAGGTCGTCGTCCCCGGCACCGCCGCGGTCACCTACGGACCGCTCATGCGGCGCACCGAAGGGCTGCCCCGGCTCACCGGTCACCTGTCCGCCGACCCCCACCCCTTCCCATGACCGGCCACCACCCCGGCGC
>NZ_MUNE01000593.1:3720-3911 GCF_002154605.1 Streptomyces milbemycinicus | reverse complement strand
CCGTTACCCCCGCCGCCTGCGCCGTCCCCACCGTCCGCGCCGTTTCCCCCGCCCGGCGGGGTCTTGCTGAGCGCCGGTCCTCCGGCCATCTGGACCTCCCTGGCTCGCCGTGCGAGTGTGATTAAGTTAAGGAGCCTTACTTGATGAGTCAAGACTCGGAACAACCCTGGAACCGGCAGCGGCTGCGCAGC
>NZ_MUNE01000593.1:2272-3688 GCF_002154605.1 Streptomyces milbemycinicus | reverse complement strand
CCCTGGCCGCCCTCGAAGAGGCCGGTCTTGTACGCGAGGCGGGCCGGCAGGCGCCGCCGGAGCGTGGCCGGGTCGCCGTGCTGTACGAACCGGACCCGACCGCCGGCTACGTCCTCGGCCTGGACATCGGGCGCGCCTGGCTGCGCGTGGCCGCCGCCGACCTGGACGGCACCGTCGTCGCGCGCGCGGAGGTGCGCAACCGCGGCCGCAGCGCCGCCGCCATGGCGGACCTCACCGTCGCCGCGGCCCGCCGGGTCATCGCCGACGCCGGGGTGNNCGTCGGCGTGCCCGGGGTGTACGACCCCGAGCGGCGGCGGGTGCGCTACGCCGACAACCTGCCCGGATGGGGGCGCGCGGGTCTGCTGGACCGGATGCGCGAGGAGTTGGGCACCCCCCTGGGCACGTCCCTGTCGGTGCACAACGACGCGAACCTGGCGGCGCTCGGCGAATACACCTTCGGCGCGGGGCGGGGCAGCAGGCTCTTCGTATACGTCCTGGTCGGCACCGGGCTCGGGATGGGCGTGGTAGCCGACGGGCGGCTGTTCACCGGCGCACACGGGGCGGCCGGGGAGATCGGCTTTCTGCCGCTGCTGCCCCAGCTGGGCGGCGCCGAGCGGCAAGGTCTTGAGGGTGCGGTCGCGGCCNNCCGCTGCGGCCGAAGGTGGCGGCGAGCGCGCTCGGCGAGGACGCGGTGCTGCTCGGCGCGGTGGCGACGGGTCTTGAGACGGCCCGGGAGCGGGTGTTCACCCGTACCCGGGAGGGCGGCGCGTAACGCGAAGCGCGACCCGACTACGCAACCCCTACCGTGGCCCGCGCCAGTGTCCGCAGCGCCTCGGCCGTCGGGGAGCTCTTCTCCACCGCGTAGGTGCACAGCACCTGGCCGGGGTCCGAGGGCAGCACGAAGGCCTCGTACGCCAGCGTCAGATCCCCCACCACCGGGTGCCGGATCCGCTTCGTACCGCTGGTGCGCTCGCGTACCAGCTGCGCCTCCCACCGCCGCCGGAACTCCTCACTCCGCTCCCGCAGTTCCTCGACGACCTGGCACACCCGGGGGTGGTCGGGGTGGCGTCCGGTCTCCGCCCGCAGGCTCGCCACCGTCTCGTCGGCGACCTTGTCCCAGTCCGGGTGCAGCGCCCTGGCGTCGGGGTGGAGGAAGACCAACATGGCGGCGTTGCGCTCCCGCTCCGGGATCGCGCAGAGGTCGAAGCAGACGCGGCCGCCCAGCAGATTCCAGGCGAGGATGTCCGTGNNCGGGCACGGACTCGTCCATGGCGTCCAGCAACAGCCGGACCTCGGGCCGTACGCGCGGCCGGGGACCGGAATCCGGCTGCTGCCCATGCCCATGCCCGTGCCCGTGCCGGGGCAGCGTGATGTTGCGCAGATAGGTGTGCTCGGACGGCGTCAGCCGCAGCGCCC
>NZ_MUNE01000593.1:1877-2207 GCF_002154605.1 Streptomyces milbemycinicus | reverse complement strand
CGCGCCCTCAGGAACGCCTTGATCTCCGGCTCCGCATCGCCCATCGCTCCATTATCCGCGCAGGTACCCGGAAGGCGGCCGTCCAGGTGGTTCTGCCAGACCCAGGTTGAGCCGGGCCTGGTCCCCCCATCGCGCGGATCCGAGGCTGTAGCCACAGACCGCAGCAGACCGCATCCACGACCGCATCCACGTAAGGCGGACCCCATGAAGCGCAGAATCCTCGGCGGCACCGGCATCTCGGTCAGCGAATACGCCCTGGGCACGATGATGTTCGGAGCCTGGGCCAACCGGGACCACGACGACTCGGTACGGATCATCCACCGCGCCCTG
>NZ_MUNE01000593.1:1541-1851 GCF_002154605.1 Streptomyces milbemycinicus | reverse complement strand
CTACATCGACCTGTACCAGATCCACCGCCCCGACCCGGCGACCGATATCGACGAGACCCTCTCGGTCCTGTCCGACCTCGTCCGGGCGGGGAAGGTGCGGGCCGTGGGCTCGTCCACCTTCCCGGCGGAGCAGATCGTGGAGGCCCAGTGGACCTCCGAACGCCGCGGCCACGTCCGCTTCCGCAGCGAGCAGCCGCCGTACTCCATCCTGGCGCGCTCGGTGGAGGCGGCGGTGCTGCCGACCGCCCAGAAGTACGGGATGGGCGTGCTGACCTGGGGCCCGCTCTCCGCGGGCTGGCTGTCCGGCCGC
>NZ_MUNE01000593.1:686-1456 GCF_002154605.1 Streptomyces milbemycinicus | reverse complement strand
GGCCGTCACCTCGGTGATCATCGGCCCGCGCACGATGGAGCAGCTGGAGGGCCTGCTCGCGGGGGTGGATGTGGAGCTGAGCGAGGACGTCCTGGACCGCATCGACGAGATCGTCCCGCCGGGTACGGACCTCAACCGGGACGACAGCTACTACACGCCGCCCGCGCTGGCCGACAAGGCGCTGCGTCGCCGGGGGCCGGGGACGGCCTGAGGTCCCTGCCCCACCCCCTTCACGCCCGTGAGCGCAGGGTGTCCAGGAACGCGTCGACGAGCGCCCGGTCGTGGTCATGCGTCAGCCACGCACGGGCCTCGTCCGGCGGCAGCCATACGAGCCGGTCGACCTCGTCGTTGGGCACGAAGTCCTCGTCGGTCCCCGCCTCGTCGGTTCCGTGGGCCCCGTCGGCACCGGCCGGTTCCGCCGCCCAGTAACGGACCTCCTTGGGGCGGCCCTTGGCCAGATAGCGCACGGTGGGCAGCGCGGCCCCCGGCACACAGACCACCCCGGTCTCCTCCAGCACCTCGCGCACCGCGCCCCGCAGCGGCTCCTCGCCCCGCTTGAGCTTGCCTTTCGGATGCGACCAGTCGTCGTAACGCGGTCTGTGCACGAGCGCGATCTCCGGTCCGCCGTCGCTCGGGGAGCGCCGCCACAGGACACACCCCGCCGCGCGGATCACCGACTTCTCATCCATGCACCGGCTCCCCTCTGCTCCCGTCCGTTGCTCCCGTCCGTCAGGAATCCATCAGGTAGTCCGTCAGGACGCCGAGGCCGC
>NZ_MUNE01000593.1:0-627 GCF_002154605.1 Streptomyces milbemycinicus | reverse complement strand
GCACGCCGAGGGCATAGGCGGTGGCGGGGGCGATCCGCGGGGTCCTGGCCGCGGCGGCCGAGGCAGCCGCCGCCTCGGCCGCGTCCCGGTGCCGTTCGAGGGCCTGTCCGGCGGCCAGCAGCCGTACGGACAGGGAAGGGTCGGCCTCCACCGGCCCGGTGCCGTCCGGCCGCTGCCCCGCGTCGAGCACCTCCAGGGCGTAACGCCGCAGCCGCACCAGCCGGCGCACCTGGTCCCAGGGCGCGTCCTGCCGCTCGCTGGCCGGCGGGGCGTCGGCGGCAGAGGTCGCGGCGAGGCCGTGGATCAGCGCCTCCGCGTTGTACGGATGCCCGGCCCGGCCCAGCGGCAGCGACTCGACCGACTCGACCAGCCGCCGATGGGCCAGCTCCGCGAGCGGGGGCAGCGCCAGATCGGCGGGGCGGACAGCGGCGGCCTCGTCGAGGGGAACCTCGGAGGCCAGAAGCGCGACCGCGTCGGCGACCGCGTGGAACCGGGAGGATCCGAGCACTTGCAGGGCCGCGGTGTGTGCGCGGGTCCGCGCGAGGGTCAGCTGGCGCTCCAGGAGGGCCCCGGCCCGCGCGGCCCCGACCGTCAGCGCCCCGCCCCGGGCCTCGTCCGCGCCGCCGC
>NZ_MUNE01000592.1:278-8433 GCF_002154605.1 Streptomyces milbemycinicus | reverse complement strand
GGCGCTCGCCGACGCCGTCGAGGAGGCGCTGCGCGCCCTGCCGCATCTGACCGTCGACCGCGACGGGGATGCCGTCGTGGCCCGGACGAACCTGGGGCGGGCGGAGCGGGTGGTGCTCGCGGGACATATCGACACCGTGCCGATCGCCGACAACGTGCCCTCCCGGCTCGACGGCGAAGGCGTGCTGTGGGGCTGCGGCACCTCCGATATGAAGTCCGGCGTGGCCGTACAGCTGCGCATCGCCCAGGCCGTGCCCGCCCCCAATCGCGATCTGACCTTCGTCTTCTACGACCACGAAGAGGTCGCCCTCGAGCTCAACGGGCTGCGGCGGCTGGCCGAGCGGCACCCCCAGTGGCTGGCCGCCGACTTCGCGGTGCTGCTGGAGCCCACCGACGGCAAGGTCGAGGCCGGCTGCCAGGGCACCTTGCGGGTGCGGGTCACCACCAGCGGCAAGCGCGCCCACTCCGCGCGCAGCTGGCTCGGCGAGAACGCCATCCACAAGGCCGCGCCCATCCTCGACCGGCTGGTCGGCTACCAGCCGCGCCGCGTGGACATCGACGGGCTCACCTACCGTGAAGGTCTCAACGCGGTGCGTATCGAGGGCGGCCACGCGGGCAACGTCATCCCGGACTTCTGCGCCGTGACCGTCAACTACCGGTTCGCCCCCGACCGCTCCGAGGCCGAGGCGCTTGCGCATGTGCGCGAGGTCTTCGACGGGTTCGAGGTGGAGGCCACGGACAGCGCGCCGGGCGCGCTGCCGGGCCTGTCCCACCCGGCCGCGGCCGCCTTCGTCGAGTCGATCGGCACGGAGCCGGCCCCCAAGGACGCCTGGACGGACGTCGCCTTCTTCTCGGCGCTCGGCGTGCCCGCGATCAACTACGGACCCGGCGATCCGCTCCTCGCACACACCCGCGAGGAGCATGTGAACACAGCGGCGGTGCTGGAGGCCGAGGAGCGCCTGCGGGCCTGGCTGACCGCCTGACCGCCCGGCCGTCCGGGCCGGCACGGCCACCGTCCCGACTTGGCTGACGTGCCGAATCCAGGGGCCTACGCTGAACGACAGATCTGCGGCTGATCGGAGGCAGATCGTGGCGAAGGGAGCACACATGGGCAACGCCGAGGACGAGCGGACGCTGCAGGAGCAGCGCGAGGGCCCGGTCGTGCGCCGACGCCAGCAGATGCGGCCCGGCACGACCGACCAGCGGCTGCTGGACTCCCAGGGGGCGACGCACTGGGTGCACGAGGACCCGTTCCGGGTGCTGCGCATCCAGTCGGAGTTCGTCGAGGGCTTCGGCGCGCTCGCCGACCTCGGCCGGGCGGTCAGCGTCTTCGGGTCCGCCCGTACGCCGGAGGGGTCGCCGGAGTACGAGGCCGGGGTGCGGATCGGGCGGGCCCTCGCGGAGGCGGGGTTCGCGGTGATCACGGGCGGCGGCCCGGGAGCGATGGAGGCGGCGAACAAGGGCGCGTGCGAGGCGGGCGGGGTCTCCGTCGGGCTCGGCATCGAGCTGCCGTACGAGCAGGGCCTCAACCCGTACGTCGACATCGGCGTGAACTTCCGCTACTTCTTCGTCCGCAAGACGATGTTCGTGAAGTACGCGCAGGGGTTCGTGGTGCTGCCCGGCGGGGTCGGCACCCTGGACGAGTTCTTCGAGGCGCTGACCCTCGTGCAGACCAAGAAGGTGACCCGCTTCCCGATCGTGCTCTACGGCAGCGCCTACTGGGCGGGCCTGGTGGCCTGGGTGAAGGACACGCTCATCGCGCAGGGCAAGGCGAGCCCGATGGACCTGGAGCTGTTCCGCCTCACCGACGACGTGGACGAGGTGGTCGACCTGATGACGAAGGAGTCCGGCGGCTGACCCACCTGCCGCCCCGCCGGCTCACCCGTCGGCCGACCCGCCGCCCGGCGCGCCGTCAGGCCACACCGCGCCGGGCGACCGCCGGGGGCCGGTGACCGGCGATGGAGGACACCATGTCCAGCACCTGGCGGGTCTCGGCCACCTCGTGCACCCGGTAGACCCGGGCGCCGAGCCAGGCCGAGATCGCGGTCGTCGCGAGGGTGCCCAGCAGCCGCTCCTTGACCGGCCGGTCCAGCGTCTCGCCCACGAAGTCCTTGTTGGACAGCGAGACCAGCACGGGCCAGCCGGTTTCCGCCAGCTCGCCGAGCCGCCGGGTCGCCTCCAGCGAGTGCCGGGTGTTCTTGCCGAAGTCGTGGCCCGGGTCGATCAGGATCGACTCACGCTCCACGCCCAGCTCGACAGCGCGCCGCGCGAGCTCCAGCGTGACCCGCAGGACGTCGGCCACCACATCGTCGTACGCGACCCGGTGCGGCCTGGTGCGCGGCTGGGCGCCGCCCGCGTGGGTGCACACCAGACCGGCGCCGTACCGGGCCGCGACCTCGGCCAGCTTGGGGTCGACCCCGCCCCATGCGTCGTTGAGCAGATCCGCGCCCGCCCCGCAGACCGCCTCCCCGACCTCGTGGCGCCAGGTGTCCACGCTGATCACCACGTCCGGGTGGCGCCGGCGCACCTCGGCCACGAAACCCACCGTGCGCCGCACCTCCTCGGCGGCGCTCACCTCCTCGCCGGGACCGGCCTTCACCCCGCCGATGTCGACGATGGCGGCGCCCTCCGCCACCGCCTGCTCGACACGGTCCAGGGCGGGCCCGTCCTGGAAGGTGGCCCCCCGGTCGTAGAAGGAGTCCGGCGTCCGGTTCACGATCGCCATGATCACTTGTTCGTTCTCGCCGAACTCACGCCGTCCGAGCCGTAGCATCCGCACTTCCTCTCGCTTCCTCCCCTGAGGGGCTGCGAGCGACGATAACTGTCGGTGGGGCATGGCACGATCGAGGCAGACTGGTAGGACGTACGCGCGCACCCGGGGAGACGATCGTCGTGTTTTGGTTCTTGCTGATCGCGCTGGTCGTGGTGGTCGGCGCGGTCACGGTCGCGGTCACCGGAGGTGGCGACGGCGGCGCGCTGGCCGAGGCGCCCCCCGACCGGCTCGATGACGCGCTGCCCGCCGACCGGCCGCTGGGCCGCGCCGATGTGGAGGCGCTGCGCCTTCCGATGACCGTGCGGGGCTACCGCATGGCCGATGTCGACGATGTGCTGGGCCGGCTCGGCGCCGAGCTCGCCGAGCGCGACGCCCGGATCGCCGAGCTGGAGACGGCCCTGGCCGGAGCGCAGGCGTCGGCCCACGGCGGGCCCGGGCTGTGGCAGCAGCCCGGCGGTCTCCCGCCGCACGACATCGCCCCGCCTGGCCTGCCGCCGCACGACATCGCCGCGCCCGGTCTCCCGCGCGATCTGCCGCCGCCCGGGCTGCCCACCCACGACCTGCCTGCCCACGGCCTGTCCCCGCACCCGTACGACCCTCCGCCGCAGTATCCGCCCGCGCCGGATGTCCCGCCGCGCGGGCCGGAAGGGGAGGGCGCGTGAGCGCCGGGGAGGTGGTGCTGGGGCCGGATGGGCTGCTGCGCTGTCCATGGGGTGGGCTGGAGGCCGAGAACATGGCCGACTACCGCGTCTACCACGACACCGAGTGGGGCCGCCCGGTCCATGGCGACGACGCCCTGTTCGAGCGGATCTCCTTGGAGGCGTTCCAGTCCGGTCTGTCCTGGCTGACGATCCTGCGCCGCCGCGAGGGCTTCCGTGCCGCGTTCGCCGGGTTCAAGATCGCGGCGGTCGCGGAGTTCACAGAAGCGGATGAGCAGCGGCTGCTCGCCGATTCCCGCATCATCCGCAACCGGGCCAAGATCTCGGCCGTCGTGTCGAATGCGCGGGTGGCCGCCGAGCTGGCGCCGGGCGAGCTGGACAAGCTGATCTGGTCCCACGCTCCGAACGCGGTCGGCCGCCCGGCGCCGCGGACCTTCGAGGACATCGCTCCGATCACCCCGGAGTCGACGGCGCTGTCCCGCGACCTCAAGAAGCGCGGCTTTCGTTTCGTCGGACCGACCACGGCCTATGCCCTGATGCAGGCGTGCGGCCTGGTCAACGACCACCTGGCCGACTGCCTCGTCCGGGGCGCCTGAGTCCGTTCCGGGCTCGGTTCTCCCTCAGCGGTAGCCGGGGGAGAGCCGAACCCTCAGAAGGCCCTCAGAAGGCCCTCAGAAGGGGAGCCTCACCGGCCGGTGAAGGTGGGCTTCTGCTTCTTGACGAACGCGTCCACCGCGGCCAGGTGGTCCTCCGAGGCGCCTGCGCGCCGCTGCAGCTCGTCCTCCTTGGCCAGTGCCTCGGTCAGGCCGTGCCCGGCCGCGTAGGCGAGGGATTCC
Organism: Streptomyces milbemycinicus; assembly: GCF_002154605.1. Lineage (GTDB taxonomy): Bacteria > Actinomycetota > Actinomycetes > Streptomycetales > Streptomycetaceae > Streptomyces > Streptomyces milbemycinicus. The sequence continues at coordinate 4,166 of NZ_MUNE01000592.1, read as the reverse complement.
TTGATCGCCGCATAGGCCGCGGTCGGGCCCTCCGCCAGCCGCCGGGCCACCGCCGCCGCCTCGGCGGCCAGCTCCGCGGCGGGGACGACCTTGTTCGCGATGCCCAGGTCGTAGGCGTCCTGAGCGCTGATCGAGCGCGGGAAGAGCAGGAGGTCGGTGGCGCGGCCGTGGCCGATCAGCCGCTGCAGGGTCCAGGAGACGCCGGAGTCGGCGGTGAGGGCGACCCCGGCGAAAGAGGTGTTGAACGAGGCCGTGTCGGCGACGAGTCGGTAGTCGGCGGCGAACGCGAAGCCCGCGCCCGCGCCCGCCGCGACCCCGTTGACCGCGGCGACGACCGGCTTCGGCATCCCGGCGATCGCGGTCACGATCGGGTTGTAGTGCAGCCCGACGGTGCTCATGGTCGAGCCCTCGCCCTCCCTCGCCCGGTCGGCCGCCAGCAGCTCGATGTGCTCCTTGAGGTCCTGGCCCACGCAGAAGGCGCGGCCGGTGCCGATGAGCAGCACGGCCCGTACGGCCGGGTCCCCGGCGGCCTGGAGCAGGGCGTCGCGCAGGGCGACTTTGGTGTCGATGTTGAGCGCGTTCATGGCGTCGGGACGATTGAGGGTGATCGTCGCGAGTCCGTCGGTCAGCTCGTAGAGCACGGTGTCGGCCATGGTGGGTCCTCCGGTGCGGCTGGGGCGCGGCTCGGGCGGCGCCGCATCGGTGGCCCGGTCCGGGCCCCGGCGCGGCGGTCAGCGCTCAGCATGCCGAAAGATCGGCGCGACCGACATGTGACCTGCGTCAAAGAATCCGGCGCTTCGTGAACCACCGCCGGGACGCGCCCCGGGCATCGGCGCCCGTACGGTATCGCGACCCCTCCCCGAATTGGGTGGTTTTGGGTGAGCGCGTTGTGCAGGGGTTGCCGACTGATGTTGGTCATCGGGTCGTGCCATGCGGGATAATGGCAAGGAAGCAACGTGTTCGATGCCGGTGACACCTGGGTTGTCGGCTGCGATGAGCTGGTTTCAGGAAGGGGAACGAGCATGGCGGCCATGAAGCCGCGGACGGGCGACGGCCCGCTCGAGGTGACCAAGGAGGGGCGGGGCATCGTCATGCGCGTTCCGCTCGAAGGCGGCGGTCGTCTCGTCGTCGAGCTGACACCGGACGAGGCCGACGCGCTCGGCGATGCCCTGAAGAAGGTTGTCGGCTGAAGCCATCGGTCCCACCACCACCCGTGTGCCGCCCCGGCGGCCGGTATGGACATATACCGGCCGCCGGGGCGGTGCTTTGATACGAGGTTTCGATCCGTGGTGTTTTGATCCGGTCTGTTCTGACCTGGGGTGCTGTGGTCCGGTGCGGTGACTCCGGGGTGAGTTGATCCGCCCGGTCCCGCCCGCCCCCGCGCCTACCCGCGCTTGACCGCGCAGAGCAGTCCGTCGCCCACGGGCAGCAGGGACGACTGGAGCACGGTGGATTCCCGTACGGTGCGCAGCAGCTCGCGCAGGCGCAGTACCTCGGCCGGCTGCACCGCGGAGTCCACGGTCCTGCCGTTCGCGAAGACGCCCTCGAAGCAGACCAGCCCGCCGGGGCGCAGCAGGCGCAACGATTCACCGAGGTAGTCGAGGCATTCGGAGCGGTCGCCGTCGCAGAACACCAGGTCGTAGCCGCCGTCGGCGAGCCGCGGCAGGACGTCCAGCGCCCGCCCCGGGATGAAGCGCGCCCGGTTCCCGGTGAAGCCGGCGGCGCGGAACGCCTGCCGGGCGAACTGCTGCATCTCCGGTTCGGAGTCCACGGTGGTCAGCACGCCGTCCGGCCGCATGCCGTTGAGCAGATGGATGCCTGAGACCCCGGCCCCGGTGCCGATCTCGGCGACGGCCTTGGCGTCCGCGGCGGCGGCGAGCAGGCGCAGCGCCGCGCCCGTGCCGGACGACACCGAGCGCGTCCCCGCCTCCCGGGCCCGGTCACGGGCCCAGCGCAGGGCTGCGTCCTCGGCGACGAACGCATCGGCGAACGCCCAGCTCGTCTGCCGGTTGGCGGTAATGGCCCTCTCCTGTCCCCGTAGTTGACGCAAGCGTGACTGTAGCCGCTGCGCCCGGGAACCCGCAGATGGGACCGGGCGTTGGAAGGGAAGGGGGGGAGCATATGGATCGCGAACAAATGCAGGTCAAAAATGCTTATCCGGAGCTAACGGGCGAGGTGGATATGGTAGGGGCTCTACTGGACACCACCAGAGCCGACAGGGGAGGTGCGGCTGCGGCCGGTGATCGGAGAGTGCTGAGGCGCTTTCGCAGGTCAGCGGGCGAGCCGAAATCCGTGACCGACATTGCTGACCGTCCTCGTTCCGTCGATACCGCTACGACCGCGACCTTCGCCACCGACGCGGACGCTCCGGCGTGGACACCTCCTACCTGGGAGGAGATCGTCAGCACGCACAGTGCACGGGTCTACCGCCTCGCGTACCGCCTCACCGGCAATCAGCACGACGCCGAGGATCTGACCCAAGAGGTCTTCGTCCGGGTCTTCCGCTCGCTGTCGACCTACAGCCCCGGGACCTTCGAGGGGTGGCTGCACCGCATCACCACCAACCTCTTCCTCGACATGGTCCGCCGCCGCCAGCGCATCCGCTTCGACGCGCTCGGTGAGGACGCGGCCGAGCGGCTGCCCAGCCGCGAGCCCTCTCCCCAGCAGCATTTCAACGACACGCACTTCGACGCCGATGTGCAGCAGGCCCTCGACACCCTCGCGCCGGAGTTCCGCGCGGCCGTCGTGCTCTGCGATATCGAGGGGCTGTCGTACGAGGAGATCGCCGCGACCCTCGGTGTGAAGCTCGGCACGGTGCGCAGCCGGATCCACCGTGGTCGCTCGCATCTGCGCAAGGCCCTCAAGCACCGCTCGCCCGAGGCCCGGGCCGAGCAGCGCACGGTGACGGCGGTGCCCCGCCCCGCCACCGCGCCCCGGTTGAGCGGGGAGGTCGGAATCGCGTGACCCGGTCAGGCGGTCAGTCCCCCGCCGAGCAGCATCTCGGCGACCGCCTTGCAGCTCTGGTCGATGGCGAGCTGGGGCACGACGCGCGTGAGCGTGTGCTCGCGCACCTCGCGACGTGCTGCAAATGCAAGGCGGAGGCCGACGCTCAGCGGCGGCTGAAAAATGTATTCGCGCAGACGGCGCCCCCCGCTCCCTCGGAGGGCTTTCTCGCGCGGCTCCAGGGCCTGCCGGGCCTGTCGGCGGACGAGGCCGACGGCGGCGGTGGCGACAGCCCGCCGTTCGGCGGCTCGAGCGTCTTCGGCGTCCCGGACACCCGGGGCGTTCGTGGCGTGCACGAGGCGCGGGAGCAGGCTTTTGCGTTTTTGCCCACAAGCCGGGCGGTGAGTCCGGCCGCCTCGTCCGCCGCCGTCCCGCGCGAGCGCGGGTTCCGGATCCATGAGGTCGGGCGCCCCGCTCCGCGCCGGCGGTTCGCCTTCGCGGCCGCGGGGGCGGTGTCGCTGGCCGCGTTCGCGCTCGGCGCCGCGCTGCCGCTGGACGCGGCGGTCGACTCGCCCGGGAGCCAGGCGGAGGGCTCGGACAGTGCGGTGAGCCCGGTCGGCGTGAGTTCCGCGGTCGACGAGACCGAGACCATGGGGTTGCGCGAGCGCACCCGCCGTGAGGTGGGGCTGCAGGATGTGGCCGCCCCGGTGGACACGACCTCCCCGAGTACGACGCACTCCCGGACCCTCACGGAGGCATCCGGCGGCGTCCCGGACCCGCTGATCCAGCCCATCCTGGCGGCCACCCGGCTGCTGCGCGCCGCCGCGGCCACGCCCGCACCGACCCAGATGGCGGACCCCTCCCAGCCGGTGACGCGGACCCCGCCGTACCACGGATTCAGCGCGACCCCGAAGTAGCAGGGGCTGACGGGCGGCGCGCCGCCCG
>NZ_MUNE01000592.1:0-225 GCF_002154605.1 Streptomyces milbemycinicus | reverse complement strand
GCCACCGGGCCCAAGCCGAAGTGGTGGAGCCGCCCGGTCACAAGACCCGGTCGCCGGTCGTCATCCGAGGCCGATGCGCAGCCCGCTGGAGACACCACGGCCGGGGATTCCACTGCGGCCGCGGGCGCGGCCGACGGCGGCGTCGGACGCGCGCCGGGCACAGCTGACGGTGTGTCGGCCACCGCGGCGGCGGGTGACACGGTGACGGGCGACACGGCGTCGGGC
>NZ_MUNE01000591.1 GCF_002154605.1 Streptomyces milbemycinicus | reverse complement strand
CCGGCGAGCGCTCGCCGGCGGGCGAGGGAAGTGCGAAGAAGCGCAGGAAGTACTGGGCGAGCGGCCCGATGGACAGCGCGTACAGCACCGTGCCGACCCCCACGGACCCGCCCAGCGCGAACCCCGCCGCCAGCACCGTCACCTCGATCGTGGTCCGCATCAGCCGCACCGAGCGCCCGGTGCGCTGGTGCAGCCCGGTCATCAGGCCGTCCCGCGGGCCCGGTCCGAAGTGGGCCGAGATGTAGAGGCCGGTGGCCGCGCCGTTGAGGATCACCGAGAACACCAGCAGCGGGATCCTCAGAGCCAGCGCGTGAAGGTCCGGCATCAGCCCGAGTGTGATATCCACCACCACGCCGATCACCGCCACATTGGACACCGTGCCCAGCCCGGGGCGCAGCCGCAGCGGGATCCACAGCAGCAGTACGGCGGCGCCGACCACGATGGTCACCGTGCCGAAGGACAGCGAGGTGTGCCCGGCGACGCCCTGATGGAAGACGTCCCAGGGGTCGAGCCCGAGTCCGGCGCGCAGTTGGAGCGCCATGCTCGCGCCGTACAGCACCAGCCCCGCATAGAGGTGGACCAGGCGGCGTGCGAGCCGGGGGCCGGGGGAGTGGGATGACGGGGGCTCGGGCTCGGACGGCGCGGGCGGTACGGGTGGCGCGGGTGGCGCGGACAAAGAAGGCTCCCAGGGGCTGAAGTGGCCCTGCCGGTGGAGGCAGTGGACTGTGGCGTGTCACTCTGTACCCCGAGACCAGTCCAGTTCCATGGCCAATTCCGGAAAGGTGGACCGCAGACGATGAGTCCGTGGACATCCGCGGTGGGAGCACCCCAGTTGGCTCGCCTGCTCGGGCCGGAGCACACACGCGACGCCGAGGCCGCGGCGATCGTCTCGGTGACGGGCGCCCGGCGCGTACCCGCGTACCGTTCGCTCGCCGATCGCGTACGGCTGCTCGTCCTCGAAGGCCGGGTCCCGGTCGCGGCGCGGCTGCCCGCCGAGCGCGAGCTCGCGGCGGCCCTGGGGGTCAGCCGGACCACGGTGGCCGCCGCGTACGAGGCGCTGCGCCAGGAGGGCTTCCTGGAATCGCGGCGCGGGTCCGGCAGCTGGACCGCGATGCCCGCCGGGAGCCCGCTGCCCACCCGTGGGCTCGACCCGCTGCCGCCCGAGGTCGCGCGCTCCGTGATCGACCTGGGCTGTGCGGCCCTGCCCGCGCCCGAGCCCTGGCTGACCCGCGCCATGCGCGGCGCCCTGGAAGAGCTTCCGCCGTACGCCCGCACCCACGGCGACTACCCCGCCGGGCTGCCCGCGCTGCGCCAGGCCCTCGCCGACCGCTACACCGCACGCGGCATCCCGACCATGCCCGAGCAGATCATGGTGACCACCGGGGCCATGGGCGCGGTGGCCGCGATCTGCCGGCTGTTCGTCCGCCACGGCGAGCGGGTCGCCGTCGAGTCGCCCTCGTATACGAACGTCCTCCAGCTCCTGCGGGATGCCGGGACCCGGCTGGTGCCCGTGGCCATGGGCCCCGGGCTCGCGGGCTGGGACCTGCCGGCCTGGCGGCAGACGCTGCGCGAGGCCGCGCCGCGCGTGGCCTATGTCGTCGCCGACTTCCACAACCCCACCGGCTCGCTCGCCACCGATGAGCAGCGCAGACAGCTCGTCGACGCGGCGCGCTCGGCCGGGACCGTGCTCGTCGTCGACGAGACCATGGCCGAACTGCGCCTGGACGACGAGGTGGAGCCGCCCCGGCCGGTCGCCGCGCTCGACCCCGGGGGCAGCGCCGTCGTCACGGTCGGCTCGGCGAGCAAGTCCTTCTGGGCCGGGCTGCGCATCGGCTGGGTGCGCGCCGCCCCCGACATCATCCGCAGCCTGGTCGCGGGCCGCGCCTACGCGGACATGGGCACCCCGGTCGTCGAACAGCTCGCCGTGGGCTGGCTGCTGGCCACCGGCGGCTGGGACGAGGCGGTCGAGCTGCGCCGCGCGCAGGCGCGGGAGAACCGCGACGAGCTCGTCGCCGCCGTCCGCCGCCACCTCCCCGACTGGGAGTTCGCCGTACCGCACGGCGGGCTCACCCTCTGGACCCGCACCGGCGGCCTGTCCGGGTCACGGATCGCGGAGACGGGCGAGCGGCTCGGCGTACGGGTCCCCTCGGGCCCCCGCTTCGGGGTCGACGGTGCCTTCGAGGGGTACGTACGGCTTCCGTTCACCGTCGCCGGCGCGGTCGCCGAGAAGGCCGCCACCCGCCTGGCCGCCGCGGCGGACCTGGTCGCGAGCGGCGCCGTGGTCGAGGCCCAGGTCCCGCGCAGCTACGTGGCCTGAGCCGGCGGCGGCGCGGCCCCGGAGGCCGCCGGGACACGGCCTGGCCGTCCGGACGCCACCGCCGCCCGGGCAGACCCTAGCCGTCCACCGGGCTCCCCGCGGGTCCGGCCTTCACCATGTCGATCCGCCCCGCGGCCTCGACCGGGTCCGGGGCCGCCGCCTCCCGCGGCAGCTCCGGCTCCGGCAGCAGCCCGAGCACGGCCTGCCGCTGCGCCTCGCTCGTCGCCTCGTCGTACGGGTCGGGGGTGGCCGGCACCTGCAGTCGGTGCACCGGACCGGCGCCGAGCCGTACGTAGCCCCGGCCCGGGGGCACCTCGGGGGTCGGCGTGGTGTGCGGCGGGGCGCCGAGCACGGCGCGGATCTGGTCGTCGGAGGCGGGCCCCAGCACCACCCGGGCCCGGGTGTGGGACCGTACGACCTCGCCGAGCGCGTCCGCGGCGTCGAGGTGGTCGGCCACCACCACCCGCACCTGGGCCGCCCGCCCGTGGCGCAGCGGCACCTGCAGCAGCTCCTGCGGGTCGCGGCGGCCCTCGGCCGCGGCGAGCTGGCCGAGCACCGTCGGCCGGTCGAGGACGAGCCACAGCGGGCGGAGGATGTCCTGCGGCGGCGGGTGGCCCGTCTGACGGGCCCGGTTCGCGGCGATCAGCCGCCGCTCCGTCTCGTGTGCCGCCCACTCCAGCGTCGCCAGCGTCCCGGCGAGCCCGCATTCGACGCCCAGCACCCCGGCCCGGCCGCCGAGGAACGCGTACTCGCCGGTGCCGCTGCCGTCCACCACCAGCACCTGGCCGTGGCACAGCGCCTGGAGCGCGATGGACCGCAGCAGGGTCGTGGTGCCGCTCCCGGGCGGGCCGAGCGCGAGCAGATGCGGCTCCGTCGACCGCGGCCCGGTGCGCCACACCACCGGCGGGGCGTCCCGCCGCACCTCCTCCGCCGGGTCGTCGGCGGCTTCCGTGACCGGCAGGGTGCGCTGCACCGAGGAGGCGTCGGTGAAGCCGAGCACGGTCTCGCCGGGCGTGGTCACAAAGCGCTGGGCGCCGATCGCGGTGGACAGGGCGGCCAGCACCGTCATCGTCAGGCGGTTGGCCTCCTCGTCCCATTCGAAGAAGTACTCCCGGCCGCGCCCCGACTTGGCGTACAGCAGCCGCTCGACGCGGGCGCGGGACTCCGCGTCGCCGTCGGTGAAGTACGCGGGGTAGCACAGCTTCAGCCGGGTCAGCCGCCCGCCGTCGTCGAACTCGAAGGAGCCGAAGGCGCTCGACCACTCTCCGCCGTGCGTATACAGCGGGCTCGGGTCCTCGGCGGTGGAGAAGTACGGCACCAGCGCCTCGTACAGGATCCGCAGGCGCTCCCGGCCGGCCTCGTCGGGCCCCGGATCCTTCACCGGGCCCTTGCGCCCGGCCCAGAACGCGGCCCCGATCAGGCTGACGGCCGACAGCGTCGGGCCGTACGGCAGCAGGGCGATGCCCACCACGCAGGTGGCCATCAGGAAGAGCGCCGGGCCGCGGCGCTCCTTCGGGGTCTGCGCCCATTTGCGCCGCCCGCCGGCGGCCATGGCGCGCAGCCCGCGGCCGAGCGCGATCAGCGGATGCAGTACGTCGGCGGTGCTGTCGCCGACGGCCCGGGCGAAGCCGCGGACGCGGGCCGATCCGGCGCCGCGGGCGGGCTTGCCGAGGCGGGCGGACGCGCCGCCGCGGATCAGCCCGCCGCCGCGGGCGAACCCGCGGGCGCGGGCCAGCGGGCCGCCGCCGCTGAGGACACGGGGGAGTGGTCGTCGGCGCACGTCAGAACTTGATCCCGCCCAGTAGGTTGGCCAGGCTGGTGCCACCGGCTCTGATGCTCGGAGCGATCGCGGTGCTCGCGAGATAGAAGCCGAAGAGGGCGCAGATGATGGCGTGCGACGCCTTGAGGCCGTCCTTGCGGAAGAACACGAAGACGATGACACCGAGCAGTACGACGCCGGAAATGGACAGGATCATCACGGGCTCCTGGCTGGTGGGGGACGGTCACCATGAGTTCTTCCAGGGTCACTCCAAGTGCCCACTCGGCAAAAGGTGCAAATGGGTGGATTATCGGTGTATTCACTGGTGTGGACGCGAAGCCGGAGGCGAGACGCCCATGAGCGACCAGAACCGCGAGACCGAGCCGGCCCACGACCCGGAGGTGCTGCAGCTCGCGGCCAAGGTCTTCGATCTGGCCCGGCACGGGGACACCGATACGCTCGCCGCCTACGTGGACGCGGGGGTTCCGGCCAACCTCACCAACGACAAGGGGGATTCGCTCCTCATGCTCGCGGCCTACCACGGGCACGCGGCGACCGTCTCCTCCCTGCTGCGCCGCGGGGCCGACCCCGACCGCCCGAACGAACGCGGCCAGACGCCCATCTCCGGCGCCGCCTTCAAGGGCGAGGAGGAAGTGGTCCGGGTGCTGCTGGCCGGCGGCGCCGATCCGCGGACGGGCTCGCCCTCGGCCGTCGAGGCGGCGCGCATGTTCGGGCGGCGGGATCTGCTCGCGCTGTTCGGTGCGGCGGAGTGAGCTGACGGCGTACGGGCGTGGCGGAGTGAGCTGACGCGTCCGGGTGGCTGTCGCCCGTTCGACTTCTGTCCGTCATCGACCATGCCGACGGCGAAATGCCTCAACTTCTTTGAAGCGAATGGTCCGGACTATTGACATGCCTTGAACAAGGCTCGGCATGATGTCCCCATCGCGCACCCTTCGCGCCCCCTTCCCTACGGGCTGCCCCGGCCGCCCGTTTCCCCCACATAGGAAGGCCATCGCTTCATGAGGAAAACTCTGCGCATCGCCATGACCGGCCTGCTCGCGGCGGCCGCCCTCGCCGCCGCCCCCTGGCCGGCCCCGGCCGCCGACGCCGCCCCGCCGGCCGTCGCCGCCACCTTCACCGACAACTTCGACGGCGCGGCGGGCAGCGCCGTCGACGGCTCCAAATGGGGCTATGAGACCGGCGACAACGTCAACAACCACGAGCGCCAGTACTACACGGACGGCACCAAGAACGCGGCGCTCGACGGCCAGGGCAACCTGGTCATCACCGCCCGCAAGGAGAACCCGGCCAACTACAACTGCTGGTACGGCCGGTGCGAGTACACCTCGGCCCGGCTCTCCACCGCACGCACCTTCACCACCGCGTACGGACGGGTGGAGGCCCGGATCAAGGTGCCCCGGGGGCAGGGCATGTGGCCCGCCTTCTGGATGCTCGGAAACGACATCGGCAGCGCCGGATGGCCCAACTGCGGCGAGATCGACGTCATGGAGAACGTGGGCTACGAGCCCAGCACCGTGCACGGCACCATCCACGGCCCCGGCTACTCCGGCTCGGGCGGCATAGGCGCCGGCTACACCCTGCCGAACGGACAGAAGTTCGCCGACGGCTTCCACACCTTCGCGGTCGACTGGTCGCCCAACAAGATCACCTGGTCCGTGGACGGCAACGTCTACCAGACCCGCACCCCGGCTGACCTCAACGGCAACCGCTGGGTGTTCGACCACCGCTTCTACCTCATTCTCAACCTCGCGGTCGGCGGCTACTGGCCCGGCGACCCGGACGGCTCGACCACCTTCCCGCAGCAGCTGGTGGTCGACTACGTCAAGGTCACCGGCGGCAGCTGACGACCGGACGACGCGGTGACGCGGGGGCGTCGGGCGCCCGGCCACGGCCGGGCGCCGACGCCCTTCCCGCCGGGCGCCGACGCCTTCCCTGCCGGGCGCCGACGGAACTCTCGCCTCCGTACGCTTGACCCTCTCACCGTGTGAGGGCCTGCACTGGAAGGCGTCATGTTCACCATCGGAGAGTTCGCCAAGCACGGGCGGGTGTCGGTCCGCATGCTGCGCCACTACGACGCCATCGGGCTGCTGCGCCCCGTCCACACCGACCCGACCAGCGGCTACCGCCACTACGAAGCCGGTCAGCTCGCACGGCTCAACCGCGTCATCGCGCTCAAGGACCTGGGCTTCAGCCTCCACCAGGTCAAGGCGCTCCTCGACGACGACATCGGCACCGAGGAGCTGCGCGGGATGCTGCGGCTGCGCCGGGCGGAGCTGGAGTCGGCCGTCGCGGAGGCGGTGGCCCGGCTGGCCCAGGTCGAGGCGAGGCTCCGGACCATTGAGAACGAGGGACGCATGCCCACCGAGGACATTGTGATCAAGAGCCTGCCGCCGCTCCGGCTGGCCGAGCTGAGCGCCACCGCGGCGAGCTTCGAACCGCAGGACATCGGGCCCGTCATCGGCCCCCTGTTCGAGCGGCTGTGCGGTCTGCTCGACACCGCGGGCGTGACCCCGACCGGCCCCGGGCTCGCCTACTACGAGGACGCCCCCGAGGGCGGCGGGGCGATCACCGTCCACGCCGGGCTGCCGGTCGGCGCGCAGGTCGGCGGTGAGGACTTCCGGATCGTCCAGTTGCCGGGCGTCGAGCGCGCCGCCACCGTCGTGCACCGCGGCCCCATGGAGGGCGAAGTGATCACCACCTCCCAGGCGCTGGCCCGCTGGATCGACGCCAACGGCTACCGCTCGACGGGATACCCGCGCGAAGTCTCCCTGCACTGCCCCGAGGACCGCACCCAGTGGGTGACCGAGCTCCAGGAACCCATCGTCGCCGGCGGCTGATGCCGATGTCCCGGAGGCCCGGTCGGGCCGGGCCTCCGGGACATGCCAAGATCGCGGGCATGACGGCACAGTACGACCCGGAAACCATCCTCGCCGGCCTGGCCGACGAGGACTGGCCCACCATCGGCTTCTCCCGCGGCACCGCCGCCGACCCGGCCGGGACGCTGCGCGCCCTGGTCTCGGCGGACAACGAGAATGTCCGCGAGGAGGCGCTCGGTTCCTTCTGGGGTGCGATGCGCGCCCGCGTCCCCGCCTACCGCGCGACCGTGCAGGTCATTCCGTACCTGGCCCGGGCCTGCGCGGCCGGGATCCACCAGGAGACCCTGCTCGAGCTCCTGCACAGCGTCGCGGGCGGCGAGGACCAGCCCCGTAACGACCAGGACGAGCTCACGGCCGCCGTCGCCGCGCAGGTGCCGCTGCTGCTGCCCCTCCTCGCACACGACGACGAGGACATCAGGCGCCGGCTGATCCGTATCGTCCTGCTGTCCGGCCGGTCCCGCGAGTCCGCCGAGGCGATACGGGCCCGCTGGGCCGAGGAGTCCGACCCCGCGCTGCGCTCCGCCCTGCTGTCGGCCTGCCGTATCGCCGACCCGGACATCGCGGCGGAGATCGGCGCGGGCGAGCTCGGCCCCGACCGGGACCCCGAGATCCGGCTCGTGGCCGCCCTCAACCTGGTGCGCGACGGGGCCTCCTGGACGGACGAGCTGGAGGCCGCCGCCACCGCCTGGGCCCTGCGGGGCAGCGAGATCGAGCAGGTCGAGCGGTGGTTCGACACGGACTCCGGCGACTGGAAGGACACCGACCCCGACGACGAGTCCTTCGAGCTCCTGCTCCAGCTGCTCGCCGACCGCGGAGAGCTCCCCGTGGCCATCCGCCTGCTGGACGCGGTCCTGGCCGCCGAGGGCCCCGGCGCCGGTACGCGCGGCCGCCGGGCGCTGGCCGCCATCGAGCCGCTGTGCGCCGAGTTCCGCACCGCCCCGGCGCAGCTGGCCCCGCGCCTGGCGTCCCTGGTGACGTATCAGGACCTGGTCGTGGCCGGGACGGCCATCGGCCAGCTGCGGCGCCTGGGGGAGGAGGGCCGGCCCGCCGCGGACGCGCTGCTGACCCATGCCTCGGGTGAGAGGGTCGCCGAGGCGGAGGACAAGTCCGACGCCGAGGACGCCGATGAAGTGGCCGACAACGCCCTCGGAGCGCTCGTCGACCTCGGCGACCCCAGGGCCCTGCCGCTGCTCGCCCGCGATCTGCCGCACCGCAAGGAGGCCCTGGAGACCGCCGTCGGCACCTCGCCCTGGAGCCGCCACGACAAGCCGTCGGTGCCCTTCAACCCCCAGCTCCTCGACGCCGCCCGCGATCTGATCCGCAACCCGGACCGCCGGAACTACGGCGCGCCCCGGTATCTGTGCACCCTGCTGGCCTCCTGGGGCCCGCAGGCGGCCCCCGCCCTCCCGGAGCTGTACTCCCTGCTGACCAAGGAGCGCCAGCACGCCCCGGGCGCGGTGGCCGCCGTCGCGGTCGGCACCGAGGCCGCCGCCGAGGCCGAGGAGCGGCTGCGCGCCGCCGCCGAGGGCGCCTCCGTCTACGACCGCATGCCCACCGTCGAGGCCCTGCACCACCTCACCGGCGATACGGCGCAGCTGGTCGAGGCGGTCCGCCCCGGCCTCGACGACATCCTCTACAGCAAGCGCGCCGCGGTGGGCCGGGCCGGGCGGCTCGGGCCGGCCGGCGAGCCGCTGCTGCCCCGGCTGCGCGAGCTGCTGGTGCGCGAGGAGGGGGAGCGCGTCGGCTGGGACCCGCGCGACTGTCTGTCGGCCGCCTCCGCCGTCCTGGCGATCGCCGGCGAATCGGTGGCGGACGAGCTGATCCCGGTCATCTCCCAGGGCCTGGAGAGCCGGGACGCCCAGACCCGGGCCTCGGCCGCCCGCCTGGCCGCGCTGCTGGGCGCCGACGCCGCGCCCCTGGCCGAGCGGATCGCACCGCTGCTGGAGTCCGTGGCCACCTTCCTGCCCGCCGCGCGCGCCCTGCTGGCGATCCCCGGGGCCGTGGGGCCCGAGGGGGTGGTCGACCCCGAGGAGCTGACCGAGGCGCTGCTCGTGATCGTCGACTCCGCCCGTCACCCCGAGACGGCGCTCGACCTGCTGCGCGACCTCGGCGGCGGGAGCCTGCCCGCGGCCGCGGCGGACCGGCTGCGCGAATCGCTGACCGCCGAACGCCGCCCGCCCCTGCGCGGGTTCGACCTCCACCGGATCCGCACCGACCAACAGCGCACGGCCGCCCTGCGGGCCGCCCTGGGCGAGTAGCGTTCCGGCTGCCGAGTAGCCTCGCTCCATGAATATCGGTGATGTCGTCGAGGACTTCGAACTGCCGGACGAGAGCGGCACCGCCCGCACGCTGAGCGGACTGCTCGAGAACGGCCCTGTGGTGCTGTTCTTCTATCCCGCGGCCTTCACACCGGGCTGCACGAAGGAGGCCTGTCACTTCCGGGACATCGCGGGGGAGTTCAAGGCGCTGGGCGCACAGCCGGTCGGGGTGAGCGCGGATTCGGTGGACAAGCAGGCGGAGTTCGCCCGTACGCACTCCTTCGGCTATCCGCTGCTGTCCGATCCGGAGGGGACCGTACGGGAGCGGTTCGGGGTCAAGCGTGGTATCTCGGCCGTCCCGACCAAGCGGGTCACTTTTGTGATCGACACCGACCGGCGGGTGCTGGAGATCGTCAAGAGCGAGTTCCGGATGAGCGTGCACGCGGACAAGGCGCTCGAGGCGCTGCGCAGCAGGGCGGCGTAGAACGGCTCAGCGCGCGGGCAGCTGCCGGGCGAAGAACCCCCGTACGAGGCCGCGCACGGTGGGCACCGAGCACGCCGGATCCACCGCGCCCACCAGCGCGGTCCGGGCCTCGGCGGTCATCAGCCCGGCGGTCTGCAACTGGGGTGCGACGGCGGCGTAGTCGGTGAACACCCAGTGCGCGGCGTCGCGCAGTCGGCCGACTCGTACAGCGCCTCGGCCGCGGTCGTGCCGCCCGCCGAGTGGCCGTACACCCCCACCCGGCTCAGATCCAGCGCGCGGCCGAGGTGTTCCGGCAGCGGGCGCTGCGCCGCGTCCGGGTTCCGCCCGCTCGCCAGCCTTCGTCAACGCGCCTGTGTTCAACGCCCGCGTTCGCGGTGGATTTGCGCCACGGACCCGCCGTGGTGTCGGCGTGGCGACGGCGCAAATCCACCGCAACTCACCAGTGTCGCGCCTAGATCCGCGAGAAGGCGAAGGAGAACTCGGCGGGGGCGGCGCCGAGGCGGTACGGGGGAAGCACCCCGGGCCCGCACGACTGGCTGCCGATGCCCTGCTGCCCGTGGTCGAGGTTCACCCACACCGTGTCCGCCGACGGGGACAGGTCCGGGGTGTGCTCGGCCGCGTCCAACTGCTCCGTGGTCCACCGCCGCGCCGTGAACCAGAACGGCGGCGCGCCCTCCACCGCGATCCCGGCCCCGCCGTCATCGGTCAGCCGCGCCCAGCGGACGTCGGCCCGGGCCCCGTTCTCCTGCGGCCTGACGTACGGCGTCTGCATCTCGTCGACCGACAGCGCCCACCGGCCGATCCGGGAGGCGGCGTGGGTGTCCGGGTACGCCTCGCCGGGGCCGCCGCCGAACCACTCGGCCCGGCCCAGCGCGGCGGGGACGCCGAGCCGTACGCCCAGGCGCGGCAGCGGGCAGGTCCACTCGCCCAGCGGGGTGACGGAGACCGTCAGGCGCAGCCGGTCCGCGTCTGTGTCGGCGGTCCAGCGGTAGACGGTCTCCAGGCCGACGTCGGTGGCCGCGGGGGCCACACGGGTACGGACGGTCAGGGCGTCGTCCGCCACCTCCACCGCGTCGACGCGGTGGTGGAGCCGGTGCAGACCGAGCGTGCGCCAGATCAGACCGTAGCGCTCATCGGGCTGCCAGGGCGCGCCGTTGTCGTTGTCCGTGGGCGCGCGCCACACATCGAGCCGGGGGCCGGTGACGGCGAGGCCGCCGAGGGAGAGCAGCGCGCCGGTGGCCGGGTCGAAGGCCCCCGGGCCCAGCACGAGCGCGCCGTCCTCGCG
>NZ_MUNE01000590.1 GCF_002154605.1 Streptomyces milbemycinicus | reverse complement strand
TCGACGTCCGCGCCCAGCGCGTTCGCGGCCGAGTCGGACGTACGCCGGAGCCAGTCGGCCCCGCCGGACCAGCCCATGTCGTCCAGCCGGTCGGCGGTGAAGTCGCCCGCCCCATCGATGGCCTCGCCGACGTTCTCCACCTGGTCGTCGACGAAGCGCTGCACCGGATCAGGTATGAAATCCCCGAGTCCCACCGCGTGTACCCCCGTACGTGTGCTGGTGCCGCGATGAGCCTACTTGCGCCGGGGGCTACCGAGAACGCGCAGGCCACGGGTTTGAGCAGGTTCTGAGGAAGCGGGTACGCGACCGGCACGCGGGGACGGTGTCCCCGCGGGCCGGCGAGGGGTTTCGCCCGGTGTGAGGGGGTTCGCCCGGGGTGCGGTGGTTGCCCAGCCGCCGGTCTCCCGGACCCTCAGCGCGGCAGCTGCGCCTCGATCGCCGCGACGACCTCCGCCGCCTCCGGCTCGGTCCGCGGCCGGAACCGGGCGACGACCTCACCGCGCGGCGAGACCAGGAACTTCTCGAAGTTCCACTGGACGTCGCCCGCCTCGCCCGCCTCGTCCGCGGTCTTCGTCAGCTCGGCGTACAGCGGATGCCGCCCCTCGCCGTTGACCTCGATCTTCTCCATGAGCGGGAAGGAAACCCCGTACGTGGTCGAGCAGAAGCTACGGATCTCCTCGCTGCTCCCGGGCTCCTGGCCGGCGAACTGGTTGCAGGGGAAACCCAGCACGGTGAAGCCGCGCTCCGCGTAGCGCTGCTGCAGCCGCTCCAGGCCCTCGTACTGCGGGGTCAGCCCGCACTTGGAGGCCACGTTGACCAGCAGCAGCGCCGCGTCCTGGTGCGCGCCGAGGGTGGTGGGCTCGCCGGAGAGGGTGTGCAGGGGAATGTCGTACAGACTCATCGGTGCAACTCGCCTTCGTCGTTCCGTCGGTGCATGGCAAATCTATGCGCTGCCGTCGGCCGTCTGCGGTTACGCTCGGTGGTCCGGGGCATCAGGGCGCGAGAGCTCGTCGAGGGGGATGTGTGTCACGGGACGAGGAAACCGTCGTCGGCAGGCTGCTCATCGTGGAATACGAGCAGGTGAAGGAAGAACAGCGGGCGCGTATCGGGTTCCGGGACAATCTGCTCTACGCCACGCTCGCCTCCATGGCGGCCATCATCACCTTCTCGCTGCAAGGCGGCGGCCGGCCCGAACTGCTTCTGCTGCTGCCCCCGGCCTCGGTGCTGCTGGGCTGGACCTATCTGGTCAACGACGAAAAGATCTCGGCCATCGGCCGCTACATACGCCAGGACCTCGACCCACGGCTGGCCACGCTGGCACCCGACCGGACGCGGGTCTTCGGCTGGGAGACGGCCCACCGCGACGACCGCCGCCGGATCTCCCGGAAGCGGCTGCAACTCGCGGCCGACCTGCTGCTCTTCGCCGTGGCGCCGATCGCCGCTCTGATCGTCTACTGGACCAACGGCCCGGCCAAGGCACCGCTCGTCGCGATCTCGGTGGCCGAAACCCTGCTGATCGCGGTGTTGACGGTGCAGATCGTGCTGTACGCGGATCTGCACCGGCCCTGACAGCATGGAACCACTTGGACATGCGCGACCTAGGGGGACAAGGTGTGGTCTGACGGGGACGGGGGTCCGGCGGGCGGCGCGCGGGCGGAGGCGGTCATCCTCACCGCGCTCGAGGTGGAGTACCGGGCCGTACGGGCGCATCTGGAGGAGCTGCGCACCGTGGCGGCCGAGCGGGGGTCCCTGTTCGAGGTGGGCGTCTTCCGTGAGGGCCACCACCCCGGCACCTCGGTCGCGATCCATATGACGGGCCCGGGGAACCCGGGCGCCGCGGCCCTGGTGGAGCGCGCCTCGGCACTCTTCGCCCCGCGGACCCTGCTGTTCGTCGGGGTGGCGGGCGGCCGCAAGGACGTGGGCCTGGGGGATGTGGTGGCCGCGGAGGCGGTGTACGACTACGAGACCGGCAAGGACACCGAGGACGCCTTTCTGCCCCGCCAGAAGACCCATCAGCCGACCTACGACCTGGTCCAGCTGGCCAGGATGATCGCGGCCGGCGACGAGTGGCAGCGCGGAATCCGCCCCGCCGGGGGCGGCGCCGCGCCGCGCCCGAGGGCCCATGTCAAGCCCATCGCGGCGGGCGGCCGGGTGGTGGCCCACCAGCGCTCGGAGGTCGGCCGCCGGCTCACGGCGGGCGCGGGCGACGCGGTGGCGGTGGACATGGAGGGCTTCGGCTTCCTGGCGGGCGCGTACGTCAACCGGCAGGTCGACGCCCTGGTGATCCGCGGCATCTCCGATCTGCTCGCCGACAAGGACGAGGCACACGACGAGCACTGGCAGCCCGTAGCCTCCCGGCACGCGGCGGCGTTCGCCTTCGAACTCCTCCGCCGGCTGCCCGCGCTCGCGGCGAAGCGGACCCCCGAGACTGCCCCGGCCGGCCCCGCGGCAACGACCTCCGCCACGGCCTGCCCCACCGCTGCTGCCCGCAAACTGAAGATCCGTGAACTGGGCGAGCTGGCTGATCTGTTGCTCGCCGTTCCGGGGCTGACGTCCCCCACCGCCTGGCAGCAGCTGCTGGACGAACTGCCGGGCGTCGGCACGCAAGTGGCCCGGCAGTCGGCGAGCCGGACCGAGGCGCTGGCCCTGCTGCGCACCTGCGAGGCGTACGGTGCGTGGGACGCCCTGGCGGACGTCCTCACGGTCATCGCGCCGGACGCCCCGGCCACGGCGGAACTGATCGCTCGGCTGAAGCTGCTCGGCCTCGGCTGACCGCCGCGCGCGAGGGGCTGTGGCTGCCCGCGTGCGTGCCGGTTCGGGAGCGCTGGATGGACATGGTCCTCGTCGTGGACTCCAGCAGCTCCATGGTGGTGTGGCGGCAAACGGTCGGGCGGCTGGTCACCATCCTCGTCCTGACCGACGGCATCGGCGGCCGCGTGGGCCGACGACACCGGCAAACAGGCGCTGGGCCGCTGGGCCCGGCACGCCACGGTCGCCGTGCTGCATGTGCTGAACCAGGGACACTGGCATCACACCGGGCTGATCCCCGAGCGGGTACGGGTACGGGTGCCCGAACCGGGCGCGCCCAACGGCACCTGGCAGCGCGCCGACGGAGCCCCCTGGCCCGGGGGCGAACCCCCGGTGCCGATGCTGGAGCTCGAAGCGCGGTGGCTGCACCGCTGGGCACAACTGGTGACCCAGCCGTCCACTCGCGGCCGTCACACCCTGGCGCTGCTGCCGGGGATACCCGCAGAACGCTGGGAGCGGGAACCCGAACCCACCGCCCGCGACCGGGTCTTCCGCTTCCGTGCCACCGCGTCTCCGAGCGCCTTCAGACTGGCCTCCCGGCTGGCAGCCGCCCCGCTGAACATCCCGGTCATGGAATTCGTCCAACGCATGCACGAGCCACAGGACGCCCTCAACCACCCCTCGGGGACCCTGCCCGAGCTGCCCGAGACCGAGCGGCTCCTGCCGTACATGCGCGTCCAGGAGAAGGTCTACCAAGCCCTCTCGGGGCCCTACCTGGAGGGCGCACGGACGTTCCACGCACGCGCCGCGCTCGCTCAGCAAGCGCTCGGCCGCTCGGGCGAACGCGGTGCCGGACCAGTCGAAGACCCACCACATGGGGGAAGTGCGGTGAGTAACGCCAAGATGTCGCGATCCAAGCCAACCTCCCCCAAGGGCGAACGCCCCCGTCGGCGCATGCGGCTTCCCGAATGCCTGAACCCGAAGGAGAAATCCGATGGCCCCCGATCCGACTACCCCGCACCGTGATGACCGGAATCACGACATACGGGTGTACCTGCTGTTGCTTGCCCTGGCGATGATCCTGATCGTCGTCACAGCTCTGGCCTACGTCACCTACCGGCACCCGGCCCTGACCGGCCCGCTGGGGGTCGGCTGCGCGGCTGCCGCGGTGCTGGTGACCGGGCTCGGATTCGCCGTCACGAGGCGATGAAGCGTCGACTCCCCGGCCGCGCTCGCCTCGCGCTCTCCGATACCGCTGGATGTCATCGCCATGTGTACACGCCCAGCTACTGGCCACCACCGACACTGAACAGCCACATCGCACAGCACGAAGCAGCCAAATAGACACCATACGCGCCCACGCAGATACCGGTAGTCACCACGGCGCCAGACGACTTGGCAGGCTGGCGAACTGCCGGGCGTCGGCACGGCGGTGGCCAGGCAGTCGGCGAGCCGCGCGGAGGCGCTGCCCCTGCTGCGCACCTGCGAGGCGTACGGCGCGTGGACCCAGCTGGCGGACGTCCTCGCGATCATCGCGCCCGACGCCCCGGCCACGGCGGAACTGATCGCTTGGCTGAAGCTGCTCGGCCCGAGCTGATGTCGGCCATGCCCCTGGTCGTCCCAAGCGGCGCCGGAGTCTGCGCCGTCCGGCACGAATGTGTGCCGTCTGACGAACATCAAGCCATGGACGAATGCGAAGCCCGCCGCAGCAGTTACCCGCTCACGATCCCCGACGCGCTCTTACACAGCGAGGCCATGCAACGCGCCTGCGCCGCCCGCGACTTCCAGGAGATCTTCCGCCTCGTCAACCGGCGCACCGGTTCCAGCCATGCAGCGATGGCAGCAGCCATCGGAAAGATGACCAGCTCGCGCGTCAGCGACATCATCAGGGGCGTCCGAGGTATCCGGGGACAAGAGGTCATCGCACGGGTTGCCGACGGCTTCGGCGTCCCAGGCGAAATGCTGGGCCTGCCGACACGCCCGTGGGAGGGTTCCCCGGAAAACGGCGGTGCGTCCGATCGATTCGGCGCGGTAACCCAGTACTTTGATAACACGGTCGAAAGCGGTGGAGAGGAGGACACGGACGTGGATCGACGACGCTTTCTCGGCGCGGCAGCGGTGGCCGCGACCGGTGTCGTGCCCCTGCCTGGCATCGCGGAGGCACGGCAAGGGATCAACGCCGCGTTGACCGGCTCCAACGCCGGCGATCTGGCCTACCTTGACGAGGCATTCGAGCGGCATCGCGGAGGGTATCGCGGTCGGCCGCCGGCAGTCGTCCTTACGGAGATGCGAGGAGACCTCGATCTGCTGCGGGATGTTCTGGGCCGTCCGCACCAGGCTGCGGTACGGGCGGATCTGGCCCGCACCGCAGCCGGTATCACCGGGCTGGTGGCGATCATCCAGCATGACCGCGGTGACCAGCGTGACTCACACGGTTGGTTCACCACCGCCGAGCAGGCAGCCCGCGAGTCGGGAGACCGCCACATGCTCGCTTGGACGCTGGCCCGGTATGCGATGGTCCCGCTCAACTACGGCGCCCCACGAGCAGCGGCAGAACTGGCCGCCAAAGCCCGTGCCGAGGCCGGGCGGAAGCCCTCCGCGTCGGCGGCACTGGCCGCCGCGGTCACCGCACGGGCTCTGGCGGCAACCGGTGACCAGCAGGGGGCTCTCCGTGCGGTTGCCGACGCGCGTTCCGCCGCCGAGCAATTGGACGGCTCACAGGCTGCCGACACGTGGTTCGGCTACCCGTACCAGAAGCATCACGTACACCTCTCGCAGGCGTTCACCCTTATGGGCCAAACGCGCGAGGCGTACGCAGAACAGGCGGCAGCGCTCGCCCTTACCAGTTCATCGTCGGTGATGACTCGGGCCCTGCTCACAATGGACGAGGCGACCTGTCTGTCTGCGGACGGGGATCCCCTTGGCGCGGCCGACGTGGCCGTCGCCGTCTGGGAGGAGTTGCCGCAGGAGTACCAAGGCGGCCTGGTCCGTTCACGAGTCGAAGCCCTGCACCAGACGCTCTCCGGCACCGCTCGGGCCAGAGTGGGTGACGCGCTCGCCGGGCGGTGACCGACGGACGCCGCCGACGACGAGCCGAACAACGCCTTCCCCGCTGCGTATCGGCCCCCACGGAGCGACGATCGCACCCTGGGCTTCGTCTGTCCCTTTACCTTTCGTGGCCCCGGGCTCGGGGACCCCGTCGTCATCCCCGGGCGTCTCGGCCTGACCGCTGGAACACGCGCTGACCAGCTGCGGAGCTGAGCAGACGAGCGGGCGCGCGGGCTGTCGCTGACCTCGCTGCGCCAGCAGGTGGGGTGCGGGAGGCGCTGCGCACCGGCCGCCCCTGCCGTGGCTGGCTCCTGGTCTTCGACAACGCGGAGGAACTGGATACGGTACGCCCCTTCTTCCCCTCCGGCGGCCCCGGCCGCATCCTGGTGACCTCCCGCAACGCCCAGTGGTCCCGGGCCGCCCGCAGGGTCGAGGTGGACGTCTCGGCTGAAGCTGCCCGGCCTCGGCTGACCACCGCGCGCCCCCATGACCTGCCATATCACCGACCACCACCGTGTGACGGGCGCGACTCTCGCGCCTCACGGGGTGTCAGATGAAGAGTTCCGGGCATACAAGTTGGTCCGGAGTCCGGGCCGGGCGGGGACCGCCTGTGGCAGGGTCTCCGGCATAGATCACCGGCGGCGGGGACCGGTGATGGGGGCACGGGAGGTTCATGCATGGCGGCCACGGGGGAAGGCGGCCTGAGACTGGTCCAGCATCTCGTCACGGCGTTGAAAGAGTTCCGGTGTCTGATGGAACCGGACTCCCGTGAGCTGTGTCTGGAACTGGTCGCCAGGGAACTGGATGAGGTGCTGCCCGTCCGCAACCACCGGGTGACCAACTACTTTCTGGTGGAGCTGGCCAAGGAATGTCTGGACAACGAGCGCTTCATGTGGGCGCTACGCGGGTCGCTCGCGATCCTGGCCCCGGACGCGCCCGCCATGACGCGGCTTGACTGCGTCATGGAGCAGATGACGGCCCGTCCGGCGCTGCCCACGGACGCGACCGAGCGGCTTCGCTCACTGCTCGAAGGGCTGGAGGTCGCGCAGCTGACGCGGCTGTGCCAGGGCGCGGCGGGGCCGCTGCAGGAGGTGCCGCCGGTCACCGGCGCCTGGCACGCCTTCGAGACCCTGAGCCGGATGAACGCCCGGCCGGACGGCCTGCCGCCCAACCTGGCCCTGGTGGAGTACCTGGCCGCGTCGGCCCGGCCGCTGGAGCTGGCCGACCGCCTGCGGAGCTGGGCGGACGAGCAGGCGCGCGAGCTGTCGCTGAAGTCGCCGCTGAGGTCGCTGCGGCAGCAGGTGGGGCACGCTGCCCCCGCCGAGGCGATCGACGCCTATCTGGTGATCCAGCTGCTGCCGCAGGACGAGCCCGGCCGGTACGAGCTCTCCTCGTGGCACGCCTACGACCCGACGGGTTGGTACCCGATCCGCGGCCCGGTCAGCAACGTCACCGCGGCCACGGCCGAGCGGGCCGTGCAGGACCTGGTGCGCGAGGCCACGGCGGAGTGGGAGGACGCCCACTGCATCCATCTGGAGTTCGTCCTCAGCGCCGAGGACCTTCATCTGCCGGTGCATATGTGGCGCCATGAGCTGGACAGCGACTTCCCCACCCCGCTGTGCGACACCTACCCGGTGGTCGTACGGAGCCTGGAGCGCAGCCAGAACAGGCACTGGTACCGCCCCTGGAAGAAGCGGTGGCAGACCTTCAGCTCCCAGCCGGAGCGGTCCCGGCACCTCGTCGTCGACGGGCCGGATCCGGACAGTCCGCCCTCCGGTGACCCGGGCGCTCTGCTGGCCCGGCTCAACGCGGACGAGCATGTGGTCGCCCTGGTGCTGAACGCGCCGCCGGGCGCGAGCCAGGAGGGTAGCCGACAGGCCTCGGCGGCGTGGCGGGCGGGCATCCCCGTCGTCGTATGGGACCGGCGGCACCCTCGGGATCCGGACTTCGCCCATCACTTGAGACAAAAGGCCACCGGGGACCTGGCACGCGTCCGCGAAGCCGTGAAAGAGTTGCGAGTGGAGTCCCAAGGGTTAGCCTCCGCGGAACGCGAACAGCACCTTGGGCAACATGTCATGCTCGTTTGGGACGACCCGACCCGTCCCGTGGAGACGCAAGGACGGTTGGCGGGGCCGGACGAGGGGGTGGGCAGTCGATGACCGACGCAGGGCCTACGAGTCGGCACAACGGACACGCGAACGGCGATCCGGGTTCCACCTCCCGCGTCGGCCCGTCGTCGGCCGGCGTCCCCCGCCCCTGGTGGATCTATCAAGGCACCGGCCGCCCGCTGCACGACGTCAGCCTGGAAGAGATCCTTCCGCCGCCCCCTCCGTGGCGCACCTTCAACGGCGTCTCCGCGGGCCCCCCGGACGGCATCGAGGCCGTGGCGCGGGAGTCTTCAAACGAGGTATTACAGAATCGCGAAGGTGAGGCGCCGACCGAGCCGCCCGCCCCGCCCGAGGACGAGCAGGACGCCGCCCGGCGGCTCGGTGCCGCTCCCCTGGGCATGCGGTCGGAGCCGGAAGAGGCCGACGTCGTCAACGCGGCGCTGATTTTGCGCCGTCCCCTTCTGGTCACGGGCCGCCCGGGGACGGGTAAGTCCACGCTGGCGTACCGCATCAGCAGAGAGCTGGGGCTCGGCCGGGTGCTGCGCTGGCCGATCACCACCCGCACCACCCTGCGGCAGGGTCTGTACGACTACGACGCGGTCGGCCGGGTGCACGCCGCGGCGGCCGGACAGGCGGCGGACGCGGAATTACACGAGCCCGGGCCGGAGGACATCGGGGACTTTCTCCAACTCGGCCCGCTGGGCACGGCGATGCTGCCGCACCGGCTGCCCCGCGTCCTGCTTATCGACGAATTCGACAAAAGCGATATCGACCTGCCCAATGACCTCCTCGACATCTTCGAGGCGGGCGAATACGCCATTCCCGAGTTGGTGCGCATCCGCAGCCGCCGCCCCGCCGTCCGGGTGCTCACCGACGACCCCGACCGCAGCACCGTCATCGCCTCCGGCCGGGTGCGCTGCCGCGCCTTCCCCATCGTCGTCATCACCAGCAACGACGAGCGGGAATTCCCGCCCGCTTTTCTCCGCCGCTGTCTGCAGCTGCGGCTGCCCGACCCGGACGCCGACCGGCTCGCCGCGATCGTGGCCGCGCACCTGGGCCGGGCGGACGATCCGCGGGCCCTGGATCTTGTCCAGATGTTCCTCGAACGCAGCCGGCTCGAAGGCGGGCTCGCGGCCGACCAATTGCTCAACGCGGTGTACCTGGTGACGTCTCAGGCCCAGGTTCCGGGTCCCGAATGGGAGGAGCTACTGCACGCCGTCTGGCACCGGCTGGATGCAGCAGGCCCAAAGCCATGACACACGACCCAGCCGACGGGTCCTCCGAGCGCGGCCGGCCGGACCTCGACTGGCAGCAGATCGCCGACGCGTTATGGCTCGCGGTCTGCAAGGCGGAGACCGACCGCGAGGCCGCCCGCCCCACCCC
>NZ_MUNE01000059.1 GCF_002154605.1 Streptomyces milbemycinicus | reverse complement strand
CCGAGACCTTCGGCGGCCGAGGTGGCGTACTCGGCCGCCGAAGGTCTCGGGGGCGGGGCGGGCGTCTTCGGCGCGCAGCGCGTACGGGTCGGCCTGCGCGGGGGGTGGCGCCGCGGTGGTGCCGTCGGTCGTGGTGGCCATATCAGGTCCTTAGGGGATCTGCCGGCGCCGTCGCCGGTATCCGGAATGGGACAGCGGGGGGTGGTGTGGGGCCCTGTGCGTGCGGTGTCTCAGCGCGCCTGGTGGTGCGGCTCCTCGCCCGCCAGTACGCGGATGACGTCCTCGGCCACCATCGCGCCCATGGCCTGGTTCGCCTCGGGCGTGCAGGCGGCCATATGGGAGGTGAGGAGGGTGCGCGGGGCCTTGCGCAGCGGGTGGTCGGCGGGCAGCGGTTCGGTGCTGAACGCGTCGAGGGCCGCGGCCCCGAGATGCCCTGAGCCGAGCAGGTCGGCGAGCGCGCGTTCGTCGACGAGGCCGCCGCGCGCGGCGTTGACCAGGATCGCGCCCGGCTTCATCGCCGCCAGGCGGGCGTGGTCGAGCAGCGGGGTGCCGGACGGGTCGGGCGGGGTGTGCAGGCTGACGGCATCGGCGCGCGCCAACAGGGCGTCGAGGGCGACCGGTTCGGCGCCGTGCGCGCGGACGTCTGCCTCGGCGACGTACGGGTCGTGGGCCAGCAACTCCATCCCGAAGGCGTGGGCGTAGCCCGCCAGCAGGCGGCCGATGCGGCCGAAGCCGACGATGCCCAGCGTCCTGCCGTGCAGTTCGGGGCCGAACAGCTTCGGCCAGCCGCCCGCCGCCACCGCGGTGTGCGAGGCGGTGAGGGAGCGGGTGGCGGACAGCAGCAGGCCGAAGGTGTACTCCGCCACCGCGCGCGAGTTGCTGCCCGGCGCGCACACCACCGGTATCGCACGCGCGCGGGCTGCGGCCACGTCGATGGTGTCGACGCCGACGCCGTGCTTGGCGATCACCTTGAGGCGGGGTGCGGCGTCCATCACCTCGGCGGTGATCGGGTCCATGCCAACGATCAACGCATCCGCTCCGGCCGCGTACTCGAGGAGTTCGGCGGTGGGCAGCGCCACGTCCTCGTACGGGCGCAGGGGGCCCGCCCCGGCGTCCTCCAGGATCTGCCAGGGGCGCGCGGAATGCCGGGCGAAGGTGGGCGTCGTGATGAGCGTGGTCGGCATCAGCGCGCCCCGCCCCGTGCCGCCTCCAGGTGGGACGTCGCGATCTGCTGCAGATGTACGACGTCGGCCGAGACCGTCGCGAACGTGAAGCCCTCGGCGAGGCGGCGGGCGGCGCTCGCCCCGTCGGCGTTGTGGATCCCGGCCGCGATGCCCGCCGCCTCGGCCGCCTTGCGGACGCGGACGAGGGCCTGCTCGAACTCGTCCTGTACGGCAGGGTCGGTGGAGGTCGCGCCGCCGATGGCCAGACGCAGATCGGACGGGCCGACGTAGATGCCGTCCAGGCCGGGGGTCGCGCAGATCTCCTCGACGTTGGCCAGGCCGTCGGCCGTCTCGATCATCGCGAGGACGGCGGTCTGATCGTGTGTATCGGCGGGGTTCGGCCCGATACGCAGCTGCGCGCGCATCGGGCCGTACGAGCGGCGGCCCAGCGGCGGATAGCGGACGGCGGCGACGGCGTCGGCGGCGTCCTGGGCGTTGTCGATCAGCGGGACGATCACGGCGCTCGCCCCCGCGTCGAGCGCCTTGCCGATGTACGTGAGGTCGTTTGCCTCGACCCGCACCATGCCGACGGCGGTGCTGCCCTTGGTGTCGGTGGCGAGGAGGTTGTTCAGCATGCCCTGGTAGCCGAAGAGGCCGTGCTGGGCGTCGAAGGCCAGGTAGTCGTAGCCGATGCGGGCGAGGCGCTCGGCGGCGATCGGCGAGTCGAGCAGCGACCAGTAGCCGATGAGCTGCTCGCGATTGCGCAGCGCGGCGGTGAACTGGGCAGAGGTGCGGCCGGTGGCCATGTGTGTCTCCGTTGCGAGGTGGGCGGCGGGGCGGTGAGGTGGGTGCGAGATGGGCGCGAGGCGGGCGGCGGGGTCAGCGGTTGTAAGCGGGCATCGGGCCGCGCAGCCGGGCGCCGACTTCGTCGCAGGCGGCCAGGGTGTCCGCGGGCAACGGGCCCGCGGCCGCGGCGGCGATATTGGCCTTCAAGTGCTCGACCTTGGAGCCGCCGAGCAGCAGCGCGTCGGTGGAGGGCCGCGACAGCAGCCAGCGCAGGGCCAGGTCGGTCAGCGGCAGGTCCGCCTCGGAGGCGATACGGGTCAGGTCGGTGACGGCGCGGAACAGTTCCTCGTTCCAGTACCGCTCGCGGTACATCGCGGCCAGCTTGGAGTCGCCGAAGCGCCCGTCCGCCGGGGCGTGCTCGAAACTGTGGCGGCCGGTGAGCAGGCCACCGCCGAGCGGGTTGTAGACCATCGTGCGCAGTCCGGTGACGGCGGCGAACTCCGTGTACTCCTCCTCGACGCGGCGTGCGAGGAGATTGTGCAGCTGCTGCGCGACGACGGGGCGCGGGGCGCCGACCTCGTCGGCCACGCGGTTCACCTCGGCGATCTGCCAGGCGGCGAAGTTGGAGACACCGAGGGCGAGGACCTTGCCCGCCCGTACGAACTCGGCGACGGTCGACAGGGTTTCGCTGAGCGGCGTCCTGCGGTCCGGCTGGTGCAGATAGAAGAGATCGACGTGGTCGGTGCCCAGGCGCTTGAGGCTCCCGTCGAGCGCGGCGCGCAGGCCCTCGGGGGAGAGCGGCGCGTGTTCGCCCTGGTCGGGGTGCGGGATGCCGGCCTTGGTGGCGAGCACCACCCGGTCGCGGCGGCCGGGCAGCAGCTCGGCGAGGAAGCGCTCGCTCTCGCCGCCCGCGTAGCCGTTGGCGGTGTCCACACCAGTGATGCCCGCATCGAGCGCGGCGTCCACCATCGCGGCGGCCGTCGCGCGGTCGGCGGTGTCGCCGAACGTCATCGTGCCGAGCACGAGACGGGACAGCGGGACGGGGACGTGCGGGAGTTCAAGGCCGACGGTCACGGCGGGTCCTTCCGAAGCGGGTGGTGCGGGTGGTGCGGTCGTGCTGATGCGCGATTTCATGCGTGATGTGCGCATCGCGAATGGTGCCGTGCGGCTACGCGGCCTCGGCCGGTCGCTGCGCTGGTTCCCGGCCATGCGCTGCTGCGGCCCAGTGCGGCGCGATGAGCTGTGTAAGCCGGTACGCACCGCGTCCACGAGGGCGACGAGGTCCGCGGGTGACGGCCGTCGGCGCCACGGGAACGCTCGCACGACTGCGTAATTCGCGCAAGAGGTCTCGCGCGCTTCACGCAGATTGTGTCATGATCCTAACCGGGCCGCCCACGCCGGACGCGCCCAAGGAGGTTCGATCCCGTGGGCACCGCCGAGCCCGGCGCGGTTGCGCACATCGCGCACCTGACATCGCCCCGCCTCCCGCCTAGGAGTTGCTCTTATGCCCACCCCCCTCCCCTTCATCGCCGTCACCATGGGCGACGGTGCCGG
The DNA here is from genome assembly GCF_002154605.1 of Streptomyces milbemycinicus. Classification (GTDB taxonomy): domain Bacteria; phylum Actinomycetota; class Actinomycetes; order Streptomycetales; family Streptomycetaceae; genus Streptomyces; species Streptomyces milbemycinicus. The sequence continues at coordinate 26,547 of NZ_MUNE01000059.1, read as the reverse complement.
TATCGGCCCCGAGGTCGTCGTCGCGGCCCTCCTCGACGACGCCGTTCTGACCCGCTGCCGCCCCGTCGTCATCGGCGACGCACAGCGGCTGCGCGAGGCCGCCCGCATCCTCGGCCTGGACTGCGAGATCGCCGCGGTCGACCACCCCCGCGACGCCGAGTTCACCCCCGGCCGCGTCAACGTCGTCGACCTCGGCCTGCTCCCCGCCGACCTGCCCTGGGGCGAGCTGTCGCCGGTCGCGGGCGGCGCCGCGTACGCGTATATCGAGCGGGCCGCCGCACTCGCCGTGGCGGGCGAGGTGCACGCCATCTGCACCGCGCCGCTCAATAAGGAGGCCCTGCACGCCGCGGGCCACATCTACCCCGGCCACACCGAACTCCTCGCCCATCTGACCGGGACCGAAGAGGTCTCGATGATGCTCTCCACCGAGAAGGTGAAGGTCATCCACGTCACCACGCATATCGGCCTGATCGATGCGGTCAACCGCATCGAGCCGGGCCTCGTCGAGCGCACCGTACGCCGCGGCCACCAGGCGATGGTCCGCGCCGGCACCCCGAACCCCGTGATCGGCGTCTGCGGTATCAACCCGCACGCGGGCGAGAACGGGCTGTTCGGCTACGGCGAGGAAGAGGAGAAGATCGTCCCGGCCCTGGAGGTGCTGCGCGCCGAGGGCGTCGACGCCCGGGGCCCGCTCCCCGCCGACACCGCCTTCTTCCTGGCCGGCCGCGGCGACTACGACCTGATCGTGGCGATGTACCACGACCAGGGCCATGGCCCCGTCAAGGTCCTGGGCATCGAGGCGGGCGTCAACCTCACCGTGGGCCTGCCCGTCATCCGTACGTCCGTCGACCACGGCACCGCGTTCGACATCGCCGGAACGGGCACGGCGGAGGCCGGCAGCATGGTCGAGGCGCTGCGCCAGGCGACCGAGATGGCCACGGTGCCGGTCACCCCGGCGGCCTGAAACAAGCCGGCGGCCTGAAACAAGCCGGCGGCCTGAAACAAGAGGGGGCAAGGCACCCGCGGAAGCCGTCCGAAGATGCCCTGCCCCGGTCCCTCACCGGTCCTCGATCGAGTCGTTCAGCGTGTCATACGTCGCTGAGAGCGATGGCGGCGGCGGGACACACGGCGGCCGCGTCCCGGACGGCCGCATGCTGGTCCTCGGCGGGTTCGGCGTCGAGGAGGACGACGATGCCGTCCTCGTCGCGCTGGTCGAAGACGTCCGGTGCGGCGAGTACGCAACTCCCGGCGCCGCAGCACTTGTCCTCGTCCACGGTGACCTTCATGGTCGCTCCCTTCTTCTGGATCGGCCCCTCGGCCGTGCCCTCGGCTGCGTTGTCGGCTGCGTTGTCGGTCGGTACGGAGGCTTCGGCGGGGCGGGTCACCATCGCACCGGCACCTCGCGCAGGCCACCGACGGTGAGTCCTTCGATCTGCCGCAACCGCGCGACCGGTACGGCCAGGTCGAGGCTCGGCAGCTTGTGCAGGAGAACCTCGAGGACGACCTGGAGTTCGGTGCGGGCCAGGGACTGGCCCAGGCAGGAGTGGGCTCCGGCGCCGAAGGTGAGATGAGGGTTGGGGCTGCGGGTGAGGTCCATCTCGTCCGGGTCGGCGAAGACCCGCTCGTCGCGGTTGGCGGCGGACAGGCCGCAGAAGACGGTGGTGCCTCCCGGCAGCACCGCCCCGTCCACCTCGTAGTCCTCGGTCAGATAGCGCCGGACGCCGTATCCGCCCAGGTTGGCGTCGGAGCGCAGCACCTCGTCGACCGCGGTGCGGATCAGGGAGGGGTCGGCGAGCAGGCTGTCCCACCGGGTGCGGTCGGCCAGCAGCATGGCGACCATCTTGCCGATCATGTTCGCGGTGGTCTCGTGCCCGGCGACCAGCAGGGCCATACCGGTGTCGCGGAGCTCGAGGTCGGTCAGCCCCTCGCCCTCCGCCCGGCTCTCCTCGATCAACGTGCTGATCAGGTCTTCGCTGGGCTCGGCGCGCTTGGCCGCGATCAGCTCGGACATGTATGTCACAAAGTCCTCGTGGGCCGCCCCGGTCTCCGCCACCGAGTAGCGGCTGACGTTCAGAAACGCGTCGGACCAGTACGAGAAGCGGTCCCGGTCCTCGGCGGGCGCGCCGAGGAGGTTGCAGATCACATAGACCGGCAGCGGAAAGCCGAGCGCCGCCTTGAGGTCGGCGGGCGAACCGCTTTGGACCATGGCGTCGATCAGGGTTTCGGCCATCTCCTCCATGCCGGGGCGCAGCGCGGTGACGCGCCTGGCGGTGAAGTACTTGCCCACGTGCCGCCGCCACCTCTGGTGGCCTTCGCCGTTGGACTGGAGTGAGAGCGACATACCGCTGTTGGTCGACACGCCCCCGGCTCCTTCCGGGGCGATCCGCGCGCTGTCGTCCTCGGGGGCCGGGCGTGAGAAGCGGGGGTCCGACAGGAGGGCCTTGATGTGGTCGTAGCGGGTCAGCAGGGTGCCGGTGTCTCCGCTGGGGAGTTCGACGGTGGCCACCGGGCACCGCCCGCGCAGCAGTTCCCATTCGGGCGGCGGGTCCAGCGGTCCGTCGGTGGGCAGTGGCAGGCGGACGGTGGGGTCGTTCTGGCTCATCTGGCCTCTCCGGGGGTGTGGGGGTTCGCGCGGAGGTTGGCGCCCGACGGGCGGGAGAGATGTTTAAGTCAACGGGTTGATTTAACTGTATCGCATGGGTGTGGCGGGAAAAGAGAGAGATCGCGCCACGGTCCGTCGGAGGGGCGTCCTCGGGGGCCCGAGGATTGGATGTGTTCGAGCCGGACCGGCCGGACCCGGCGGGAGCGCCCCGTGGGAGAGGCTGGACGGGAGGGTGGCCTGAATTGGTCGGGTCATTGCGTACGCTTTCGTCGTTTGACCTCGCCGACCTGGTCGAGGATCCGTGGTGGCTTGGGGGACGGGCCTTCGTGGACCGGTGTGATGTCCCGAGGTGGTGGTGGCGATGGCCGACAGGGCGAGACGGGGCGAGCAGGTCAGTGCGACGCGGGTGGCGCTCCTGGACGCGGCGGAGCGGCTGTTCGCCGAGCGCGGGGTGCATGCGGTCGCCAACCGTCAGATCAGCGAGGCCGCCGGGCAGGGCAACAATGCCGCGGTCAGCTATCACTTCGGCACCAAGGTCGATCTGGTGCGTGCCATCGCCCGTCGGCATGCGGAGCGGGTGGAGGTCGGCCGTGTGCGCATGCTGGACGCGATCGGGGAGTCCGCTGATCTGCGGGACTGGGTGGCCTGTGCGGTCCGTCCGGTGACCGAGCACTTGGAGGCTCTGGGTGCGCCCAGCTGGTATGCGCGGTTCATCGCCCAGGTGTCGGCGGATCCGGCGCTGCGTGCCGTCACAGTGGAGGAGTTCGCGGCCGGGTCGCCGTCAATGCGGCGGTTGCAGGAGGGGCTGGAGGGCTGTCTGCCCGATCTGCCGGCCGAGGTGCATGCCGAACGTGCGGCCATGACGCGTCACTTGATCGCGCAGATGTCCGCGGAGCGGGAGCGTGCCCTCGCAGACAACGCGCCGACTGCCCGGGCCAGTTGGCAGGGGACGGCGAACGGACTGATCGATGCCATCGTCGCCCTGTGGCGGGCGCCGTTCACACGCGAGGGCTGACCGGCCGAACCGTTCGGCGCGCCTCCGCTCGTGGGGCGGGCCGGATCCGGCCATGAATTAAATCAACGGGTTGACTTAATTGTGTCGACTGGTGTTGCCTGGTCTTCGGCGATGTCGAGTTCGATCTCTCGCTGGAGCATCACCGAGCCCCCCCGAGCGCCCCCACGATCGAGGAGAAGCAGTGACCGGTGCGGCAGCCAACACGACGAGTGGAACCCCGCTGGACACCCCGGAGTACAACATCGACAGGTCCGCGCGGTGTCCGCTCGATCCGGCCCCCGCGATGCGGGCACGGCAGGCGGAGGGCCCGCTGGTGCGGGTCCGGCTGTGGGACGGGACCCTCGCATGGCTGGTCACCGGTTGGGAGGAACACCGGGCGCTGATGTCCGACCAGAGGGTCAGCGTGGACCCTTTCCGGCCCGGTGCGCCGAAGCTCTCCCCCGGGGAGGTGACGGCGATCGACGTCCTGAAGAAGGAGGGCAAGCGGTCGACCGGCACCAGCTTCATCTTGATGGACGACCCCGAACACGCCCGGCTGCGGCGGATGGTGACGTCCGCGTTCACCATCAAACGGGTGGAGGCGCTGCGTCCGCCCACCCAGCGGATCACGGACGATCTGATCGACACCATGCTCGCCGGTCCCAAACCGGTCGATCTGGTCGAGGCGTTGGCGTTGCCGGTGCCGTCGCTGGTGATCTCCAATCTGCTCGGCGTGCCCTACGACGACCATGAGTTCTTCCAGGCCAACAGCAGAACCATCATCAACCGGGAGACGACCGCGGCGGAGCGCGCGGCGGCCCGCGGGCGGCTGGTCGACTATCTGGACGGACTGCTGGGGGAGAAGCTGGCCCAGCCCCGCGAGGACCTGCTCTCCGGGCTCGCCGAGCGGATCAAGACCGGTGAGCTGGCCCGGGAAGACGCGACCGAGATGGGGGTGCTGATGCTGTTCGCGGGGCACGAGACCACCGCGAACATGATCACGCTCGGCACGCTGGCCCTGCTCCAGCACCCCGACCAACTGGCCCTTCTGCGGGACACCGAGGACCCGAAGCTGATCGCCTCGGCGGTCGACGAACTGCTGCGCTACCTCACCATCACACACGGCGGGCAGCGCCGGGTGGCGCTGGCGGACATCGAGATCGCCGGCCAGGTGATCCGCGCCGGCGAAGGTGTCATCCCGGTCAACGAGATCGCCAACCGGGACCCGTCGGTCTTCCCCGACCCCGACCGGCTGGACCTCCGGCGCGACGCCCGTCGCCATGTGGCCTTCGGGTTCGGGATCCACCAGTGCCTGGGCCAACCGCTGGCCCGTATGGAACTGCAGGTCGTCTACCCCACCCTCCTGCGGCGGATCCCGACCCTGGCCCTGGCCGCCGACCTGGCGGAGATCCCCTTCAAACACGACGGGTTCGTCTACGGGGCCTACCGGCTTCCGGTGACCTGGTGATGCGGTCGATGCCGCCGATGCTCAGGAATGTGGTGATCGTAGGAGCCTCGGCCGCCGGACTGGCCACGGCCGAGGCCCTGCGCAACAAGGGATACGACGGGAGCCTCACCCTCGTCGGCGACGAGCCGTATCTGCCGTACGACCGGCCGCCGCTGTCCAAACAGGTCCTGTCCGGCGCCTGGCAGCCGGAGCGGGTGCGGCTGCGTGACGACCAGGCCATCGGCAGACTGGACGCGGACTTCCAACTCGGGCGTCATGCAACCGGGTTGGACCTCGTCAGGCGGAAGGTACTGCTGGACGCTGGCGACCGCCTCGCGTACGACGCCCTGGTCATCGCCACCGGCGTCACCCCGCGCCGACTGCCCGGCGACGACCTGGCAGGCGTACACGTCCTGCGTACGCTCGATGACGCCGTCACGCTCCGCAGCCACCTGCTGGCCCGGCCGAAGGTCGTGGTGGTCGGCGCCGGGTTCCTGGGGGCCGAAGTGGCGGCGGTGGCCCGCACCATGGGGCTGGAGGTCACACTGGTCGATCCGCTGCCGGTGCCCATGCGCCGGCAGTTCGGCGACCGGATCGGGGAATTCGTCGGACAGCTGCACAGCGATCACTCGGTCGCACTGCGCCTGGGCGTCGGCGTGGCCCGGTTCCTGGACTCCGCCGGCCGTGTGGTCGCCGTCGAACTCGCCGACGGTACGAAACTCGACGCCGACCTGGTCGTGGTCGCCGTGGGCTCCACACCGGCGACCGGCTGGCTGGCCGACTCCGGACTGCCCCTGGGCAACGGCGTGGAGTGCGGCGCCCGTTGCCAGGCGGCCCCCGGTATCTACGCGGCCGGGGACGTCGCGTCCTGGCACAATCCGCACTTCGGTGTGCGGATGCGGGTCGAACACCGCCTCAACGCCACCGAGCAGGGCATGGCCGTGGCCGCCGGCATCCTCGGCGAACAGCGCCCCTTCGCCCCCGTTCCCTACTTCTGGAGCGACCAGTACGACGCCCGTATCCAGGCCTACGGCATCTTCCCCGACGGCGCGGACGTGACGATCGTGCACGGCAGTCCGGACGACCGCAGTTTCGTCGCCGCCTACGGCCACGAGGGCAAGGTCGTCGGGGTGCTCGGCTGGAACAGCCACCGTGAACTGCGTAAACACCGGCAACTCGTGGTCGACCACGCTCCCCACCCCGCCACGCGCACACCGGAAGGAGAGCAGTAGCAGCCGCGTAGGACCACCCGTCGACGACCTGGAGCCCGCCCGATGAGCACCGCCGCAGTGAACGACTCCGCCACCGCAGACACACGGCCACCCAAGGTTCAACGGCAGGTCCTGGTGGCCCTCAGCGGCTTGCTCAGCGCGCTGTTCGTCGCGACGCTCAGCAGCACGGTGGTCTCCACCGCACTGCCGAGGATGATCGGCGCGTTGCACGGCACACAGACGCAGTACACCTGGGTCGTCACCGCGACGCTGCTCAGTACGACCGCCACGACCCCGATCTGGGGCAAGCTGGCAGACCTCTTCAGCAAGAAGAACCTGGTACAGATCGCCGTCGCCGTCTTCGCCCTGGGGTCGGTGGCGGCGGGGGTGAGCCAGTCACCGGGGCAGCTCATCGCCGCGCGCACATTACAGGGCGTGGGTGTCGGGGGAGTGCAGTCGCTGGTCCAGATCGCCATCGCGGCGATGATCCCGCCGCGTGAACGCGGCCGGTACAGCGGCTACCTCAGCAGTGTCACGGCCCTGTCCACCATCGGCGGTCCGCTGCTCGGCGGTCTCATCGTCGACACCTCGTGGCTGGGCTGGCGGTGGTGTTTCTTCATCAGCCTCCCGGTGGCCGTCGCGGCACTGGTCCTGCTCCAGCGGACACTGCGCCTTCCGGTCATCCGACGCGACGATGTGAAGGTCGACTACCTGGGCGCGGCCCTCATCGCCTCGGGTGTCAGCGTGCTGCTCATCTGGATCTCGTTCGTCGACAGCTCGTTCGCCTGGGCGTCCTGGCAGACCGCCGCCATGGTCGGTGCGGCACTGGTCCTGCTGTCCGTCGCCCTGTGGGTGGAGGCACGGGCCGCCGAGCCCATTGTGCCGCTGCAGATCATCAGGCAGCGCACCACCGTACTCGCGATCCTGGGGAGTCTCGCCGCGGGTACCGCGATGTTCGCGGCCTCGGTCTATCTCAGCCAGTACTTCCAGGTCAGCCGCGGTTACACGGCCACCCAGGCGGGGCTGCTGACCATTCCGATGATGGGCGGCATCCTGGTCTCCTCCATCCTCGCGGGCCGGCTGCTCAGCAGGACCGGGAACCTCAAGCCCTTCGTCATCGTGGGCTCCGTCCTGCTCACGGCCGGGTTCGCCGGGCTCGGCACCATCGACCACAGGACGTCCCTGGTGTTCATGAGCGCGGCGATGCTGTGCATCGGCCTCGGTGTCGGTATGACCATGCAGAACTTCGTGCTGGCCGTGCAGAACTCCGTCCCGCTGAAGGACATCGGCACGGCCAGCACCACGGTCACCTTCTTCCGCTCCCTGGGCGGTACGTTCGGCGTCACCGTTCTGGGTGCCGTCCTGGCTCGTCAGGTCGCCGAACGGACCGCGCAGGGCCAGGAATCCGCCCGTGTCGCCTACGGGGACGCGACCGGACTCGTCTTTCTCATCGGCGCCGCCGTGGCGGCCCTTGGCATCGTCGCGGCCGTCCTGCTGAAGCCGGTGACGCTGCGGACCAGCCTCGACTCGTCCGAACCGGCCGATCTCCGCCGGGGCTAGTCCTGTACGAGCGGCGTGATGGCGACCTGGTCGATGACCGGTGCGTACGGGGATCGCTGGTCGTACTGGTTGTAGGTGTCACCGTTGAAGTCGGGCAGTTCGTCCGCGGTGAAGGTGAGCCGGTTGGTGCCCTTCTTCAGGGTGGCCGGGACGGTCAGGTCCCAGAAGTTGTTGAAATGGAAGGTGGTCGGGAAGAGGATTCTGCGGGCCGGTCCGCCGCCCACCGAGAGGTCGGCGTGGCGGGCGATCGGATCGGGGTTGTAGTGGGTGGCGGGGGCCTGTTCGGCGTTGGAGTAGCGGATGGTCAGGGCGTGGCGGCCGGACCGCTCGGCGACGACGTCGACGGTGAGGGCATTGGCCTTTCCGGCGCCGATGCCGGTGACCGCCTTGCCGCCGGAGGCGAAGGTGTAGGCGTCGGTCACCTTCGCGGCGCCGGTCGGCGCGCCGCCCTCCGCCTCGTACGCCTTGGTCACCAGGGTGCCGCTGGAAGGGGCGACCCGCAGCCGGTCGAGGATCAGTTCGCGGGAGGTGCCGGTGACGGTGATCTTGTTGATGCCGGCGGACAGGAACATCCGGACGTTGTCGGTGCCCTTCTTGCCGCCCCCGACCCCGGAAACGTCAAGTTTCTCGCCGCCCAGGGACAGGCTTGCCCGGCCGCCGCCCAAGTGGTCGACCAGGACTGTCGCTTCGCCATCGGTGGGGGAGTGGACCCAGAAGGTCGCGGACGCGCCCTTGGCCAGCGGCACCGCGCCGGGACCCGAGACACCGGGGTGGGTGTAGCCGGGCCGAGCTCCGGAGAGGGTGGCGTACTCGGCCTCGTAGATCGCCGGCGCGGTCACGCGTGCGTCGCGCAGCGACAGGTCGATCTTGTCGATGATGGCGTCGCCCTTGGTGACACCCAGGTCCGGGTCGCTCGCGGCGAGCGTGATGCGGTGTTTGCCGGCGGTCAGTTTCACCGTGGTGTCGGTGTGGCCCCAGACCACCCACTTGTAGCCGAGCGGCAGCCGCAGCTCTTGTGGGTCCTTGCCGTCGACGCGAAGGAACACGTTGGTGGGGCCCTGTTCCTTCACCCGGCCGTAGAGGTTGTAGGAGTTGGCGAACGTGCTCAGGTCGTATGTGCCGTCCTGCGGGACCTCCACGTCGAAGGCCAGCACTCCGTCGGAGCCGGTGCGCAACCCGCCCACGTTGTAGGCGCCCGAGGTGGCGAACCCGCCGACGTTGGAGGGCGTGCCCTCGGGGCCGTTCTTGGAGTAGCCGCCACCGGTGTAGGCGGCGCTCTCCGCCTCGTATGTCTTCCGCCAGCCCACCGAGGGTTCGGCCGGTACGCCGCCGTTTCCGCCGGGGGAGAGGACGACCTGGTACGCCGACATCTCGTTCATGCCGGTCATCGGCAGGGTGACGGAGCCGTCCGCGCCTACCGCGAGTTCCCGGTCCGCCAGCCGCAGCGGCTGCGCCGAGTCGCCGACCTGCCCGGTCCAGGGGATCTCCTGCACGGTGGCGTGCACCGTGCTCCCGAACAGCTTGGGGTCGATGTTCTTGAAGACGACGTCCGCGTCGCCGCTCTTGCCGCCGAACAGCGTCCGGGACTGCCGCTTGCCCTCGTCGAGCGTGGCGACGCCCTGGAGGGTGTACTGCTGGTTGGGGTGCGGGGCGGTCACCTGCACCGTGTGGCCGGACATCTGTCCGTACGCGTTGAACAGCCACCACTGGCCGTTGCCCTTGTTGGCCTCGACGGCTGAGTCGTTGAGGTTGCCGTCGATGTTCCAGTACGCCAGATCGGCGTCGATCTTGGACTCCTCGATGGCGGAGACCCACTGCATGACCTGGCCGGGCACGGAGAGATGGTAGTTGTGGCCGTACTCGTTGACGTTGATCGGCAGTGGGCCGACCCCGACCTCCTTCTCCATCTGCCGGTACCTCGCCACGTTTGTGCGCACCGCGGCGGGGCTGGACAGCTCGTGCCAGGTCATCACGTCCGGCACCACGTCATTGGCCTTGGCGTACTGGAGGAAGTCCTTGACCTGGTTGTAGAGGACGCTGGTGTTGGGGCCGGCGATACGGGCGTTCGGGTCGAGGCCCTTGATGAGGCGGTAGACCTCCTTCCAGGCCTCGAAGTAGGCTTGCGGATCGCTGAGCCAGGAGGTCTTGTTGTAGCTCCACTCGCCGGTGCCGAACATGTTCCCTTCGGGCTCGTTGAAGGGGACGTAGACGACATGGTTCTTGTAGTCGCCCATGGTCAGGGTCTGCTGGACCTGCTTCTTGATCTTCTCCTTGAAGTCGGCGAGCCGCGCCGGACCGTCCGCGCCGGGCCACTGGTACGGGAAGCCGCGGTAGATGTCGGTCATGTAGATGAAGACGTCCTTGCCACCGGACTCCACGAACGGCGGCAGGACCTCGAGGGCGTCCGCTCCCGGATGCTGGGGGCCGTCCTGGGCCTTGGTCGACACCGTGCGGAGATGCATGCCTTCGAGGACGTTGCGGCTCGGTACGCCGTCGCCGTAGATCCCGTACAGCGAGCCGGAAGCGCCGCCGTGGAAGGCGCCGGTGTCGGTGGCGAGGTCGATGGTGAGCTGTTCGGGCTCCGCCGCGCGGGCCGTGCCCGTGGCGCCGGGTAGGGCGAGGAGGGCGGCGAGGGCCGTTATGGCCGTGGCACCGGCGCTTACGGTTCTTGGGCTGCGTCTGGGGCGCACTGAGGTCTCCGTTGGGTGATCCGTCGCGGTGATCGGTCCGGGTGATCCGTCCGGGTGATCCGTCTCATCCCTGATGCGAACCGGTTCGACGATGTGTGAACTGGGCGGGCCCGGAACGGTACGGCCTGATTTCAGGGATCGGGCAGCGGTATGGCGGCTCTGTCGAACCGGTTCGCCGGAAGCTAGCACCGCGGGAAAAGGGCCAGCAATACCTCCGACACGGATTGAGCGGCAGTTTCCCGGAAGTGTGCACAAGGTATTGACACCCGCTCCGGCTGCTCCTAACTTCCCTTCACGCGAACCGGTTCGACAGCCGGCTCGCTTTCGAACCGGTTCGACGAAGGAGTTCCGTGAACATCGGTGAGATCGCCAAACGGGCCGGTGTCTCGCGGAGCACCGTGTCCTATGCCCTGAGCGGCAAACGATCGGTGTCCGAGGAGACCCGTCGCAAGATCCAGCAGGTCATCGACGAACTGGGCTACCGGCCCAACGCCAGCGCACGCGCCCTGGCCAACGGCCGGACCAGCACCATCGGCCTCGTCTTCCCGCCGGCCGGTGCCCACTACACCGGTATGCAACTCGACTTCATCGGCAGCGTGGTGGAGGCCGCGGCGGCCTACGACTACGACGTGCTGCTCTCCCCGAGCGGCGTGGACAGCGACCGCTCGTTCCAGCGGCTGCTGGCCGAGCGGCGGGTCGACGGCGCGATCCTGATGGAGATCAGGCTCCGGGACGACCGGGTCGACCACCTCGTCGCCGAGAACTTCCCCGCCGTCTGCATCGGCCGCACCGCACACCCCGACAGTGACTGGTGGGTCGGCCTGGACCACACCGCGCTGGTGGAGGCGTGTGTCCACCACCTCGCCGACCTGGGGCATCATCGGGTCGCCTTTGTGAACCGGCCCGAGCATCTGCTGCGGTCCGGGTACGAGTCGGCGCACCGAGGTCTCGACGGTTTCACCAAGGCCGCGGCGGAGCGCGGGCTCACCGCACGGACGTACTCCTGCGGCGACGACGCCCCCTCGGGACAGGCGTGCCTGGAGCGGATCCTGCACGACGACCCGGCCACCACGGCGCTGGTCACGCTGAACGAGGCCGCGCTGGGCGGTCTGTACCGGGGCCTGGCCGTGGCGGGCCGCCATGTGCCGCGTGACTTCTCCGTCACCGGGGTCGTGGCCTCCAGGTGGGCGGAGACGGTGACCCCGCAGCTCACCGCGGCGGACGTACCGGCGGAGCAGATGGGGCGCCTCGCTGTGGAACTGCTCGTCGAGCGGCTGGGCCACCCCGACACGGCGCCGCGCCACCACCTGCTCGCGCCGCCCATCTCCCTGCGCGCCAGCACCGGACCTGCGCATCCGCGCACGGGCTCCGACAGCTGACCCCGAACTCCCATCATTCTCACGGTACTTGTCGTCCCTGCCGTAGATCCCGTCGTCTTTCATCTTTCTCCGGCCGTGCCCGGCCGGACACTTCCCGACTGCTCCTTCGGCCTGCCCTTGCCGAAAACACAGAGGAAACGCCCATGAACACAACCTCCGGACGACGGCTCACCGCCGCGGCCCTGACCGTCGTAGCCCTCGCCACCGCCACCACCGCATGCTCGTCCGGCGGCAGCACATCCGCCAAGAGCGACGACGGCACCTACACCGTCTGGGACCCCTACCCGCAGTTCGCCAAGGACTCGGCGTGGGTGAAGCTGCTGGACGGCTGCGGCAGCAAGGCGGGCGTGAAGATCAAGCGGACCGCCTTCGACACGAGCGACCTGACGAACAAGGCGCTTCTGGCGGCCCAGCAGGACAACTCCCCGGACGTGCTCATCGTCGACAACCCCGTGGTGTCGACCCTGGCGGAGGCCGGAGTGCTGACCACCACCGACGACAACAAGGTGGACACCTCGAAGGTCGAGCCCAACCTGCTCGCGGCCGGCCAGTCGGACGGCAAGACCTACGGAACCCCCATCGGCGCCAACACCCTCGCCCTCTACTACAACAAGGACGTCCTCAAGGCCGCGGGCGTCGACATCGCAGCGATCAAGGACTGGCCGTCGCTGACGGCGGCCCTGGACAAGGTCAAGAAGGCGGGCAAGAAGGGCATCACCTTCTCCGCGATCGGCACGGAGGAGGGCAGTTTCCAGTTCCTGCCGTGGTTCTGGGGCTCGGGCGCGAAGCTGACCCGACTCGACTCCCAGCAGGGCGTTTCGGCCCTGTCCCTGTGGACCGGCTGGCTGAAGAAGGGCTACGCCCCCAACTCGGTGATCAATAACACCCAGACCACCAGCTGGCAGGAGTTCGCGAGCGGCGACTACGCCTTCGCCGAGAACGGCACCTGGCAGCTGGCCAACGCCGAGAAGGCCGGTTTCGACTACGGCGTGCTCCCGATACCCGGCGCCTCGGGCGGCAACGCCGCGGCCCCGACCGGCGGCGAGTTCGTCACCGTTCCGGTCCAGGGCGACACCGGCCGCTACGCCACCGCCCAGAAGCTGGTTTCCTGCCTGACCAGCGCCGACAACCTCTACAACACGGACACCACCCTGTCCTATGTGGCCCCCACCAGCGTGGTGCGCGACAAGCAGGTGGCGGCCGATGCCAAGCTCAAGCCCTGGGCCGAGGCGGTCACCTCGGCCAGGGGACGCACCAGCGGCGACCTCGGCACCAAGTACCCCAAGATTTCAGAGCAGTTGTGGAAGGCCGTGCAGTCCGCCCTCAGCGGGGCCAAGTCCCCCCAGGACGCGCTCGCCACGGCCCAGAGCGCGGTCAAGTAGCGGACAGGTGTCAATGAACCGCACGGCACACCTCCCGGACCGCCCGCCCGCGCTCGACCGGAACGGGCCGGCCACCGCCAAGCTCCCGGCCCGCACCGCGCCACGGCGCCGCCCCCGCTCGCAGCAGTGGGCCGCCTGGGCCTTCCTCACCCCGGTCACCCTCTACCTCGTCCTCTTCTACGCCTATCCGCTGTATCGCAACCTCGATCTGAGTCTGCGCCACTACACCGTCCGCTCCTTCGTCCAGGGCGACGCGCCCTTCACCGGCCTGGCCAACTACCGGACCGTCTTCGACGATCCGACCTTCGGCCCGGCGCTCATCCACACCGTGATGTTCACCGCCGTGTGCCTGTTCTTCCAGTACGCCATCGGCCTGGCCCTCGCCGTATTCTTCAACCAGCACTTCCGGCTCTCCGTCACCCTGCGCGCCCTGTTCCTGGTGCCCTGGCTGCTGCCGCTGATCGTGTCGGCCTCCACCTGGTCATGGATGCTGAACAGCGACTCCGGCGTCGTCAACGCCGCCCTGCACATCGTCGGCATCGGCCCGGTGAACTGGCTGACGTCGCCGTCGTGGTCGCTGACCTCGGTGATCATCGCGAACATCTGGATCGGTGTCCCCTTCAACCTGGTCGTGCTCCACAGCGGCCTCCAGTCGATCCCCGCCAGCCTGTACGAGGCGGCCGCCCTCGACGGCGCGGGGGCCTGGCGCCGCTTCTGGCACATCACCTTTCCGCTGCTGCGCCCCGTGTCCGCCATCACCCTGCTGCTGGGCCTGGTCTACACGCTCAAGGTCTTCGACATCATCTGGATCATGACCAAGGGCGGCCCGGCCGACTCGTCCACCACCTTCGCCACCTGGTCCTACCAGCTCGGCTTCGGCAATCTGCTCCCCGCCTTCGGCCCCGGAGCGGCCGTCGGCAACCTCCTCGTCCTCGCCGCCCTGGTCTTCGGCCTGGTGTATCTGAGGGTCCAGCGAAAGCAGTACGCCTCATGAGCACCGCCACCACACCCCGCCGCCACCCGGGCCGTACCACCTGGTGGAAGACGGCCACCGGCCTCGTACTCACCGGGATCATGCTCTTCCCGGTGTACTGGATGCTCAACGCGTCCTTCACCCGCGATCAGGACATGCGCAAGAGCCCGCCCGATCTGTTCCCCGTACACGGCACCCTGGAGGGCTACCGGGCCGTCCTGGACCAGCAACTTCCCTATCTCGGGACCAGCTTGGTGATCGGTGCCGGGACGGTCGTGCTGACCGTGGCGCTCGCCGCTCCGGCCGGCTACGCACTCGCCACACTGCGTCCACGGGGCGGCGGTCTGGTCAGCTTCCTCTTCCTGGTCGCCCAGATGATCCCCGGCATCATCATGGCGATGGGCTTCTACGCCATCTACCTCAGCCTCGGACTGCTCCAGTCGGTGCCCGGCCTGATCGTCGCGGACTCCACGCTGGCCGTCCCGTTCGCGGTGCTGATCTTCACCGCGTTCATGTCCGGGATCCCGCGCGAACTGCTCCAGGCCGCCAAGACCGACGGAGCCGGCCCCTTCCGCACCTTCTGGTCGATCGCGCTGCCCATGAGCCGCAACGCCGTCGTCACCGTGTCGCTGTTCGCGTTCCTGTGGTCCTGGTCCGACTTCGTCTTCGCCGGCACCCTCGTGAACGGCGGCGCACACGAGCCGATCACCCTCGGCATCTACCACTACATCGGCAACAACAACCAGGAGTGGAACGCCATCATGGCCACCGCCGTCGTGGCCTCGTTGCCCGCGGCGGTGATCCTCGTCCTCGCCCAGCGCTATGTCGCCGCCGGGGTGGCCGCCGGAGCCGTGAAGGACTGAATCCCGCCCGGACACCACACCCCCGGCCGACTGCCGGTGACCCCTGCTGCAGAAACGAGTAGCCCTTCATGACCGCCGCCCGGCCCGGCCCGGCCTTCTCCCTCCACGACATCCCGTTCAGCGCGTACGGATCCTGGTTCGGCATCTCCCCGGTGCTGGCGGAGCAAACGCACGCCGAAGACCTCCACCTGGTCTCCCATCAGAACGGCATGCACGCCGTCCTGCGCCTCGTCCCCCTCGACCCCACGACGGGCGGCCGGGCCGATACCCGCGTCACGGCGACACCAAGTCTCCTCAGCTGGCGCAACGATCACGGGCGGATCGACCTCGCGTACGAGTCGCCGGACACCGTGCGTCTGCGGGGGAAGGGCACCGCCCTGCGCGTCAGCGCGGCAGCGCCGACCCTCACGCCCTTCACCGGTACGTACTTCTTCCGCGACCCGGCGGCCGGAGCGTACGTGTTCACCTCGTACGAGACCGGGCGCCGCTACCGGCTCACCGTGCTGTCGGGGGCCGTACGGGACGCCTCCGGCGGCCAGGCCCTGGGCAGCGCCGACCGTGGACTGACGATCACGGCGGACCACGGTCACGGCGGAACCTGGGAGGCCGCCATCGAGGAGTTCGACAGCGGGCGCCGCCCCTACAGCAGCGCCCGTGCGACGTTCGACGAAGTCGTGGCCGCGGCGGAGCGGGCCTTCGCCGACTTCGCCGACACCGTGGCCCCCTGGCGCTCCTCCCGTACCCCCGCCGCCGAACTCGCCGCGTACGTCCTGTGGTCGGCGACGGTCGCCCCGGCCGGCCTCGTCACCCGGCCCGCGGTGCTGATGTCGAAGCACTGGATGGACAAGGTCTGGAGCTGGGACCACTGCTTCAACGCCCTGGCCCTGGCGCCCGGAGCGCCCGCGCTGGCCTGGGACCAGTTCTCGCTGCCGTTCGACCACCAGGACGAGAGCGGGGCGCTGCCCGACTCGGTGACCCACTCGGAAGTGCTCTACAACTTCGTCAAACCACCCATCCACGGCTGGACCCTGGCCCATCTGCGCCGACGGCTCCCCGAACCCCTCGGCCACGCCGAACTCACCGCGACGTACGACAGACTGCGGCGCTGGACGGACTTCTGGCTCACCGCGCGCCGCGCCCCGGGCGCCACTCTGCCCCACTACCAGCACGGCAACGACAGCGGCTGGGACAACGCAACCACCTTCGACCCCGAGCGGGTGGTCGCCACCGCCGACCTGGCCGCGTTCCTGCTGCTGCAACTGCGCGAACTCGCGGCCCTGGCAACGGAACTCGGCCACACCGACGAGGCCCGCGGCTGGACGCGCACCGCGGAGACGATCCAGACAGCCATGCTCGACCAGCTCTGGTCGGGGGAGCGGTTCCTCGCCCGCGGCGCCGACAGCGGCGACACCTGGAGCAGTGCCAGCCTCCTCGACCTCATGCCGATCACCCTGGGCGAACACCTCCCCGAGAACATCGCCAAAACGCTGGCCACCCGGATCGAGGCCCACCTCACCCCGTACGGCCTGGCCACCGAACTGCCCACCTCACCGCACTACCGCCCGGACGGCTACTGGCGCGGCCCGATCTGGGCGCCCGCCACCGTCCTCATCGAGGACGGCCTGCGCCGCAGCGGCCACCAACGCCTCGCCGACGAGATCAGCGCCCGCTTCCGGCTCCTGTGCGAAACCCACGGCTTCGCCGAGAACTTCGACGCCCTCACCGGCACGGGCCTGCGCGACCGCGCCTACACCTGGACCGCCGCCGCCTATCTCCTGCTCGCCGAAGGCCACGCACTCCGGAACTGAAACAGCCGGCGGAGCGCGGGAGCGGTGTCACAGCCGGTCGGGGTGCGGGGTGCCCGCGCCGCGGAGCAGGGTGTCCACGACGAGCGTGGCGAGGGTGGCGGTGTCCTGCTCGTTCCTGTTCTGCGCGGCCTCGTGGATGAGGGCGTAGTAGACGCGGCGGGTCCACGGAATGTCGATGTCGGCGCGCAGGACGCCTGCCTCCTGGGCCCGGCGGAACAACCGCTCGCAGGTGTCCCGTACACCGCTGTGGACACGCGCCACCTCCGGGTTGACCGAGGATGCCTGGCTCATCGCGAATCCCCAGCTGACCTTGACGCCGAGCACGTTCGCGGTCGTCTGGTAGAGAGCGACCAGCGGCGGAGCCGTGTCCGGGTGAGCGGCGTCGACCGCCGCGGCGAACCGCTCGGTGGCCCACCCCGCCAAGGCGTCGATCAGCGCCTCCCGGGTGGCGAAGCGCCGGTGCACGGTGGTGCGGGCGACACCGGCGGCTTCGGCGATCTGCTCCATCGTGGCCGCGGGGTCGCGGCTGAGGGTGCGCTCGGCCGCCTCCAGGATCGCCGTCACCGTCCGCTCGGCGTCCGCGCGCAGCGGTCGGCTGCGGGCGGGGGTCGACTCCCTCTGCGTCTTCATGGGGAAAGCATACGGCAGCGTCACCGTTCGCTGGCTACTTGCATCATCTGTGTTGCAAGTCGTACCTTCGTCGCGTCCTGCTTGACGCGATGAGCGACATCTCCTGAAAGGTTGGAGCACGTGGAGTACACCCGCCTGGGCCGCAGCGGCCTCTCGGTGTCCCGGCTGGTCCTCGGCACCATGAACTTCGGGTCCCGAACGTCCGAAGAGGACAGCGGCGCGGTCATGGACCATGCGCATGAGCACGGCATCAACTTCTTCGACACGGCCAACTCATACGGCGCGCAGCAAGGCGAAGGCCTCACCGAGCAGATCCTCGGCCGGTGGTTCGCCCAGGGCGGCGGTCGGCGCGAGAAGACCGTCCTCGCCACCAAGGTCTACCTGCCGATGGGAGACCGGCCCAACGAACGAGGGCTGTCCGCGCTGCACATCCGGCGCGCGGTCGACGCGTCACTGAAGCGGCTGCAGACCGACTACATCGACCTGTACCAGATGCACCACATCGACCGGGACACGCCGTGGGAAGAGATCTGGGAGGCGTTCAGCGTCCTTCGCCAGCAGGGAAAGGTGCTCTACTTCGGCTCGTCCAATTTCGCCGGGTGGCATATCGCGCTGGCGCAGGAGGCCGCCCGGTCGCGCCACTTCCTCGGGCTGGTCAGCGAGCAGTCGATCTACAACCTCATGAGCCGCTGGGCCGAGCTGGAGGTGCTGCCCGCCGCGCGCCACTACGGGCTGGGTGTGATCCCGTGGTCGCCGCTGCACGGCGGTGTACTCAGCGGTGTGCTGCGCAAACAGCGTGAGGGGCTGACCGGCCGCAGCGGTTCGGGGCTGTGGGCCGCCGCGTTCGCCGAGCAGCGGGAAGCGGTCGAGGCATACGAGAAGTTGTGCGCCGAGCTCGGCGAGGACCCGGCCCACGTCGGCCTGGCGTGGCTGCTCGCGCAGGACGGGGTGACCGGGCCGATCGTCGGGCCGCGGACGGTCGAGCAACTGGACGGCACGCTGCGCGCGCTGGAGATCACGCTCGACCACGACACCCTCGCCAAACTGGACAAGACCTTCCCGCCGCCCGCACCCAACGGGGCGAAGCCCGCGCCCGAGGCGTATGCCTGGTGAGCGGTGGCACACCTGCGGGTTCCCGGTCGCCGGTCTGTCCCCCGTGCGAGCTACGCGCAAGTGTCCACCGTGTGGTGACGATTCCGGGCCGGCCGATCCGTAGCGTTCGGTGCCGCCGCGGCGCTTCGGCCGCGGATCTGGCGAAGGAGTCTTCATGAGGCTGGTTTGGCAACTGGTGGCCGTCGGGGCGGTCGCCTTCCTCGGCGGCCAGGGCATTGCCGCGGTGGAGGGGAACCCGTGGCTCAAGCTGGCCATCGGAGTCCCGACGGCCGTGCTCGCGGTGTTCGTCTACGGGTGGGTGGTGCGGCGGACCGAGCGCCGCCCGTCCACAGAGGTGGCCCGGGAGGGTGCCGGGGCCGCGATCGGCTGGGGGGTGCTGATCGGCTTCGTGATGTCCGGGTTCGTGATCGCGAATATCGCCTTCCTCGGGTACTACACGGTCAACGGCCTGGGCTCGCCGACGGGCGCGGTGGGGCTGTTCGGCTTCATGGCCGCCGCTGCCGTGACGGAGGAACTGATGTACCGCGGCGTCCTGTTCAGGATTGCCGAGGAGCGCATGGGCACATGGATCGCGCTGGCGCTGACCGGGGTGCTGTTCGGGCTGTCGCATCTGCTCAACCCGAACGCCAGCCTGTGGGGCGCCATCGCCATCGCGATCGAGGCCGGTGGCATGCTCGGCGCCGCGTACGCCGCCACCCGCAACCTGTGGGTGCCGATAGGGCTGCACTTCGGTTGGAACTTCGCCATCTCCGCCATCTTCAGCACCGAGGTGTCGGGCAACGGCACCGCGAAGGGACTGCTGGACTCCGCGACATCGGGCCCGGCGCCGATCACCGGTGGCGACTTCGGTCCGGAGGGAAGTCTGTACACGGTGCTGTTCGGTGTGCTGGTGACGATCGTGTTCATGTGGCTGGCCCGCCGGCGCGGCCATCTGATGCCTCGCCGTCGGCGGGCCGTCGAGGTTGCCGCCACCGCTACACTCGCCCGGTGATCAGTTCTCGGCGGATCCCGGAGATGTGGCACCGGTTGGATGTCACGGTCCGGGATCTCCCGCTCGGCCTGCTGATCCTCGCCGCGTCGCTCCTGCCGGCGTCCCAGAACCACGGGACACAGCTCGGCGGCCTTACGGCCCGCCCCTTCGACGCGCTGGCCATCGTGGCAGTCGCCCTCCAATGCCTGCCGCTCGCCCTGCGCCGGCGGTGGCCGGTCGTCTGTCTCTCCCTGGTGTCGCTCGGCTTCGCCGTCGACCAGCTCCGTGGCTACCACTCGCTCGCGGGGACCGCGATGCCCATCGCGCTGCTGACCGCGGGGTCCCATCTGGAGCGGCACCGGCGCGCCACCGTGTTCCTCTTCTCCGCGGCGTACGTGCCACTGGCGGTCGCCCTCTACCAGCTCGGTTCGGGCGAGCCGCCGAGCGAGTTCGTGATGTACTACGTGGCCCTGGCCCTCGCGTGGGGCATCGGGGGGTGGCTGCGCTCGACCCGGGCCGCGGAGGCCGAACGCCGCCGCCGCGTCGCCGAGGACACCCGCACCGCCGAACGCGCCCGTATCGCCCGCGAGCTGCACGACGTAGTGACCCACCATGTGACGGCGATGGTCGTACAGGCCGAGGCGGCCCGCTATCTGACCGCCGCGCCCGATCGCCTCGACCAGGCCCTGACCGCGGTCACCGATGCCGGCCGGCGGGCCACCGCCGATCTGCGGCATCTGCTCGACCTGATCAACCCCGACCACGGCTCCGGACCGGCCAGGACGCCGCCCGTCGGCAGGCTGCTCACGCTCGTGGAGCAGACGCGCCGGGCCGGGCAGCCGGTGGAGTTCACGGAGGAGGGCACGCCCGCGGAGTCGACCGGCAGTGCCGACCTCGTGGCATACCGAGTCGTTCAGGAGGCTCTGACGAACGCCCTCAAGTACGCCCACGGCATCCGTACCTCGGTCCAGGTGCACCACGGCGAGAAAGGCATCACCGTGGAGGTCAGCACAGACGGCTCCGGTTCGCCGGCCGGCTCGAGGACCGGCTCCCTCGGCGGGAGTGGCCGGGGCCTCGCCGGTCTGCGCGAACGGGTCGACGTCCTGGGCGGCGACTTCAGCGCGGGCGCCCGGACGGGCGGCGGCTTCGTCGTCCGGGCCCGGATCCCCGCGGGGAGTCCGTCATGACCGCGCCGATCCGGGTCCTGGTCTGCGATGACCAAGTGCTGGTCCGCACCGGACTGGTGACGATCATCGACGCCCAGCCCGACCTCGAGGTGGTCGGCGAATGCGAAGACGGGCAAGCCGCGGTCGACCTGGCCGGTCGGCTGCGCCCGGAGGTCGTGGTGATGGACGTACGCATGCCGGTGCTCGACGGTATCGAGGCCACCCGCCTGCTGGCCGGCGCCGGGGTGCCGCATCCCGTCAAGGTGCTCGTGGTGACGACGTTCAACCTGGACAAGTACGTGTACGAGGCGTTGCGCGCGGGGGCGAGCGGATTCCTGCTCAAGGAAGCCCCGCCGTCCCAACTGCTGCACGGGATCCGGACCGTGGCCACCGGCGCGGCGCTGCTGGACCCCGAGGTGACGCGCCGGCTCGTGGGCACGTACGTCGCCCGGATCCGGCCCGCCGAGGACACCTCGCGTGATATCCCGCTGACCCCGCGCGAACTGGAGGTCCTTCGCCTCATCGCGGATGGCTTCTCCAACAGTGAGATCGCCGCGGCCCTCCAGATAAGCCCGGAGACCGTGAAAACTTTCGTGTCGCGCATCCTCACCAAACTCGATCTCCGCGACCGCGTCCAGGCGGTTGTCTATGCCTACCGCCAAGGCCTGGTGACCTGACGCGCCACGCGGTCGGCGGAGCGCGGCGCATACCGCGCTCCGCCGACCGGATCATCGGTGATGTGTCGTCAGGTCTTCATGCCGGGTGAGCCGCCCGGCCTCATGAACCGTTGACGGTGAGCGTCCCGGAGACGGTGACGGGGTCTCCCCGACCGTCCGCGGGGGTGGCGGTGAGGGTCCAGGTGTAGGCGCCGTCGGGGGCGGTGGCGCCGTCGGTGGTGGTGCCGTCCCAGGAGGCCTTGACGGTGCTCGCGGTCGAGTCGCCGCTCCAGGTGCGCACCTCGGCGTCGGTGTCCTCGTTGTGCAGCGTCAGCTTCCAGGACGCGGCCGGCTTGGACAGCCACCACTGGGCGTTCCAGGCGGCGGTTTCCTCGCCGCGGTCCCAGGTGGCGGGGACACTGCGGTCCGGGACGGAAAGCGCGGAGACATCGTGCTGGGGCGCGAAGACGTGCACCGTTTCCGCCCGGTCGACATAGGCGAGCTTGCCCGCGCGGCGGTCCACCGTCCAGGTGATGCCTCGGCTGTCGGTGGCGGAGGTGGGCTTCAGCGCGAGGACGGAGCCCAGATCGGTGGTGGTGCCGTCCTCGTTGAGGCCGGTCAGGCTGAGTGCGCCGTCGACGGCGTTGTGGCCGGCGATGAAGCCGTCGCCGAGGAGGACTTCGTCGGCCGGGGCGGGGTAGGTGAGCCCGGAGGCCGGGTCCTGGACACCGGCCTCGCCCTGTTCGGGGCAACTCCAGTACAGAAGCGTGCCGTTGCTCTGCAGCTCCTCGGGTGTGCAGGAGGCGCCGAGCGTCACGGTGTCGGTCTGCTTCCCGGTGCGCAGATCGGTGGCGATCACGGTGCCGGGCCGGTCCGGGGACGGCGTCCAGAGGGTGGTGTAGTCCAGGGCCGCGGCCTGCGGGGCCTGTTCCTTGACGATCCGGTCGCGGACGATGTCGATGACGTACTGCCGCTTGTACGGGCCCTGCGACTCGTAGAGGACGTACTCGGGGGAGACGTCCAGGATGCGGCCGTCCGTGGCGGGCAGCGGGAGCCGGTCGACCGGCTGGTCCGGGTCGTCACCCGTCACCAGTACGTCCTTGCCACCGTTGTCCGGGTCCGCCACCAGCCGGGCCAGGCCCTCGTCGCCGCCGTCGGCGAACCGCCCCGGTGCGGAGTCGCCGTGGACGGGCAGATCGTCCCCGGCGGAGGGGTCCAGCGAGGCGCCGATGTCCTTGCCGTGCAGCCGCTGTGTCTGCTGCAGCGCGTTGACGTAGCGGACGGTTCCCCGGTCCAGGCCGAGCGCCTGGATCGAGCCGTAGGCCACCGTGACCGGCGCCACCACGCGCAGCTGCTGATCGAATACGAGCCCGCTGCCGTCCACCGTGAACCGGTGGATGGCCCGCGTGCCGTCCGCGTCGCGGCCCAGGGCGGTGAGCGTGCTGTTGGACCCCTGCAGACCTTGTTCGATATCGGTGAGCAGAACGCGTGAGGTCTCCGCCCCGTCGATCGGCGTCAGCCGCAGCGGTCCGCGGTCACCCTCGTGCCACAGCACGTTCCGGCCGACCGTGTAGGCGGTGATCTCGCTGTCGGCGGACTGCGGTGTGAGGGCGACGACCCGCGGTGTCGTCGTGCTGCCGTCGCGCGGCAGCACACGCACCCCCTGCTCGTCCTGGCGGCTGAACCATGTCACCGTGTCGCGCGTGAGGCGGAAGCTGCTCGCCTCACCGGTGACCGGCAGCGGGGCGACAGCGCCGGTGATGCCGTTGAGGATGCCGTAGCCGTGGGTGGAGCCGGTGCGGTAGCGGATGAGGAGCGAGGTGCTCTCGCCGCCGAGCACCACCGGCTCGGACTCGGCGGTGGCGTCCGCGGGCAGCTGCACCTGCACGTCGTAGGGCGTGTCCCCGGCGCGGGCCCGCAGCACCCGCAGTTCGTATGTGCCGTCCTCCAGGGTCCGGGTGGCGAGGGCGAACCCGCCGTACACCTGGGGGTGCGCGTAGCCGTCCGGCAGTCGCAGGGTGGACTTGGTGTTCTGGTCGACGTTGAGCAGAGTGATCGTGGTCGCGCCGTCCGCGTCGGTGGTGGCGTAGGCGACCCGGTTGGACTGATCGTGGCTGGAGAAGATCGACTCCCGTGGCACACCGTCCAGCGCCTTCACGGGGACCGTTTGGCGGTTGTAGGTGTTGGTCCACAGGTAGCTCGTGGAGCCCTGCTCCTGGTGCAGCACACCGGTGTCACCGGTGGAGAGCAGCCTCTCGGCCCGATCCGCGTAGGCATCGGGCGACGGGATGACCACCTCGGTGGCGTCGGCCGCGTGGGCGGTGGCCGACGGGAGTGTTACGGCCACGCCCGAGGCGAGCGTGAATGTGGCCGCGACCAGCGCCGCGGAGTGCGCCGAACGTCTGAGACGCGATTGCCGTAGGTTCATTTCCATATCCCCCTCGCTGATCGACCGGCGGCGATCAGCCGCCTCCCGGTCACCCACGGACCTGCCGACCAGGCGAGGCCCACGTCAGGGTAAGGACAACTCCCTTATCGCGGTGGCTTATGGCGGCTCTTGCAGAAGATTGCGCATCGGGTGGACCGGCACCCGGTGATCCGATAATGGATTCGGGCCACCGCGAGCCTGCTGTTAAGCTGGCGTGGACGTATTCGTGTAGCGATGTATTTGTGTTTCGTGTATCGAGGAGCGGTCGACATGGTGGGTGACGACGACATCTGCGGGTGATCCCCGGATGTGAGCGGCCACCGGCTGGTGCGTAGGAGCACCGCTGATGTGGTCTCGCAGTCGTTCCCTTTTTCTGTCTGCCTGTCTGCCCGGGGCAGAGGTCTCTTTCCTCCCCCTCTCACATCGCACGAGGTCACCCCATGTCCGATGCTGCCATCGTCTGCTCGAACGTCTCCTTCACCTGGCCCGACGACACACCCGTCTTCCAGGACCTGTCCGTGACCGTGGGCACCGGCCGTACGGGGCTGGTCGCTCCGAACGGCTCCGGCAAGAGCACCCTGCTCAAGCTGATCGCCGGCGAGCTGCGGCCCGGCGCCGGATCCGTCTCGCTGCAAGGCACCCTCGGCTATCTGCCCCAGAGCCTCCCCCTCACCGGCGAA
This sequence comes from Streptomyces milbemycinicus, assembly GCF_002154605.1. Taxonomy (GTDB): domain Bacteria; phylum Actinomycetota; class Actinomycetes; order Streptomycetales; family Streptomycetaceae; genus Streptomyces; species Streptomyces milbemycinicus. The sequence continues at coordinate 1,995 of NZ_MUNE01000059.1, read as the reverse complement.
CTCACGGTGGCCGAGGTGCTGGGTGTGGCAGCGGTCATCCGGGCCATCGACGCCGTCGAGTCCGGCGACGTCGACGAGAAACACTTCACGACCATCGGCGACGACTGGGACATCGAGGAACGCACCCGCGCCCAGCTCGACCGCCTGGGCCTGACCGACCTCACCCTGGACCGGCGGCTCGGCACGCTCAGCGGCGGTCAGGTCGTCTCCCTCGGGCTCGCGGCCCAACTGCTCAAGCGGCCCGATGTGCTGCTGCTCGACGAGCCCACCAACAACCTCGACCTCGACGCCCGCCACAAGCTCTATGACGTGCTGGGGGACTTCAACGGCTGCCTGCTGCTCGTCAGCCACGACCGGGCCCTGCTCGACCGCATGGAGCGGATCGCCGAACTCGACAGCGATGAACTGCGTTTCCACGGCGGCAACTTCACCGAGTACGAGGAGGCGGTGCGGGCCGAGCAGGAGGTCGCCGAGAAGAACCTCCGCAGCGCCGAACAGGAGCTCAAGCGGGAGAAGCGGGAGATGCAGCAGGCCCGTGAACGCGCCGAGCGCCGCGCCGGCAACGCCGCCCGCAACCTCAAGAACGCCGGACTGCCGCGTATCTTCGCCGGCAACATGAAGCGCGGAGCCCAGGAGTCCGCGGGGCGGGCGGGGCAGATGCACGCCTCCCGGGTCAGCGAGGCCAAGTCCCGGGTGGACGAGGCGGGGCGTGCGCTGCGCGACGAACAGCGCATCACCTTGGACCTGCCGGACACCGTTGTGCCCGCTGGGCGCACCCTCTTCCTCGGCGAGGCCATGCAGGTCCGCCACGGCGAGCGGCCCGTGTTCACCGGCAAGGGCGTCGATCTGACGATCCGAGGGCCGGAACGCATCGCGCTCACCGGGACCAACGGAGCGGGCAAGAGCACGCTGCTGCGGCTGATCAACGGCGACCCGGCGATGGACAGCGGCGAGATCAAGCGCGCCGACGGGCGGATCGCCTACCTCTCACAGCGGCTGGACGTGCTGGACCGCAGCCGTACGGTCGCGGAGAACTTCGCGGCCTTCGCCCCTCAGCGGCCACAGGCCGAGCGGATGAACCTGCTCGCCCGCTTCCTCTTCCGCGGGGCGCGGGCACATCTGCCGGTCGGGGTCCTCTCCGGCGGCGAACTGCTCCGCGCCACCCTGGCCTGTGTCCTGTGCGCCGAACCGGCCCCCCAACTGCTGCTCCTGGACGAGCCGACGAACAACCTGGACCTGGTGAGCGTGGCGCAGCTGGAGAGCGCCCTCGGCTCCTACCAGGGGGCTTTCGTGGTGGTCAGCCATGACGAGCGGTTCCTCGCGGAGACCGGCGTCGACCGGTGGCTTCGGCTGGCCGACGGCGAGCTCACCGAGACGGGCGCGCCCCAGCGGTAACGGGCCGGCCCGCGCCGACCGGGCCCGCGCCGAGGTGTGCCACCCCGCGGGCCGAGCAACCATCACCTGGGACGGACCACCATGCCCCCATCGCCCCTGCTCGCCCATGACCTCGTCCGCACCCTCGGCAGCAGACGGGTGCTCGACGGCGTCTCCCTCGTCGCCTCCCCCGGCCACCGCATCGGGCTGATCGGGGAGAACGGCGTCGGCAAGTCGACTTTGCTGCGCCTGCTCGCCGGGGTGGACGAACCCGATGCCGGGCGGGTCGAGCGCCCGGCCGACCTGGGCTTCCTCCAGCAGGAGATGCCGTACGACGCCGAGGCCACCATCAACGACGTCATCGACGACGCCCTGCGCGAGGCACGCGAAGACCTCGTCGAGCTGGAACGCCTCTCCGACGAGCTCGCCCGAACACCACAGGACGCCCCCGGCTACGCGGCGTTGCTGGAGGCGTACGGCGGGCGGCTGGAGCGGGCCGAGGAGCGCGGGGCGTGGGACGCCGACCGGCAGGCCGCGCTCGTCCTCGACGGGCTCGGCCTGGGTGCGGTCGCGCACGGCCGTACCCTCGGGTCGCTCTCCGGCGGCCAGCGAGGCCGGCTC
>NZ_MUNE01000589.1 GCF_002154605.1 Streptomyces milbemycinicus | reverse complement strand
CCGCGGCCGGCATCGCCGGCCAGGTGCGCGAGCTGACGGAGTCGGCGCGCACGGCGGCCGAGGCCGCTTCAGCCCTGGGGTGCGACGTGGGCGCGATCGCCAACAGCCTCGTGTTCATCTCCGACGATGAGCCCGTGCTGGTGATGACCAGCGGCCGACACCGGGTGGATACCACCGCACTCGCCGCCCGGTGGGGGCGTGGCAGACTCCGGCGCGCCACCGCCGAGCAGGTGCGTCAGGCCACCGGACAGGCGATCGGGGGCGTGGCGCCCGTCGGCCACCCCCGCGCCCTTCCGGCCGTGGTCGACGAAGCCCTGACCGACTACTCCCAGGTCTGGGCTGCCGGCGGAACTCCCCACACGATCTTCCCCACCACGGCCGGCGAACTCGTCCAGCTCACAGGGGGACTGCTGCTCCCGGTCGGCCCATGAGAAGGGGCGGTGGCTGTCAGAGGACACAAGGACAACGGGTTCTTGTAGGTTCGACACGTCCCGTTGGAGGACGGGGCCAGATCTGCGTATGAGGGAGTTCATATGGCCTCCATCCACCACACCACCATGACGCCCACCAAGCTGGAACTGCTCAGCGAGTGGCTGCCGAAGCAGAGCTGGTACGTGGGCAACGCAAAATCGCCGGAACTGGTGAAGGCCGGTGGGTTCCGTTTGGACGACCCAAAGGGCGCGGTCGGGATCGAGTTCATGGTCGTGGTGGACGGCACCGCGCAGCAGCCGGTGGCGTATCTGGTGCCGATGGGCTACCGCGGTGCGGCGCTGGAGGGCGCCCCGGGCGAGGCGCTGATCGGCACTTCTGAGCATGGGGTGCTCGGTACCCGGTGGATCTACGATGGCGTCCACGACCCGGTGGTGATGGCGCAGTTGCGCGCGCTCCTGCGCGGCGAGGCGGTGCCGCAGCACCAGAGCAAGAGCGACACCCCTGACCCGACCGTCACCGTGCACGGCACTGGCCCTGGCGAGGGGCTTGACGTTCACGTCAACCGCGTCCTGCGGCCGACGGAGGCCGAGGCCACGCAGAGGTCGTCCGGACACCTCGTCACCGAGTGGACCTGGCCGAACGGAACGGCTGCACGGGGCGTACTCGCGGCTGTGGCGCCACGGTAAGAGTTCGCGTGAGGCTCCGCTGACGGCCGGCCTGACGTGGATGGATCTGTTGGTCGGCCTTATTCGCTGTGCACGATCTGGATCAGATTGCCGCAGGTGTCGTCCAAAACCGCAGTGGAAGCGCAGGGCTCTGTCCTGATCGTCGACGAAGACGCTGGTGAGGTGGATCTTCATGGCGTGCTCTCCGGTGTATCGGGCCTGAGTCATCGGGTCACGATGCGCTCCAGGGGTTCGGTGTTCAAGTCGTGGAACTTGTAGCGGCCCTGGCGCCGCGAAACGACCAGGCCCGCAGATTCCAGTACGGCCAGATGTTGGCTGATCGCCTGGCGGGACAGCCCCAGACCGTGTCCTTCCGGCTCCAAGCCGGTGTAATCGGGCTGCCACCAGCGGATTCAAGGTTTATGACAGGCCTCGGTAAGGCCGGCCGTGCATGGTCGTTCCACCACCGAAGAGAAGCCAGGGTCGGCGGTGCATGTGGCCGGGGAGTTCCCGGACCACCTGTGCCTTCCGTACCGGCTTTGAACCGTAGGTGTGACCGGGGGATATGGGGTGGGACATGTTGGTGACCGAGTTCAGCACGGAGGTTGTGGCAGCGCCGGAGCGGTTCGAGCTGTTCAGCGAAGTGACCGCGCAATCGCACGTGCCCAACCGATTACGCAGCAACGATCGGGATGACTTCCGCGCCAATATGCGTGTTCTGCATCTGGGGGAGTTAGAAGTCTCCACGTTGTCCTTTTCGCATCTGGAGATCGTGCGAACGGCGAAACTGATCCGGCAGTACGATCCCGATGCGTACCAGATCAACTATATTCTCGGTGAGGAGGGAGCTCTCTCCACGGCCGGAGGTGACACCGCGCTGCAGGTCGGTGACCTGGTGGTGCTGGATACCAGTCGGCCCTATCACGGCGATGTTCACGCCGTTCTGGGCGGTTGGTCGCATGTGACCGTGCAGTTCCCTCGGAAACTGATGCCGCTGCCGGAAAAGACGGCGCAGTCTCTCCTCGGCGTCGCGATCAACGGGCGCCGCGGGATGGGCGGGGTGTTCGCCCGCTGGCTGACCGACCTCAACAGGCGCGCCGACGAGTTCACCCCAGCCGATATTCCCACCCTCGCCTCGGTCACCCTGGACCTCCTGGCGTCCGCACTCGCCCGCTGCGCGGATACCGAGGCGGCGCTGAGTCCGGAGACCCGCAGAAACGCCCTGCGGACCCAGATCAACACCTTCGTCGAACAGCGTCTCACCGACCCGGCCATGACTCCCCAGGCGATCGCGGACGCCCACCACATCTCTCTGCGCCACCTCCAGCAACTGTTCGCCGAGAGCGACACGTCACCAGCAGCCTGGATACGCCGTCGCCGTCTGGAACGCTGCCGCGTCGACCTGGCCAACCCGAGTCTGAAGAGCCGACCGATACAGGCCATCGCAGCCCGCTGGGGCTTCGCCGACCCGGCACACTTCAGCCGCCTGTTCCGGGCCAACTACGGGATGACCCCGCGGGACTACAGAAACCTGGCCGTGCCCTTTCGCCGTGGCCCTGAGGCGGGCGGGGTAGGCGGGACCGGTATGCGTCTGTCCCTCGGCAGCCGGGATTGACCGCCACCAGTGGACCGTCGGACGCGCCATGGCCCGGCTCGCCGGCCGGCGCCGCCGCCTCCACCGCCGCTACGAACGTGATCCGCCGGACGGAACCTGGCGGTGAGGCGCTCGAAAACCAGTCGACCAGTGCCGCTGTGCGCCACTACCGTGCTGCCGAACCAAGTCGTCTGGTCAAGGACGTGCCGTTGTACACCCTGTGAGACCTCCCGAGCGCTGATTTGTCGCGCGTCGCGCATGTGCGCCGCGCTGCTTTTTGCTGCGGACTTCTCACTGAAACCGGTGTACTTCTGTGCTCAACAACTGGGCAGTCGTGCCCACCTGCCTGCCCCTCGTTCGCCGCCGTTGCCACGCGTGCGCGTCCGAGCGCTTCCGGGCAAGCGGTAAATTTCGCGTCAACGCAAACCACAAGCTCATCGACGTCTGGCTCCTCGTGCTCTGTACCGCTTGCGGGGAAACTGCGAAGCTCACGGTCCTGGAGCGGATGAATGTGCGCTCCGTACGACCTGAGCTGCTGGACCGGCTGCATGACAACGACCCTGGCCTGACAGCTGAGCTGCTCCAGGATCCGGTCGTGCAGCGCCGTAATCGCATTGCCCTCGACTGGGACAACGCCTGGCGCCTCGACACCGGCGGATCGGATCACCTGGACCGCGAGGTGATCGACGTCTCGGTCCGCTTTGCGGTGCGGATTCCTGTCCGGCCGGTGCGACTGATCGCTGAAGGTTGCGGTCTTTCGCGGGCCGAGGTCGAGCGGCTGATCACGGAGGGGAAGCTCGTTTCGGCAGTCCGGCTGAGCGGCAAGCTCTGCGGTGACTTCACCTTCACGCTCAAGCGCTGAGCCCTCCTCGGGACCAGGGGCCTGTCCGGCAAGATCCGCCGGACAGGCCCTACTCGTGCACTTCTCCACCCACGACGGGCTCGCCGGTCGGTGTTCGTTATAGTGAACATATTGTTTAGCGCTATGGAGAGTGTGATGCAGGTCAGGACCTATCTCGATGACACCTATGCGGAGCAGGTCGATGCACGGGTGATCGCCGTGGGGCGCCGGGAGGGGCGGCCCTGGGCGGCCGTCGAGCACTGCCTGTTCCATCCGCAGGGCGGTGGTCAGCCCGCCGACCGGGGATGGCTGGAGGAGGTCGAGGTCGTACCTGTCCGGGATGAGCAGTCGGGGCTGATCGTGGCCGTGCCCGCTGCCGCGGAGGCCGGGTGGCCGGTGTTCGCCGAGGGGCAGCCGGTGCGGGCGCGGATCGATCTGGGGGCGCGGATGGCGCACGCGGCTCTGCATACGGCCGGGCATCTGGTCGAGGCGGCGGGCCGGGCCCAGGGGTGTGAGCTGGCCGGGAACAACCACTTCCCCGGCCAGGCACGCATCGAGTTCACCGCCCCGCAGCACGATCCTCGGGCGGCCGAGCCCGAGGGCCGGGAGGAGGTGCTCACCGAGCTTCGGAAGACCGTCGCGGCGGCCATCGCCGAGGACCTGCCGGTGACCGCGGCGGTGGACGAGCAGGGGCTGCGCATGGTGTCTCTGGGCGCCCTGCACTCCGCACCCTGCGGGGGAACCCATGTGCGCGGCCTCGGCGATCTCCACGATGTGGTTCTGCCGTCGCTGAAGGTCAAGCGGGGCCGTATCCGTGTGTCGTATTCCGCCGCTCATGGGGAGCGGTGATGGCCCCGCCGTCCGGGAGGTCGACGAGCAGCACCGCGGCGGCGGTGGGAGCGCAGATCCGTCGGCGTCGTGAACAGCGAGGGATGAGCGGCTCCGAGCTGGCGCGGCGTGCGGGCCTGAGCAAGGCGACGCTGTCGCAACTGGAGGCCGGTAAGGGGAACCCGACGATCGAGACGCTCGACGCGCTCGCGATCGCGCTCAGGATCCCGCTGACCGACCTGCTGACCCGCGACACCGACCCCGGCCCGGTGTTCGTCGCCGGCACCGACCTCGCCGAGGACGAGGTCGGCCGGGAACTGCTCCGCCGGATCAGCAGCGGCCACAGCCTGGAGATCTGGCGGCTGCGGATGCCTGTCCGCACCGAGCTGGCGGGTGTGCCGCATGCGACCGGCACCGTGGAGCACCTGCTGGTCGCCACGGGCCGGCTGACCGCCGGACCCATCGACAGCCCGCGCCTGCTGGGGCCGGGCGATCTGCTCGCCTTCGCCGGCGACGCCCCCCACATCTACCGCACCGACACCGAACCGGCGGACGTCACCGTCGTCATCGCCTCGCCCATCGTCAGCTGAGAGCCACCCCGAAAGTCAGGGCCCACACCATGAGCACGACCACCCCCTACGCTCGCGCCTTCACCAGCGACAACGTCGCCGGAGCCGCCCCGCAGATCATCGACGCCATGGCCCGGGCCGCCGCCGGACCGGCCGCACCCTACGGCGCGGACAGCTTCACCGCAGACGTACGGCGCCGCTTGTGCGAGATATTCGACCACGACGTCGACGTACTGCTCGTCTCCACCGGCTCCGCGGCCAACGCCCTGAGCCTGGCCGCCCTCACCCCGCCCTGGGGCAGTGTGCTGTGCCACCGCGACAGCCACATCAACAACGACGAATGCGGCGCGCCCGAGTTCTACACCGCGGGCGCCAAGCTCGTCCCGCTCCCCGGCGACGACGCCAAGATCGATCCCGAGGCGCTACGGGCGGCCGCCCGGCACAAGAGGGGGGACGTGCACAGCGTGGAGCCGTCCGTGGTGAGCATCACCCAGGCCACCGAGACCGGCGCCGTCTACACCCTCGACGAACTCCACACCCTTGGATCCATCGCCAAGGAAGCGGGCCTGCGCCTCCACATGGACGGCGCACGCTTCGCCGGGGCGGTCGCCGCCCACGGCTGCACCCCCGCCGAGATGACCTGGCAGGCCGGCGTCGACCTGCTTTCCTTCGGGGCCACCAAGAACGGCACCATGACCGCCGACGCCATCGTCGTCTTCGACCGCTCCCTCACCCCCGAACTCGCCTTCCGCACCAAGCGCGCCGGCCAACTCGCCTCCAAGATGCGCTTCCACGCCGCCCAGCTCGCCGCCTATCTGACCGACGACCTGTGGCTGCACAACGCGACCCACGCCAACGCCATGGCCGCCCGCCTCCAAGAAGGACTCAAGGCCCTGCCGGACATCGGCTTCCCCGGCGCGGTCGAGGCCAACGTCGTCTTCTGCCGCCTGCCCCAGCGCGTCATCGACGGACTCCTGGCCGAGGGCTACGCCTTCTACCACGACCGCTGGGAGCCGGGAGTCGTCCGCTTCGTCACCTCCTTCGCGACCACATGGGAGGACGTCGACGGCCTGGTGAACGCCGTCCGCCGACTTACCGCCTGACCATCGCGCTGCCCGAACCCCGCCGAGCACCGCCCCTCCCCGCGGTTCAGCGAGCTTGTGGTAGCGTCCGCGCCGCCGGTCAACTGACCGCCTACGTGGGCGTCGTCGTGGACCGTGACGTGCGCGATGTTGTTGCCCGCGCCGGTGTCTCGTGACTCCTCAGCTACATCTGTCGCGCAACGTGACGTTACGCTGCCGCGCGGCCGCTGAAACCTCGCCCCGGCCCAACAACCCGGTCACCACGGCCGTCGGATGCGCGTCCTGACGTCAGTGGAGTCCGTAGGCCCGGGCGAGTACGCCCACGGTGGCGACCATGGCCTGGCGCAGTTCGGCCGGCGCGACGACCTCGACGTCGACACCGAGCCGCAGCAGCTCGCCGCACGCGTGGTAGGTGCTCTCGGTCGGGATGACGGCCTCGACCCATCCGTCGTCGCCGACGGCGGTCGCGGTGGAGTCGACTGCCCGTACCACCTCCGGGGGGACGTTGTCGGGCAGGCGTCGGCGTCCCTGCGGGGACAGGCGGATGGTGGCGGTGCCGGTGTAGCGGCGTGCCTGGAAATCGTCGAGGTACGAGGTCCAGTACGCGCCCAGGTCGAATCCTTGCGGCCGGTCGAACCGCTCGTCGCTCAGCACCGCGTCGAGGACTTGGGTGACCCGGTAGGTCGCGATCCGGCTGTCCGTGGCGGCGGCCACGAGATACCAGGTTCCGGATTTGAGCACCAGGCCGTAGGGCCGTAGACGGCGATTCACCTCCTGTGGCGCGCGCCAACGGCGATAGCGCACATCCACCGCACGCCCGGTGAGCACCGCGTCGACGAACAAGGGCAGCTGCGGCGTCTGTTCAGGTTCCCGGTACCAGCCGGGAGCGTCCAGGTGGAACACCGCCGCGGTCCGCGCCGCCTCCTCGCGCAGTCCCGTCGGCAGCGCGGCCAGGAGCTTCAGCCGTGCCGCCGTCACCTCCGCCGCGAGGCCCAGGTCGGCGGCGGGCCCGGGCAGTCCGGCGAAGAACAGCGCCCGTGCCTCGCCCTCACTCATCCCGGTCAGGCGGGTGCGGTAGCCGTCGAGCAGCTGATAGCCGCCCCCGCGGCCCGGCTCCGCGTAGACCGGGACCCCGGCGGCCTGTAGCCGTGCCAGGTCACGGTAGGCGGTCCGTACGGATACCCCCAGCTCATCGGCGACCCCGCGCGCGGACATACGGCCACGGGATTGCAGCAACAACAGCAGCGACAGCAATCGACCTGCAGACATGGGCGCATTCTGCCCGGAAACCCTGACAGCACCTGGCACACGGCTCCTCTAGCGTCAATGCACATCCGGCTCCGACCGAAGGACCAGCCGGAAATCCACACCCGAAGAAGAGCACCGAACAGGAGTTCCGCCGTGTCACCCACCGACCCCGTCGGCCGCCCAGCTGTGATCGAGCTTCGCCAGTACACGCTGCGTCCCGGCCGTCGTGACGAGCTCATCGAGCTGTTCGACCGGGAGTTCGTCGAAACGCAGGAAGAGACCGGGATGGTCGTGCTCGGCCAGTTCCGGGACCTTGACGATCCGAACCGCTTCGTCTGGCTGCGCGGGTTCCCGGACATGGCGGTACGGCACCGTGCGCTGACGGCCTTCTACGGCGGACCCGTCTGGGCCGAGCACGGTCCCCAGGCCAACGACACCATGGTCGACTCCGACGATGTCCTGTTGCTGCGGCCCCTGTCGGACGGGAGCGGCTTCGCCGTCAGCCCGTCCGAGCGGCCTCAGGCCGGTGCTCCGGCACCGGACCGGTTCGTGTCCGCCACCGTGTGGTCCTTCCCTCCAGGACGGCCCGACGGCATCGCACTCATCCGGGACGGCCTTCTCCCCGTGCTCCACAAGACGGGGCCCGCGCCACTCGCCGTCCTGACCACCGAGACGGCACACAACACATTCGCCAGGCTGCCGGTCCGCACGGGGGAGAACGTCGCCGCGGTCTTCACCTCGTACCCCGACGAAAGTGCCTATCGCCGGCACCTCGCCGAAGTGCAGGACCACCCCCTCACCCGGGAGATTCTGCCGGGCATCGAGAGAGAACAGACAGCAGCCCCCCGGACACTGCGCCTGGCACCCACAGGCCGCTCGCTCATCTCCTGAATCCTCGGCTGAACCGGCCCCTACCAGCCTGCGGCGTCGGTGATGGCGCGGAAGAACCGTTGCGGCTCCTCTGCGATCCGGTTGCACACATACAGCCACCACTCGGTGCCGTAGACGACGTACTCCCGGGTGGGGTGACCCTTGTCCCGCATGGCGGCAACCCGATCGGGACCTAGTCCGAGCAGGGTCTCGAACTCCCACGGCGCGCCCTGGTCATGGGCACTACCGGCCAGCATCGACTCCAGCGCATCGAGCATGTTCCAGTCGTGGGTGGCGAAGGAGCACAGGTGGCCACCGTCGACCAGGGCTTGGGCACAGCTCAGATACGCCTCGTGCAGCTCGCGGCTGCCACGTGGATAGGCGATCGTCTCCGGTTCGAAGAATGATCCCTTGACCAATCGGATCCGCCCCGGGCGGCGCAGCAAGGCGGGCAGGTCGTCGACAGTCCTGTGCAGCCGCGCCTGAATGGTGATCCCCACGTGGTCGAACTGCTCACACAGTGCGCCGTGAACGTCGAGGACCGCATCGGTGCGGTCCGATCCCTCCATCGAGAGGACCATCTCCTGGCCCGCGGCGGCGGTCGCCTCGGCGATCCGCCGACCGTTGCGCAGCGCCAACCCGGCATCCACGGCAAGGCCGATGTGGGACAGGTCAAGCGAGACGGAGCAGTCGTGCCCGGCCGCGGCCAGACGTTCACTCACGTCCACGAAAACGTCTGTCGCGGCATTGGCGCGGTCGGCGTCTCGGCAGCTCTCACCCATGTAGTCCACGGTGGCGCGATGCCCGCGCTGGTTGATCGCGGCAACCTGGGCCAGCGCTTCGGCCGCCGTCTCGCCGGCCACGTACCGGCGGGCGATGCGGCGAGCCAGGGGGCCGAGCATCGGGTCGGACGGCACTTGCTCCTTGAGCTTCTCGTCGAGCGCCAACCGGCGGATGACGTCGGCGACTTGGGCGAAAGACACGTCATCGCCGGTTGTACTGGCTGCATCCTGCTGGACCATATGCCACCTCATTGCTGGGAACAGACGTGAGGCGACACTAACCGAACGTTCGGTCGGTGCGCAAGATCGGCAGTGTTGACCGGTCTGCTTGATCCCGAGCTCGGCAGATCCATGGAGATCCTCGGTGACACCTTCGTGACGGGATGGGCGTGGACGCCGGCTCCTTGAAGATGGGTGCCGAGGTTGCCGAGCACGCTCAGGCCGGTCAGTCGCCTCCCCGGCAGTTGCTGGGGAGGCGCCGCGGTTTCGAGGCCCGGGAACGGGTACCAGCCAGGGTCAGCGGGTGCGGCGTTCCGCGTTGGCCGTGACTGCAAGGGCGACGGCGGTCAGCAGGGACAGCAGCGCCCAGGCCGGGGTGAAGCTGCCGGTGAGGTCGACCAGCAGGCCGAGCGTGGGCGGCACCGTGACGATGGCGATCTGGTTGACGGACATCGACAGACCCAGGGCGAAGCCGGTCTTGCCCGGTGGGGCCGCTTCGGTGACGTAGGCGACCCATGGGCCGTACCAGCCGAAGCCGAAGAAGCCCAGCCAGACGAAGACGCCGGAAGCCACGACCGGTGTCCGCCCGGCCGGTGTCATCAGCACGGCCAGCCCGGCGATCACGGCGACCATGCAGACCAGCACGATGGCATAGCGCCCGGACCTGCTCCGGTCGCTCCAGGCTGCCAGGCAGATCCGGCCCGCAACGCCCGCACCCTGGGATACCACCAGGATCAGGGCCGCCTGCCCGGCGCCGACCGATGACACCTGGTGGAGGTGGAGCACCGTCAGGATGCCCACGCCGCACTGCACCGAGATCAGACTGGTCCCCGACAGCATGATCTTCACCGTGGACGGTTCACGGAGCATGCGCAGCCGGGCGCGGAGCTGTGCTGCGAGCGGGTCCGACGGCTTCTTGCCCTGCTGCGAGGCGGGCAGTGCGGGCGGCGGACGGTAGCAGCCCATGAAGAGCACGGCTCCGAGCAGCGCGACGAAGCCACCGGTCAGCAGTGTCGCCCGCCAGCCGAACTCCTCCGCGACGAGCGGGAGTACGGCCGAGGCGAGCGCCGCCCCCAGCGGCAGCCCGGCCTGCCGGATACCCATCGCGAAGCCCCGCTGTGACGCGTCGAACCAGGACGCCACCGACTTGCTCCCACCCGGCTGGACGGTGCTGTATCCCGCGCCGACCACCAGCAGTGCGCCCAGCAGGGCGGCGTATCCCGGCGCCAGGCTCCCCGCCCCCAGAGCCAGCGCGACCACACCGGCCCCGATCCCGACCACCCAGCGTTCGCTGTAGCGGTCCAGCAGTTCGCCGGCCACCAGCAGCCCGGCCAGCGGCACGAGTTGGGCCGCCGAGACCAGCAGACCCAGCTGCGCCAGGCTCAGGTCCAGGGCGCGCTGAAGGTGGACGCCGAGCGCTCCGATGCCGCCCACGAAGAAGCCGGACGCGGCCTGGGTGAAGGTGGCAATGCCCAGCACGATCCAGCGATAACGCCACGGGTCGCGGGTCTGGGATCCGGCGCGTCCGGCGGTTTGTTGTGTCATGCCGGCCACACTGCTGTAATGGTCTTATGAGGCTCAACCCTTACGGTGAGGACGCGGTGAACCTGGCCGCGGCCCTGGCCAACCGCCGGCCCGAGAGCGCGGATGAGCTGGCGGACCGCTGCCGCGCCGCCGGGCTCACACTGGAGCGCCCGGTGACAGCGGACGACCTCGACCGTGCCCGAGCCGCACTGAACGCCTGGGAGAGGGTCGTCGACGCCGCCGGGGAGCAGGAACGCGCCGATCTGCTGAACCGGATGCTGGCCGAGGCCGCCGCCTACCCCCGGCTGACCTCCCACTCCGGGACCGGCTGGCATCTGCACTACCGGGATGCGGAACAGCCGCTCGGCTCCGTACTGTTCACGCTGTTCGCGGTCGGAACCGCACTGCACCTCGCGGGCAGGGGTATGCACCGGCTGCGGCGCTGCGAGGTGGCCGAGTGCGACACGGCCTTCGCCGACACCTCGCGCACCGGACGGCAGCGGTACTGCTCGCAGCGCTGCGCCAACCGCGACGCCGTCCGCAGGCACCGGGCGCGAGCCGCGGTTACCTGACCAGTCTTTGGGCGTCGGCGACGCCGGTCCTGCTCGGGCGGATGAACGCCGAGGGACAATCCAGGAAGCAGACTGGTTATAACTCCTCTCTCAATCGCGCCCAGGTATAAGTGTCCAGGCTGTCATGGGGGCCGATGCGGGAGAGTTCGACGCCGTCGCGTCCCAGGGCCACGATGACGGGACGGGCTCCGTGGTCGGTTTGGGGAGACGTCCAGGCAGCGATGAGCCTGCACTGCTCGGGATTCTCGATCCGGCGGGCACCGATGAGCACGTGACCCACGTCCCGCCCGAGGCGCACCTTGACGCAACTGATCCATGGGGCCGCGGTGATGGAGCGCGGGGGGTCAATGCTGCGGGTGAGGCTGAGTACGCCCCCGCCGTTGCGAACGTCGAGCACATCGACGTCGACAGGGTCGTCTCCGGGGCTGCTGCCGCCTCCCACGTACCGCCACTGTTCGCCGTACCACTCCAGGAGCGCTATGTGCTCACGCACCCGACGTGACTTCGGACGCCACACGGTCCAGATCGCCCCGACACCGGCAGCGGCGTCGACATCGGCCGACATCACGGTCAGCACGCGCCGCGGCATCCACCATGGTTGCGGCTCATCTCCCGCCATCGCCCGCCGAATCACGCCCCGCAGAAAAATGTCCGGCCCGGGTCCCGTCCACACAGCCTCTCCCCATGCCCGCATGCGCCTGCGATACCCGGCGCGCGAGGTCATCAAGCCCCAGCCGTTGAAGCGACCCGGAGATCATTACGGCGATCTTTGACATGCTTTCTTGATCTTGCTTCAGGTGGGCTTGGAGGCGAGGAACGTCGCGCTATCTGATGGTGCGCGGAAGCGGGCGGTGGAGGCGGTGATGTGGTGGCCGTGCGCTTCCAGGAGCGGGCGGACTTCCTGTTTCGCGCGGCTGATGGCCATGGTGATGTGTTCGCACGGGCCTGGTCCGGCGTGCTGTTTGTCGGGTGCGGTAGCCGTTGGAGCCGCCCGCGTCGGCGGTGATCAGCAGCCGGTCGGCCGTCGGGGCACCACCCTGCCCAGCTCGCGGTCGGGGAAGTCGTGCGTGTCGACCCGTACCGGCTCGCCTCTCGGCTCCCATTCACGGCCGGCAGCCAAAGCGGCCCGTTACCCTTCCAAGCCGCCCATACCAGACCCACGAACCGTCGAACGGAAAGCCACGGGTTAGAGACCTGCACGCCCTTACTGCCCCAAGCGGCTCAGCGCCTGCATGGCCTCGCGCTCTATGCGTGAAAGATCGCGGAGGACGGTGCCTGCCTGGACGAGGCACTGCGCATCGGCTGATTGGCCGGCTCTTGTGATCAGTGCTGCGGCTTCCGTCCAGAGGGCGGCTGCCTCGGTGTACAGCCCGTGGCCGGTGCGCAGATGGCTGCTGTCGAGGTGTTGGGTGCATTCGGCGAGGAAGTCGCGGTAGAGGTTACGGAACAGGGCGCCGCCGGTGCCCGCCTTCTCCATCAGGAGGGCGGCCTGTGGCAGGTCTCGCTGTGGGTTGTCGGTTCGCTGGAGCCATGTGCGTACCAGCTTGCCGGTCTTTTCGATGCCCCGGTGGCCGAGGTTGGCGATGGGCGGGTTGAGGAAGGCGTCGGCGCAGGCGGTGATGGCGGGAATGATCTGGCTCTGGGGGGAGGGCAGGTCGCTCGGGACGGTGAGGGTGAAGGACCGGTGCTTGGCGGTCATCGGACCGCGTGCGGCTCTCGCCTGGGCGAGGCTGGTCAGGCTGGTGGATACCGTTCCGCCTTGCTGGTCGGTGTCCACCAGGTAGGCGTCGCGGTCGTCGTAGCCGTACATGGCGACGACATGACCGCCGAAATGCACCTTCGTCCCGAAGTAGTCCAGGTGGTAGCTGTCGAGCTGCAGTCCGACGGGGTGGCCGGCGTCGATGGGGGCCACCACGTTTTCCCATGCCTTGCGGGGGGAGGTGGTCTCCTGGACCAGGAGCTCCAGTCCGAGCCCGGTGGCCAGGTTCGTGGTGAGGTCGAAGGGCTTGACCCGTCCCCCGAGGAAGGGGAAGCCCATGTTCTTGCTGTCCCAGTAGATGAAGGACAGACCCGAACCGAGGCCGAAGAGCATGGGCTCGGACAGATCGAGTCCCTGGTGCCGCAACAGCACCCCGAGAGCCGTTGTCTCGCAGTGCTGCGTACGACGGGCATCAATGTCTATCACCGTGGTCATGCCGTGCTTTCCAGGATGGGGATGATCAGCCGGGTCATGAGTTCTTCTTACGGGGCCTCTGCTAGCTCGATGAGACAGGCCTCATGTACGGCGCGTTCGTCTTGTACGCCACCATGGTGGACTCTCCCACGGTGGGAGAGTCCAACGACCACCCCCCCTGAGGTCTGGGCGTTGTTTTCAGGGTGTGCCGAACCAGCCGGAGAGCGCTTGTCGCAGCGCGGGCGCGGCGGTGTCGGCGGGTTCGTCGATGGTTGCGGCCCAGGCGATGTGGGCGTCCGGGGGGCGTGCGGTGTGCATGAGTTTCGCGACGCTGATGGTGCCCTGGTCGGTGTGCAGGGTGAGGTCGGGTGCGAAGGTGCCGGTCAGCACGTGGTGGTTGGAGCCGGGCGTCGGGTAGCGGATGTCAGCGCCGGCGACAAGGGCTCCCATACGGCGCAACGGCTGCTCGTCGGCGAGCAGTTCCTGGAAGACCTGGCGAAGCGCTTCGGCGGCCGGGTCGTGTCCGCGCCGCAGTGCCACCTGAGCTCGGGTGTGCAGCATGGCGCGGTCGCCGGCGAGGTGGCGTTCGTTGTGGTAGGTGTCCAGCAGGTCGGCCGGTGCCCAGCCGTGGATGTCGGCGGCGAGTTTCCAGGCCAGGTCGACCGCGTCGAGCATGCCGGCGTTGAGTGCCACACCGGTGGCGGGGAACAGATGCGCGGCGTCTCCGGCCAGCAGGATCCGCCCGGCTTCGGTGGTCTCGTCCTCGGCGGTGTAGAGGGAGACAACCTTGGAGGCGGGCGACGAGCCGATCCCGAGGAGGCCGCGGTCGGTGCGGGTGAAACCCGCGTGGATCGTGCCGAAGCCGGGGACGTCGAGATCGCCGTTGTCGAGCACGGTCACCGCATCGGGCAAGGTGACCTGGGCCAGTCGGTTGACCTCCGGACAGGTGGTGCCGGGGAACGGGATACCGGCCCAGTCGCGGACCCGGCTGCGTGCGCCGTCGCACGCCACGAGGTACTGGGAGGTCATCCGATACGGCCCGTCCGGGCCACGTACGTCCACGACCACCGCGGCATCGTCCTGGCTCACCCCGACCACCTCGTGTCCGCGGCGGATATCGACATCGAGTTCGTCGGCGCGCAGGCTGCTTCGAATCGTTCCAGCAGCCCTCGGCAGCACAGCAGCTGAAGGATCGGCCCGCCGAGGCCACCGGCCTTCGGGGTGTCCCGGCGCTGCGGCTGCCGTTCGAGCACCAGCGGTCGTACACCGGCCAACCGCAGTTCAGCAGCCAGCATGAGACCGGTCGGGCCGGCGCCCGCAATGATCACATCGGTGTCCATCACTGTCTCAGGTGTTTTCGAGGTTGTCGGCCACGGTGGAGGCCGGCGTGTTGAGGATGGCGTCGAACGCCTCGAGGATGGGGGTGTGCAGGTAGGCGCTCTGTATCCGGATGCGGTCGGGGCCCTGGGCAAGGCCGGCGCTGTCGCGGGCCTCCGGGCGGGCCTGGTGGAAGTCGGCGATGCTGAGCCCGAGTTCGGCATCGGCGAAGGCGGCCTCGATGCTTCCCGGCTCGGGCGGCTCCAGGGCGGTGGTGTCGATGGCGAAACCGAAGCGTGCGTTCTCGTCGCGGCGCATGTCCGCGGTGTCTCCGGTGATGCTCGTCAGGCCGAGGGCGACGTACTCATCGCCGAGCGCTCGGTGCAGATGCTGTCCCATCGGGAGCCCCGTGAGGTGGCCGTTGAAGGACACCGATGTCTTCTGGATATGGGCGTTGTGAGCCGCCAGCACGACGCGGGTGCCGGGTTCGAAGCGCTCCAGGTGCCAGAGTACGGACTCGGCCATGTAGACGTCCCGGGCCGAGGTGTCGGCGGTCAGCCCCTTGCCGGCGAAGAGGTCGGCCATGGCGCGGAAGGTGTAGTCGCCGCGGCAGGCGCCTTCGAGGCGTCGCAAGGCGATGTCGTGGCTCTGCTGGTCGCCGCGGGAGACGTACAGCGGTTCGACGGAGCGGAACCGCATGAGCAGGCGCATCAGGGTCGCGCTGAGGGTGTCCTGTTCGGCGGTGGCCAGGCGGGCCCACGCGGGCGCGGCGTCGGCCGCGGAGCCACCGGCGAATGATTCGGCGATCCGCATTGCCGTCTGGACCATCGGCAGGGTTTCGGGATCGATGTGGCGCAGGTAGTCGGCGACCGGGGTCAGGGCGGGAAGCAGGGACCCACCGGCCGCCGGGAGGTCGATACCGGCGAAACGCACCGGTGGTGAGGTTGTGCGGTTGTGCCGGCGCATCCAGCGCAGTGGCTCCTCGACTCCGATGGGGATCGTTGCGGCGAGGTGGGCCGACAGGTCGTCGTCCGTCCCCTCGCCCTGGGCCCATGCGTCGAGGGGGAACCCTTCGCTGAATCCGTATTCGAAGGCCAGGACGGTGAAACCGCAGCGTTCGACCAGGAACCGCAGGACGCGCTCGCGCAGGATTGCGAACTCGTTGATGAAGTGGGAGTTTTCGCCGATCGCGACGACGCGGGCGTCGCCGATGATGGTGCGCAGCGGCTCCAGGTCGTCGAGCGGCGCCTCGGGGTCGAGGTGGGTGAGGGGGACGGCATGGGTGCGAAGCCAGTCGGCGAACGGGTTGTGGTGGGGCGATGCGGGCAAGCTGACAGCTCGATTCTTGGCGCAGGAGTGTGGATGGATTGCCGATGCCGATGCCGATGCCGACGTCCGCCAGGGCCGGTCGTCCGACGGTTCAGCGGTCCGTCGACCTGTGGGGCGGTGTGTGCCCGGGCGCCGCGTTCTCCAGGTCGTCGATGCTGCCGGACATGATCGTGCGGATGTGTTCGGTGATGTGCTGCGGCGGCCAGTCCCACCAGGCCACGGCCAGGAGGCGGTTGATGTCCTCGTCGCTGTAGCGGCGGCGGATGAGACGGGCGGGGTTGCCGCCGACGATGCCGTAGTCGGGGACGTCGTCGGCGACGACGGAGCCGGACGCGATGATCGCTCCGTGGCCGATACGGACGCCGGGCATCACCATGACCCGGTATCCGAACCAGACGTCATGGCCCACCACGGTGTCACCCCGTCCGGGCAGACCGGCGATGAGGTCGAAGTGCTCGGCCCAGGAGCCTCCCATGATGGGGAATGGGAACGTCGAGGGGCCGTCCATGCGGTGGTTGGCGCCGTTCATGATGAACCGCACGCCCTCGCCCAGCGCGCAGAACTTCCCGATGACCAGCTTTTCCGGCCCGTAGTGGTACAGCACGTTGCGGGTCTCGAAGGCGGTCGGGTCATCGGGGTCGTCGTAGTAGGAGAACTCTCCGACCTCGATCAGCGGCGAGGTGATCAGCGGCTTCAGCAGCACCACCCGCGGCTGCTCTGGCATCGGATGTACGACGGTCGGGTCGGCGGGAACAGGTGGCATGACGAATTGTTTCCTTTCCGAAGGGGTCTGTGGGGCTGGGGGACCCTCAGACCCTGGCGGCGGGCGTCGGAGTCGGCTGCATGGCCAGGTGGGTGCCCCGCCAGCGCCGGCGCAGCCGGCGATCGTGGCTGACGATGACGAGGGCGCCGTCGTAGCCGGTCAGAGCGGTTTCCAGCTCCTCGACGAGGGAGGGCGACACATGGTTGGTGGGTTCGTCGAGCAACAGGACGTCTGACGGCTCGCTGAGCAGTCGCGCCAGGGCGAGACGCTGCAGCTGCCCGGTGGACAGCCGGCCGACCGGCACGGTGAGCTGTTCGCGGTCGAACAGGCCGAGGGACAGCAGCCGTTCGGCGTATCCGGCGGCCTCTCCCGCCCGTCCACGGGCGAAGGCGGCCAGCACGGTCTCGTCCGGTGTCCCGGGGTGCGGCTCTTGAGGGAGGTAGCCGATCCTGGCGCGGCGGGTGACGCTCCCGTTGTCGGGGGTGACTTCCCCGGCCAGGACGCGCAGCAGGGTGCTTTTGCCCGCTCCGTTCGGCCCCGTGATCAGCAGGCGCTCGCCCGCCTTGACCGTGAGGCTCGTGCGGTCGAGTCGGTCCGTGACGGCGATGTCGGCGGCGTCGAGTACGGCGCCCTGCAGGCGGCGGGTCCGCAGTACGGGGGTGAAGCGCAGCGGCTCCGGCGGGGGCGGGACCGGGTCGGTGAGGAGGCGGCGCAGCCGTTCCTCGGCGTTGCGCACCCGGGCGGCCAGCGACTGCTGCACCCGGCCGGCCGCCCGGTCGTAGGCCATCTTGTTGCCGTCCTTCATCGGTCGGCCGGGGGCCACCTGGCGGGCGGTGGTCGCGGCGGCCTCGCGGAGCCGGTCGATGTCGGCCCGCCACTGGTGGTGTGCCTGGGCCCAGCGCTGCCGGGCAGCGGCCTTCTCGGCGAGGTAGCCGCTGTAGCCGTTGCCGTACCGGACGACGCGGCGCCGGTCGGCGTCCACCTCCAGCAGGCTGGTGGCGACACGTTCGATGAAGACCCGGTCGTGGGAGACCGCCACCGTGGTGCCCCGCCGGGTGCGCAGGTGTTCTTCCAGCCAGCTCAGGGCGGCGTCGTCGAGATGGTTGGTCGGCTCGTCCAGCAGCAGCACCTCCGGCGCGGCTGCCAGGACGGCGGCCAGCCGCAATCTGACCCGTTCTCCGCCGGACAGGCTGCCCACGGTACGGTCGCGAGCCACCAGCCCCAGGCCGAGACCGTGCAGAGCGCGCTCCACGCGGGCGTCGGCGTCGTAGCCGCCGCGTAGTTCGAAGACCGTCATCAGTTCGCCGTACTCGGCCATGCCCGACTCGTCGCCGTCGGCCATCGCGGCCTCCAGCCGGCGCATTCGCTGCTCGACGGTGCGTAGCTCGCTCAGGGCCCGGTCGATGATCTGCTGGACGGTGGTCTGTGGCTCCATCCGCTCGTTCTGGGCGAGATAGCCGACGCCGCCGGTGGCCTGGACGACGACTTCGCCCTGATCGGGCCGTTCACGCCCGGCGAGCAGGCGCAGCAAGGTGGTCTTGCCGGATCCGTTCTCACCGATGATCCCGGTGCGCTCGCCCGCGGTGAGCGAGCAGGTCACCGAGTCAAGAACGAGCCTGCCATTGAAGGACTTGCTGACCGCGAGCGCGGTGATCTGTGTAGGCATGCGGAGACTCCAAAGCATTCGAGAACGAGGCGGCTGTCGAGGGCCGCGCGGCCGGGCGAACGCTTTGGAAGAGCATTGATCACTCCACTAGTGCGACAACTGATGCATTAAGATGTTGCCACAACGCCGTCCCCTTGAGCAAACGGACTTCCAGTGGTCACTCCCACAGACTCAGAGCCAGAAGGCACCCGGCCGCCGCCCGCCCGACGCCGTCCCGGGGGCCGCACCGCCCGTATTCGTGCGCAGGTACTCGACGCGGTCCGCGCGGAGCTCGGCGAACACGGTTACGACGGGCTCACCATGGACGCCGTCGCCGCCCGCTCCGGCGTGCACCGCACCACGGTGTACCGGCGCTGGGGGGATGTCGGCGGCCTGCTCGCCGACGTTCTCGACGCGGCGAGCGACGACGACTGGCAGCCGCCGGACACCGGGTCACTGGAAGGCGATCTGGCGGCGCTGAACCAGGAGATCCAGACAGCCATGGCCGCACAGCCACCGATCATGGCGGCACTGATCGCCGCCTCGTTCCGCTCGGAGAAGGCCGCCGACGCCCAACAGCGGCTCTGGGAGGACCGGTACGCCCGCTGCGAGATCGTCGTCAGCCGTGCCGTCCGGCGTGGCGACATCCCACCGCGAACCGACGCTCGGCGACTGCTCATCGCCGCTACCGCGCCGCTCTACCACCAACTGGTGCTCCTCCGCACACCACACGACCCGCAACTGCCCGGCCACGCGGCCAGAACCGCCGTCCTCGCCGCGGCCGCGGGCGCCTTCGCCGAGCCGGAGCCTCCGTCAGCGGACGACACCTGAGGCTCGCACTCTGTGGTGGTCCGGGACGAGTGCCCCGTTGTGTCACCGGCCTGCCCACGGCCGCCAGGCAGACCACGGCCCGCCAACTCGCCCGCACGCACAGACGGTGGGCATCGCGGCGGCCGCACCCGGATGGGACGGCAGCGACCGTGCCCCCGTACGCGCCCGGCTCCACGGGGAGCGGCGGCCGCGCCCGCTCGCGGGCCTGCGCGTCGTCGACCTGTCCGTGCTGTGGGCCGGGCCGCTGTGCGCGCATCTGCTGGGGCTGGCCGGGGCGCGTGTGACGAAGGCGGAGAGTATGGGACGGCCTGACGGGGCGCGGTTCGGACAGCCGGAGTTCTACCGTCGGTTGCACGGCGGGCACGAGCACCTGGTGCTGGAATTCGACTCCGGCGCGCCGGCCGACGTCGTCTCCGAGGCCGACAGCGTCATCGAGGCCTCGCGGCCGACGGCTCTCAGTCGGCTCGGGGTGCACGCCGAGGAGTTCCTGGCCGCGCGTCCCGGCCGGGTCTGGGCGGGGATCACCGGATACGGCCGCGATGACGGCCGGATCGCCTTCGGCGACGACGCGGCGGTCGCGGGCGCCCTGACCGGCCTCGACGCGCGGGGCGCCCCCGTATCGTCGGCGACGCGCTCGCCGA
>NZ_MUNE01000588.1 GCF_002154605.1 Streptomyces milbemycinicus | reverse complement strand
GCTCTCCAGCCGGTGGGAGGCGCGGTCGCTGCTGGCGCAGGAGGCGCTGCACGCGGGCGTGCCGCTGGTGGCCACGGCGGTCGGCGGGGTGCCGGAGCTGGTGGGGGAGGCGGCCGAACTGGTGCCGTACGGGGCGCCGGAGGACCTGGCGGGCGCGGTGATCCGGCTGCTCGCGGATCCGGTGCGCCGGGTGGAGCTGGCCGCGGCGGGGCGGGCGCGGACCGCGGGCTGGCCGACGGAGGACGACACGGTCGCCCATGTCCTCAGCGTCTACGACGAATTGGTTCAGACCTAATCCGGTCCAAGCCCGCCGAAGTCCTTGACGCAGGGGGCGGCCGATGGGCAGGGTGCTGGGCTAGGAGCGGGAGAGAGCGCTCTCACGGAGACGGTTCCCGTCACCCCCCACCCCTCTCCAATATCCCGGCAAATCCCCCACAACGCCGAGGAGTACATGTCATGAGCAGGATGAAGAACGGGACGATCAGCCGCAGGACGCTGCTCGGCGGTCTCACCGCCGCTGCCGCCGCAGGTTCGGGCCTCACCCTCGCGGGCGGCCGGGCCAATGGCGCGGAGCGCGCCGCCACGATGCCGCTGACAGTCGTCAACAACACAGGTCAGTTCGGCAATTCGTCGATATGGATCTATATCGTCGGCAACGAGGGCGGTCGCCAGGTCCGCGTCACCCCGGACGGCAGGGTCGCGCCCATCGCGCTCTCCGACAACGGACCGGACGGCTGGACCGACTACGCCATCCCGCTCGCCGGAAGCGGGGACACCAAACTGACCCTGCCCAACATGTCCGGCCGGATCTATGTCGCCCTCGGCTCCAAGCTCAAGTTCAAGGCGGTCACCGACGGCGCGGGCAACGCGGCCCTGCAGTACCCGGCGGGCTGGGTGTCCAGTGACCCCAACTACAACATCCTGCACGACTGTGCGGAGTTCACCTTCAACTCCGCCGGGATGTTCTGCAACACCACCATGGTCGACATGTTCAGCGTCCCGCTGTCGATCCGCCTGACCGGGGCCAAGGACCAGACCACCGGCACCCTCAAGAGCGGCGCCCGCGCCAAGGTCTTCTCCGGCCTCGCCGCGGTCGACGCCTTCGCGCCGCTGGTCCTCGGCGACAAGCTGAGGGTCATCGCCCCCGGACACGGCCTCGACGCGGGGCTGTTCGCCAAGGACTATCTCGCCGCCTATATCGACGAGGTCTGGGCCGCCTACGCCGCCAAGGACCTGAAGGTCACCACCAACGCGGGCACCTTCACCGGCCGGGTGAGCGGCGGGCGGCTGTCCTTCACCGGCCCCGGCTCCGTGGCCTTCAACAAGCCCTCCACCAGGGACGTGCTCTTCTGCGACGGCGCGCTCGCCGCGCCCAACGACGGGACCACGGGCCCGGTCGCGGCCATCCTCGGCGCGGGCTTCAACCGCACCACCCTGCACAACACGCCCGCCCAGCCGACCACCGACCCGGCCGCCTTCTACACCCCACAGGTCACCAACCACTACGCCAAGGCCATGCACGCGGCGACCGCGGACGGCAAGGCGTACGGCTTCGCCTTCGACGACGTCGCCGACTTCGCGTCGTACATCCAGGACACCGCCCCGACGGGCGTCACGCTGACCCTGACCGCCTTCTGAACCCGGAAACACGTCACAGGAGCCCGGGCCGTGCGGGCCCGGGCTCCTGTGTCTTCCTGCGTGTCTTCCTGTGTCTTCGGCCGGTGACCGGGCCTGCCGGCCTATCCTCCGTACGCCCCGGACGCGGTCAGCCGCAGCGCCGTGTCGATCAGCGGCACATGGCTGAAGGCCTGCGGGAAGTTGCCCACCTGCCGCTGCAGCCGCGGGTCCCACTCCTCCGCCAGCAGCCCCAGGTCGTTGCGGAGCGAGAGCAGCTTCTCGAAGAGCTTGCGGGCCTCGTCGACCCGGCCGATCATCGCCAGGTCGTCGGCCAGCCAGAACGAGCAGGCCAGGAAGGCCCCTTCGTCGCCTTCGAGGCCGTCCACGCCCGCGTCCTCGCCGGCCGTCGGGTAGCGCAGCACGAAGCCGTCCGTGGTCGACAGCTCCCGCTGGATGGCCTCGATGGTCCCGATGACCCGCTTGTCGTCCGGCGGCAGAAAGCCCATCTGCGGGATCAGCAGCAGGGAGGCGTCCAGCTCCCGCGAGCCGTAGGACTGGGTGAAGGTGTTGCGCTCGGGGTCGTAGCCCTTCTCGCAGACATCCCGGTGGATCTCGTCGCGCAGGTCGCGCCAGCGCTCCAACGGCCCGTCCACGTCGCCCGATTCGATGAGCTTGACGGTGCGGTCCACCGCGACCCAGGCCATCACCTTGGAGTGCACGAAGTGCCGCCGCGGCCCGCGCACCTCCCAGATGCCCTCGTCCGGCTCGTCCCAGTGCTCCTCGAGGTAGCGGATCAGCTTCAGCTGGAGCACGCTCGCGTAGTCGTTGCGGGCCAGGCCGGTCATATGCGCCAGGTGCAGCGCCTCGGTGACCTCCCCGTACACATCCAGCTGGAGCTGCCCGGCCGCGCCGTTGCCGACCCGGACCGGCTGCGAGCCCTCGTAGCCGGGCAGCCAGGGCAGCTCGGCCTCGCCCAGCTCGCGCTCACCCGCGATGCCGTACATGATCTGGAGGTTCTCCGGGTCGCCCGCGACCGCGCGCAGCAGCCACTCGCGCCAGGCGCGCGCCTCCTCGCGGTAGCCGGTGCGCAGCAGCGAGGACAGGGTGATCGCCGCATCGCGCAGCCAGGTGTAGCGGTAGTCCCAGTTCCGGACGCCGCCGATCTCCTCGGGCAGCGAGGTGGTGGGCGCGGCGACGATGCCGCCGGTGGGGGCGTAGGTGAGCGCCTTGAGGGTGATCAGCGAGCGGACCACCGCGTCCCGGTAGGGGCCGTGGTACGTGCAGTGCTCGACCCATTCGCGCCAGAAGACCTCGGTCGCCTCCAGCGCGCCCTCCGGGTCCGGCAGCGCCGGCGGCTCCTTGTGCGAGGGCTGCCAGCTGATGGTGAAGGCGATCCGGTCGCCGGGGGCGACGGTGAAGTTCGAGTAGGTGGTCAGGTCCTTGCCGTAGGTGTCGATCTCGGTGTCAAGCCACACCGAATCGGGTCCGGCGACGGCGACCGTCCGCCCGTCGATCTTGTGCACCCACGGCACGACCCAGCCGTACGAGAAGCGCATCCGCAGCGCCGAGCGCATCGGCACCCGGCCGCTCACGCCCTCGACGATCCGCACCAGCTGAGGGGCCCCGTCACGGGGCGGCATAAAGTCGATCACGCGGACCGTGCCGCGCGGGGTGTCCCATTCCGATTCGAGGACCAGCGAGTCGCCGCGGTAGCGGCGGCGGTCGGCGGCCGCGGGAGTGCTGCCCGCGGCCTGCGCGGGCCCCAGGTGCCAGAAGCCATGCTCGTCGGTGCCCAGTAGCCCGGCGAAGACGGCATGCGAATCGAAGCGCGGCAGACAAAGCCAGTCGACCGTGCCATCTCTGCAGACCAGGGCGGCGGTCTGCATATCCCCGATCAGTGCGTAATCCTCGATACGCCCGGCCACGTACTATCCCCATTCGAACGGCCGCGGTGCCCCGGAAGGCTATTGTCCACGGTCTTGGAAGTTCTCGACGAGCGCTTGTTCCGAGGGCGTGGTGGTCCCCTGCCGGCCGGCTCGCAGCATTGCGTCCGAGCAGGATACGACGGAGAACAGTGATCCGCTTGAGTCGTCCCACATCGTGGCTTGGACCCGGCGGCCGATCGGGTGGCCAGGTCACCCATGGTGTTCGAGCGGTAGCGGATCCGTACCCCCGGCGGGCGCGGAAGGCTCCCCGGCTCGCCCGACTTCTCCCGGCAGGTGCACCCTGCCCAGCCGTAGCCGGGGGAGGGCACTGATACCCTGGTAGCCCGTGGAGCGGTGGGCGCAAAACCCCCGAACCTCACCAACGGCGCCCCCGGAATACCGGGGCGGTCGCCGGACCCCGCACCCTCACCTCGCGACCACGGGAGCCTCGTTTTGGCCATTGCCGCTAAGCCCACGACGACCAAGCACATCTTCGTCACCGGGGGTGTCGCTTCCTCACTCGGCAAGGGCCTGACCGCCTCCAGCCTCGGTGCCCTGCTCAAAGCGCGCGGTCTGCGCGTAACGATGCAGAAGCTGGACCCGTACCTCAACGTGGACCCGGGCACCATGAACCCGTTCCAGCACGGCGAGGTGTTCGTCACCAACGACGGCGCCGAGACCGACCTGGACATCGGCCACTACGAGCGGTTCCTCGACGTCGACCTCGACGGCTCCGCCAACGTCACCACCGGCCAGGTCTACTCCACCGTGATCGCCAAGGAGCGGCGCGGTGAGTACCTGGGCGACACCGTGCAGGTCATCCCGCATATCACCAACGAGATCAAGCACCGTATCCGGCGGATGGCGACGGACGACGTGGACGTCGTGATCACCGAGGTCGGCGGCACCGTCGGCGACATCGAGTCGCTGCCCTTCCTGGAGTCCGTGCGCCAGGTCCGCCACGAGGTCGGCCGGGACAACGTCTTCGTCGTGCACATCTCCCTGCTGCCGTACATCGGTCCCTCCGGCGAGCTCAAGACCAAGCCCACCCAGCACTCGGTCGCCGCCCTGCGCAACATCGGTATCCAGCCCGACGCGATCGTGCTGCGCGCCGACCGTGAGGTCCCGACCTCCATCAAGCGCAAGGTCTCGCTGATGTGCGACGTCGACGAGGCGGCCGTGGTCGCCGCCATCGACGCCAAGTCGATCTACGACATCCCCA
>NZ_MUNE01000587.1:450-619 GCF_002154605.1 Streptomyces milbemycinicus | reverse complement strand
AGTCGATCTACGACATCCCCAAGGTGCTCCACTCCGAGGGCCTGGACGCCTATGTGGTGCGCCGCCTCGACCTGCCCTTCCGGGATGTCGAGTGGACCCAGTGGGACGATCTGCTCAAGCGGGTCCACCAGCCCGACCACGAGGTCACCGTCGCCCTGGTCGGCAAGTA
>NZ_MUNE01000587.1:0-431 GCF_002154605.1 Streptomyces milbemycinicus | reverse complement strand
GGCCTGTGCCTGGGCCTGCAGTGCATCGTCATCGAGGCCGCGCGGAACCTGGCGGGCATCGAGGCCGCCAACTCCACCGAGTTCGAGCCCGCCACCAGCGACCCGGTGATCTCCACCATGGCCGAGCAGCTGGACATCGTCGCGGGCGAGGGCGACATGGGCGGCACGATGCGGCTGGGCATGTACCCGGCGAAGCTCGGCGAGGGCACGATCGTCCGCGAGGTCTACGGCGACCAGCCGTACGTCGAGGAGCGCCACCGCCACCGCTACGAGGTCAACAACGCCTACCGCGGAGAGCTGGAGAAGAAGGCCGGCCTCCTCTTCTCGGGCACCTCGCCCGACAACAAGCTGGTCGAGTACGTCGAGTACCCGCGCGAGGTGCACCCGTACCTGGTCGGCACCCAGGCCCACCCGGAGCTGCGCTCCCGGCC
>NZ_MUNE01000586.1 GCF_002154605.1 Streptomyces milbemycinicus | reverse complement strand
CGCCACCCGCCCCACCAGACCTGCCCACCGAGGCAGCCCCGAACCGGCCCACTCGTGACCGCGCGCCGTCAGATGGTCTCCCTCCTTGGAGTGCTCTGCGCGCCGGTGACGTAACCGCGGGATACCCGCGGCGTTCTCATCCCGTCCGACCGATCAGCGGTCCGGGAGGTGGGCATGCCCGCAGCAAACGCCGAGGTGCCGGTATTGATCGTCGGGGGTGGGCCGATCGGGCTGACCGCACGGGCGCTACTGGAGCGCTGGGGCGTGCGGGCATTGCTGGTCGAGAAACACGGCGAGCTGTCGCCCTTTCCCCGTGCCCGGCTGCTCAATGTGCGCTCGATGGAGATCTACCGCCAGCTCGGGCTCGCCGCCGAGATCACGGCCGATGCGTTCGCACCGGAGTTCGGCCGTATCCGCTTCCGCGACACCATCCACGACCGCGACTTCGCCACCGCGGCGATGATCGGGGTCAATGCGCCGGTGCCCGAAAGCCCCGTGATCGGTGTGGTCACCTCGCAGGACCGGTTGGAACCCACCCTGCTCGCCGCGGCGGACGCACCAGTGCGGTTCGGGGTCGAGCTCATCGAGTTGGCCGAGGAAGCCGAGAGCGTCGTGGCCCTGCTCGTCGACCACCGACGCGGTGAAGAGACCCGGATCCGTGCCCGTTATGTACTCGCCGCCGACGGGGCGAACTCCACCGTCCGGCAACGGCTGGGAATCGACACCACAGGCCCTGGAGCGATGGGGGGCTTCACCACCGTCGTGTTCGACGCCGACCTCAGCCGCTGGTGCGCCCACCAGCCGGCCGGGGTCTACTTCACCGCGCACGGACTGTTCGCCCCGCTCTACCCCGAAGGAGGGTGGGCCTGGTTCGTTCCCACCCCCGAAGACGCCACGCGCACCGACTGGCCCGAGCTCGTCTCGCGCGCCCTCAGCCCCGGCGCCGACGTACGAGCCGACGTGTCACGGGTTCAGCACTGGGTGATGAACGCGTTCGTCGCCGAACGCTTCCGCCACGGCCGGACCCTGCTGACCGGCGATGCAGCGCACGCGATCCCCATCGTCGGCGGCCTGGGCATGAACATCGGCATCGCCGATGTGCACAACCTCTGCTGGAAACTGGCGGGTGTGCTCCACGGATGGGCCGAGCCAGGCCTGTTGAGCACCTACGAGACGGAACGCCACCCGGTCGCCCACCGGACGCTCCGCCAAGCGGTGGCCAACACCAAGCTCATGCTCGACGTACAGAACCGGCGCCGCGAGCAGCTCCAAAGCAGTGAGACGGCGTCGGACCAGGTCGAACTGCCCTGGTCGGAGCGGTATTTCGCGCAACTTGGTTTGGTACTCGGCGCCACGTACCACTCCGACACCGACACCTCACCCGAGACGTCCGACACGGGCCCGGACTATGTCCCCACCCCACAGCCGGGCCATCGCATACCGCACCTCTGGCTCACACCTGACCGCTCCACGCTCGACGCCGTGGGCGAATGGTTCACCCTGCTCACCCCGGACCCAGCCCGCTGGGAGCGACACCTCACCGCACCGTGGCCGCTGCGCATCGAGCCCCTGCCCCGTGAGCACATCGACCTCTGCGAGATCGGCCCTCACGGAGCGCTGCTCATCCGCCCGGACGGTCACATCGGCGCCCGCTGGCGCGATCGCTCACCGAGCGACACCAGCCTCCACCATGCCCTCACCACCATCACCAGTGGGCATCGTCATCGCTGAGGCGCTTTCGCGCGAGTCGGGAACCCTGGACGGCCCGACCCACGGCGGACTGACCTCCAGCGGCGTGATCGTCGGCTCGCCGGGGTTCATGGCCCCCGAGTAGGTACGCGGCGAGCGTCTCAGCGCCGCCTGCGACATCTTCTCGCTGGGCTTGGTCCTTGCCTTCGCTGCCGGCGGACGCCTGCCCTTCGAGGCCCCCCGTGGGGCGCGACTTCGGACGGAGGGAGAGCGGTGGCTACGGCGTGAAACGGACGGTAACGTTCGCCCAGCCGTCCGGACTCACATACCGCCATTCGCCGACTTCGTCGGCCGAGAGCATCGCCTCGGAGTAAAGGGCCCCGACCAGGAGTTTCCAGGGCTCGTCCCGTTCGGCCACTTTTTCGTGCGCCAGATCACGCAGCGATGTGTCCGCCGCCTCGAAGATGGTCGCCCGGATATCGACGTACCGTGCCCTGTCGGCCTTTCCTGTGGTGACGCCGGATGTGCTGATGAACGTCCATTCGGCGTGCCAGGGGCCGTCTGCCATGGGGATTACTCCGGCGAAGTGCTCTCTGCCGTGACTTTGCGGTGAGTTTGGGACGACGACACGCCGTGGCGTCGGCGTGTCGTCGTCTCAAACTCACCGCAAATGACGGTCAGAGCTTCTGGTGGGTAGGTGCGGAGGCTGTGTCTCGTTGGCGTTGGGCGTGCAGTTTGGCAATGGCCCGTAGCTGCCGCCGCTCGTACGCCGTAGCGGGGCGCACCGAGACACAGTGCGACCGCCATGCGAGGCCCGTGGGGCGGGTGAGGCACACGATTGGCCCGTCGAAGTCGGTGATGGTCCCGGGCATCTCGTAACGCCGGTCGTAGACCACCATGCCGACCGCAAGGCTGGGCAGGACCTTGGTCCAGTCCCCGCCGCTCACCGCTTCCCCCTGCCACGGCATCGGGCGCACCGGAACGGGCACGGCGGCAGGTCGGCCCCCGGCGGGATGAACACGACGCCGGAGCACACGTCAAGCGCCCCGCCGTACCGCGTCCACCATCCTTCGGGAGAACCTTCGTACGGGGTGCCCGAGTACGGGTCGGCGGTGTCCGGGTCCGTGACCGTCTCGAGCGCGAACGCGTCTGCTTCCTGACTCACTTCGCCCCCCGTCCCAGATGCTGAGCGATCTGTTCGCTCAGGGCGACGGATTGCTGCCGCAGCTCTTCAAGGGTCGGGCGGTCGTCGCCGCCCTGCTGCCCGCCCTGTCCGTGCTGTCCGCCGTCCTGTCCCTGCTGCGGCGGGGACGCCGTCGGGTTGCTCATCTACGCCACCACCCTCACGCCGTGGATGACGCGCGGGCCGATGTCGATTCCGTGCACGGCCAGCCACAGCGTCCGCCGACGCCGCCGCCGCAATCGACACTCGGCACGCTGCTCCCGCTGCTGTTCGTGTGCGACGGCGTAGGGCCGGACCATGGCCGTCCCGCGGCCGTCCGGCGGACCGGAGACCGGGCGGAACGAGACGATGCAGCCCGCGCACTCCCCCGCCATGGGCCGTGCGGGCGCGTCGGGCAGGCGCGCAGGGTGCATCATCGGCGCGTTCTGGTGCCGCGTGGCGGAACGGGCGTCGGCCGAGTCGACCGCACGGTGACGACCGTGGCCGGGAAGTAACAACCGCAACAGCGTTTCGAGGATCTTCGCGCTATGTTTGCGCACGTCTTCAACCTCCATGGGGTTGAGGGCCACGGCCCCCGGACGTTCGCCGCTCCAGCAACGTCGCGGGGGTTCTTCCGTGGCGGGTGGTCTGTGTGGCCAGGCAGCACGATCATGCACACGGCGTGATCGCCAGTCATCGTGCGGTCCAGTAACCAGCTCGGAGACGACGAGCACGATGTTCTCGGCCAACGGTCCGCGGACGTTCCACAACCTCAGGAAAGCGGCGGTGATCCGGCGCATGCGGGTGACACAGGCCGGGTCCGGGTCGAAGGACACCTCGAGGGCGCGCAAGGACGAGGACTGTGGCAGCGCGTCTGCCGCAGCCCGCACGACGGCTGTGGCTGGGCTCATCGGAGGCCGGTCTCACCGTGCCACCGCGGGCCGAGGCTGCCCAGCCGTACGGCGCTTGTGACGGTGGACCTGCCAGTAGATGAGTTCATGTGGGGTGCTCCCGCTCGTCGAGTAGCTGGCCTACAAGAGCGAACCGCCTCATCGCGGTTACCGGAATGGGGTCAACGGCTCGGGGGTGGTCAAGGTGGTCAAAGATCATTCGCAGTGAAGTAGGCACTCCGGCGATTCGGGGTGACTTTCCGGCACTTGCAGGACAGAGGCGAGTAGTTGAGCACTACGTTGGATCTGTGGCCCGTCTGGGCTCCTGCCGAGTGCAGGTTGGTCAACGTGGTCAAAGATCGGCTTCAGCGGTTGGGGGCGCAACGATGGCACGCGAGCGGAACGAGAAGTTAGCCGCACTGTTGGAGGAAGCGCGCTGGTCACGGGCCCAGGCCGCCGCTGCGTACAACCGAGTCGCCGCGGAGACGCTGAACGGCGAGGTGCGGGAGAACTCCAAGATCGGGCGATCCCACGTGAGCATGTGGGTCTCCGGAGTCCAGCCGCAGGGCGTTGCGCCCGCTATCTTGTGCCAAGCACTGTCCCGGCGTTTGAAGCGTGAAATCACGCCAGAAGAGGTCGGGTTCACAGTTTCCACCTCGCCAGCGCAGGGGGCGCTGGACTGGCGCGTCGATCCGTTGATCGCGCTGAACGACTTGGGGAGTGGCGTGGACGCGGACCGGCGTCGTCTGCTGACCGGCGGGGTGTATTCCGCGGCGGCCCTGATACTGCCGGACGAGACGTGGTGGACCGCCATGGCGCAGCCTCCGGCCGAGGAACCCGCGGCCGGGAAGCGTGTCGGTGATGGAGACGTGGCGACCGTACGGGAGCTCACCCAGGCGTTTTCCCGTATGGACCAACGGCGCGGAGGTGGCCATGGCCGGCGCGCCGTGGACGAGTATCTGAAGTCCGAAGTGCTCGACTTCCTTCGGGGCCGATTTGCCAACGACGAGACGCGACGGGCGATGTTCGCTGCCTCAGCGGAACTTGCCTACCTGTCAGGGTGGATGGCGTTCGACAATAGCGAGCACGCGGTGGCGCTCAGCCGCTTCAACACCGCGGTGAAGCTAGCGGCCCGGTCCGGTGACGCGCCACTGAGCGGTCATATCCTCCGTGCGATGGCGCACCAGGCTCTCGATCTGGGCTTTCGCAGCGAAGCCCTCAAGATTGCTCAGGCGTCGGTGCACGGAGATCGGTACGCCGCCGCTACGCCCCGTGAGCGTGCGCTCCTCGGCGTTGTTCACGCTCGTACCCTCGCCGCGGACGGCCAGAAGCAGGCGGCGGCACGGGCGCTGCTGAGCGCTGAGGACGACCTGTCGAACGCGCGGGATGGAATCAGGGAACCGGACCGAACCTTCTTCTTCGGTGAGGCGTCCTTGGCGCACGAGACCGCATGCACTCTGCGGGATCTTGGTGACCACCAGCGGGCAGTGAAGGAGTTCCGGCGCTCCGTCCGTACGCGCGGGGCCGCGTTCCGACGTACCCACGCGGTAACCCTCGGGTACATGGGCGCGACGCAGATCGCACAGGGCGGAATTGAAGAAGCCTGCGCTACCTGGACCAGCGTTCTGGACGCGATGGAGGACGGGATCTATTCGGGACGGGCGCGGCAGACAGTCGTTGACATGCGGAAACTGCTGTCGCCATTCCGGAAGCGCGGCATCCCTGCGGTGGGCGCGCTTGACGCCCGCGCGACCGTGTACCTTGCCCAAGTAGATTGATCACGCGGGTCGTTGGATCGGAGAAGGGCTGGCCATGGCTTTGAAGATCAAACCGATCGGGGAAGTCGTCGAAGGTCGAGCCGAGGTCGCCGATGATTACTGGGGTGGCGTCGAGTCGGTAATCCAGCTCGACGAGTCAGAGTTCCCCCTGGACTCCGTGCAGGGCCTGGAAGAGTTCTCCCACCTGGTGGTCGTGTGGCACTTCGACCAGGCATCCCCGAGCGACGTCGAGTACCACGCTCGCAGCCCGCGCGGGAACACCCAGTGGCCGGCAACAGGAACGTTTGCCCATCGCAACCACCGGCGTCCCAACCAGCTCGCGCAGAGCTTTCCCCGACTGATCAAGGTCGACGGGCTCAGGTTGCACGTGACCGATCTGGACGCCGTGGTCGGCACGAAGATCTACGACCTGTCGTCCTACTTCGAGGAGATGGGCCCGCGAGGAACGATCCGTGAGCCCGCATGGCCTGGCGAAATGCTGACAGACTACTGGGCCAAGAAGTCCTGACTTCGTCGGCTACGACGCCCCGGAGGCCGGGAGAATGGCCAGACCGTCCTGGTAGACGATGGCGGCGACCGGGCGCATACCGAGCACTTCGTAGCGCAGTGGCCGATGAGCGGGCTGAGGTCCTGAGTGCGCGCTCATCGGCCAACGGCATCGACCCAAGCGCGTCCCTCGCCGCTGCCGCGTTGCTCGGGTTCAACTCACATCTCCTTGACGAGCCCTGGTTCACCCCCGAGGAGTGGGAACCGAGGAAGGTGCACGTCACCCATCACGCCGACGGCGTGGTGACGGTGGTGCGTGTCGCTTACGGCTACCCGGACGGCCGGATCGACTTTCACACCACCATCGGGACGAGCGCGGGCCTGCACGTCTTCGACGAACGCTATGACTTCACGCTGCACCCTGAGGGCGCCATGGTCCAGGCGTTCCAAGCGGCCGGGTTCATCGAGGTACGTAAAGAGGCCGTGCCCAAGTTCAGGCGTGGCCTTTGGGCGGCTCGTAAGCCGTAGCAGGATCAGTTCTTGGCAGCTCGGCGCACCTCATAGGCGACGCGGTACAGTGCGGCCAGGTGGTGTTCGCCATTCTCCTCCAGGCGCTTTACGGCCCTCTGGATGGGGAGGATCGAGACTTCCAGGATCGATTCCATCTCGACGCCGCCGTCATCATCTGACGACCCCGTGATGGTGACATCTGCCCAACCAAGCGCGATGGCGAAGTCAGGGTGCGGCAGCCACGGCCGGTAGGCGACTTCGGCCGTGGTCGAGCTGTCCCACTGACCGAAGAGTTCAAAGCGGGTGGCCTCGCCGCCGATCTCCTCCGCCAGCTCCCGGGTGACAGCCGTCTCGATGGCTTCGCCTTCCAGCAGGGTGCCGCCGGACGGTCCCCAGCCGGATTCCTTGGCATGCAGCAGAACGACCCGGTCCCCGACGAACGGCACGACGTGCACGTTGCTGGTGTAGTCACCGGGTGGAACCTCGTCCTTGAAGTACGAGGTCACAGCGCGCCACTTGTACGGGGTCTTGAGGGTGGCGAACGCGTCCTCAAGGTTGGTGCGTACGGCGGGTGACAAATCGAGACTCATCCTGCTCCCATTCTGCCGAAATAGGCGCACTTCGCCAAGATTGCCAGATTTCTGGACAAGTGGCAGCGGTGTAGCTGAGCGGCCATACCGAACTGGCGTGCGAGGCTGGTTCGAGACAACCAACTGTGCACCTGTCACGGGCTGTTGGCTACGGTGGCCTAACCGGCGTTCCCCGCTTGGACGGGAGACCGCGCGGATCAGGCGTACTCGTAGAAGCTCGACCCCGTCTTACGGCCCAGCCGCCCCGCGTCGACCATGCGCAGCAGCAGCGGCGGCGGGGCGTACAGGGGCTCCTTGTGCTCGGCGTACAGACAGCCTTCAGGATGCCCGCCTGGCGGTCATTCGAAAGATGCCGTCTGACCAGCAGCGGAACATCTTTCATTACCTTTCACTGACTCTCGTTTTCTCTCTCCACGGCACTCCCTGAGCGCTCCCTCGCCGCGCCCGCTCCCTAGAAACTCCCTGGGCGATCGGAGCTGTAAGGCGCGCAGAACTGGGAAGGCCACCCCGCGTCTTGCGATGCGGGGCGGCCGTGAGCCCGGCCGAGGGGGCGCTTCCCACAGCTGCATCCCCGGCCGGGAGCCTGGGGCACCTCAGCGGTGCCTCTTGCGCCCGACGGATAGATCACGACCGCGACGCAATATCCACGTCTGCGACTACCAGCCGGTACCTGTTACTCAAGATCGCCAAATGTACGGCGGACGATACAGACAAGCGATCTTGATCCGTCCAGCGTGGCCGAGTGCCATCCGTCCCGCCGCCCGACTGGATCCTCGCTCGCCGTAGGGCGGTCGGCGTGCGCATCCGCGAGCTGCGGATCTGGCGCAACCCTCACCCAGGAGAAGCTGGGCGAGAAGGCCGACATGGACCGCTAGGCCATGAACCGCATCGAGAACGGCCACCAGTCGCCGGGCCTCGACAGCCTCATCCGGATCGCTGACGCCCTTGACGTGGAATGCAGAACTCGGTGCGGTGGTTCACCGGCTGGTTATATTCAGATTGGCGCACGGGTCTCTCCATCTACTGAACTGGCCCCGCGCCTGCGGCCAGGTTACGGGATGTGTGCGACAAGCAGCCGTGCGCCCGTGCGGGGGCGGAGATTCGAACCCGCGACCACCGGAATGCTCCGGCTGCTCTGAGCTGGCCGAGCTACCCCGCGACGGGCGCGTGCACCGTCCAGTATGGCCGTGACCCCGTCCACATCCACCTGCAGACGGTTGGCCGGCGCATGGACGAGGCGCACCTGTGGACGCTCATCGAGGACCAGGACAAGCGCGAACCGCTCATCACCCGCGGCGAGACGCGGGCCGTGGTGCAGCTGCTCCGCCGACTCGGCGAGCAGGGAGGCGAGGGGGCTGACGTCGCGGCCGAGCTGGCCGCGCGCATCGCCCGGCGACTCCCTATCGAGTGAGGACGCCAGCGCGGGCAGCGAGGCCACGAAGCCCCGGCGTCGTACGGCCGGAGACCAGCAACCCGGAGATCAACGTCTTCACCGCTGGCCGTGCGTGGGTCTCCTCGGGGGCCTGGTGCTCGGCGGCCAACAGCGCGTCAATGCACTGGTCGCGGCGCCCCCACCGGGCGTAAGCGGTGGCGACATCGACGTGGAATCGGGCCCGGCGCTCGATGGTGGGGAGCGCGAGCGGCGCGAGCTTGTTGGCGGCGGCGATGGCGGCGGAGGGGTCGCCGGCGCGGTCCTCGGCAGAGACCAGGTGGAGCTGAACGGTGGCACTGCTGAACCCACCACAGTCTCGCAGCCGAGTGCCGCCGAGTTCGTCGGCGATGGCGGCGGCCTCCGCGGTCAGCTTGCGCATGTCGGCCTGGTCGCGGTCGCGGCCGGCTGTGTAGGCGGCCGACTGGATCAGCAGGCCGCGGGCGGCCGCGCCCTCGGGTCCTGCGTCCCGCAGGGCTGGCGCGTCGGCGGCGCAGAGGGCGATCGACATGGCCTGGTCGTTCCAGCCAGCTCGACGGGCCAGCACGGCGAGTTGCCGGGCTGCCTCGGCGATCGCCAGCGGGTCGCCGGCGACCTCGGCGAGTTGCCGGGCGCGGTCTGCGGCCATCCAACCGAGCTGCTGGTCCTCAAGCTTCACCAGGACTCGGGTGGCCAGCAGGTAGCTCTGAGCCAGCACGCCGCCGGCTGCCGGGCTATCGGGCGCGGCGTGGGCCGCGCTCAGGAGGCGGGGCAGCCGCACGGAAAGGCTGCTGTACCGGCAGGTGTGGGCGTCGGCGGCGGCCCGCGCCAGTTCCCCATGCAGGTCGGGTGCGGACGGGGTACCAGTCGCCGGGTGGAGGCCGAGCATGGCGTCCCGCAGGCGGCCGACGAGCACGTCGCCGAGCGGGGCTTCGCGCACCGGGGTACTGGCCGCCGCGGCTGCCGTGAGCGTCAGGGCGAGCATCTGCCGTCGTTGCATCGCGTCCTCCCCGCTGTCGGCCCGGGTTGTCTCCGACACCCTAGGGGCCGGGAGGCGCGGGTAGGCGGTGGTCGGCGAGGAAGGGTGACTGTGTCTGGTGCCCGGTTCGGGGGAGAGGCCCAGGGCCTGGGGCGGGATACCAAGGGCGGCCGCGAACCGGCGCAGCACCATCACATCGGTCAAGGGCGAGATGCCGCGCTCGTAACGGGAGACCTGCGCCGTGGAATAGCCGGTGAGCTGCCCGAGCTGGCACAGCGTCATCCGCTGCTCCTGGCGGGCGCGGCGTACGAGGCCGCCGGGGGTGTCTGCGGGGGCTGCCCGTACGCTGCTCGGATCCATCGCACCGTCCCGGTGGTGAGGCTCGCCGACCCCTCAGCGTAGGGACATCTCGGGCGTGATCGGGCGGTTTTGCATGAGATGCAAAGCCGTTTGCGTCCGGTGAAAGCGGCGTGGCCGCGCGGGCCGCGGGTGCGGTGCTCTTGTACCGCAGCAACTGAAGCCCGGTTTGACACCTGTCTCTACCAGGCCCCGTAGCGGATACGCAGTGTGTTTGGACAGTCACGGAAGATGCGCCATCGTGGCGGGTCCGCGGTCGCATCGGTGCGACCCATCTCCTTGAGAGAGGCACGACATGAAGCGACTCGTCGCCCGCCTGTGGCGGATCATCCGGGGCCCGATGCAGTGGCGCGTCCTGTGGCTGGCGCACGCGAAGTTCATGGTCGGTGTGACCGGCGTAGTCCGGGACGACGCAGGCCGTGTCCTGCTCCTGCGGCACCGTATGTGGCCCGAGGGCCGCCAGTGGGGCCTGCCCACCGGCTACGCCGTCAAGGGCGAGGAGTTCGCCCAGACCGTGGTCCGGGAGGCGCGGGAGGAGACCGGCCTGGAGGTCAAGCCCGGCCGTCTGGTGCAGCTCACCAGCGGCTACAAGCTGCGCATCGAAGTCGCCTACGAGGCCGTACTCGTCGGCGGCGAACTGAAGATCGACAGCTTCGAGATCCTGGAGGCGAAATGGTTCTCGCCGAACGAACTGCCCGACGGGATGCAGGAGTCGCACCGGCTCCTGATCCTGGGCGAGGAACCGAACGGCTGACGCGGCCGGTCGGCATCAGCCCGCGGCTGCTGGCTCCGAACGAGCACCTGGCCGGCACGACCGGTGTCGGCCAGCTGCTGGAGCGCCTGGCCGAGCTGCGCGCGACGACGGCCAGCCTGACCGAGCAGCACCCGACGGTTAGTTTCCGGCCGCTCCCGCAGGCCCTGCGGCGGTGGGAGGCGGCCGGGTCGGACCTGTTCCGGTACGGGCTGGCGATCTTACGGCCTCGGTACGCCGCACTGGGCCTGTCGCGGACGTTGCCGCTGGACCGGGTGCTCCTTGGCGTCCAGTCCAGCGAGGCCGGGGCGTTCGGGGGCTTCCACCACCCGAACCAGGGGTACCGCCATCTCCAGATGTACGCCGTGATCACCACCCTGGGGCCCATGGCCATCGGCCAGCTTGAGTGCCCCGACCTGGCCGCGCTGGACCTGCTGCGCGCATATGCCCACGACTGCCTGCACTACGGCTCGTACCGCAGCTACAAGCTGCGCGGCGACGAAGTGATCCGCACCCAGTACGGCCTCAACTTTCGCAGGCACGACGGCCGCACGTACTCCGCCCCCGACCTGGCTGGATCCCCCACCACCCGGAACCTCGGGATCGTCATGGAAGGCGCATGTGACCGCGAGGCCCGGACCATCGCACGGGCCGCGGCGCAGCAGTGCGGCGTGATCGAGCCGGGCGATGCCGTCCACCGGTACGTGTTCCGGGACATCACCGGGCGCCTGACGGTGGAGGACACCCACGACCTGGCCCGTGCCGAGGTGCGCGCCGCGGCGGCGCCGAGCGCGGCCGCGGAGGCGTTCCTGAAGTCCCTGGGCGGCTTTGAGCGGGCCATTGATGCGAGGTACGAGCGGTTCCTCGCTGAGGTCGGCCGCGACGAGGCGGAGGACCTGCACGCCACCGTACTCACGTCCATGATCACGGGGGTGTTGACTCCCCTGTGCGAGTGGCTGCGGCAGAGGCGCGGGCCGCGGGCGTTCGAGGCTCTGTTCCTGTCCCCGGCGTACTTCGGCCCGGTCCGCAGGACCTGACTCTGGAAGCCCTGGGATGCGCGTGCCTGGTGGCCGCCGCACGCTGGACTCATGGCCGGGGTGCCGCGTGTGGTCGTCCAGCCGCTGTCGCCGAGCGGCGGCCGGCGGGTGCGTGTGGACGGCACGATCCTGGGCACGGCGTACGGGATCAGGATCAGCGATCTGCTGGAGTTCCTGCGCCGTGCCGGCCTGGAGGACGTGGAGTCCCTGGATCTGGAGACGTCGCCCCTGATCGAGTGGCGCGGCGGCGGGCCGGATGTCTGGTGACCAGTCTCGTCGTCACTCTTCTACTGGTCGATTCGGGCTGGGCACCGCACCCAGGAACATGAACTGCTCGCCGTCCGCAACCCCTCTCGCTGGCGGGTTGCAGGTTCGTCAGGGAGGGGAAGTAACCGAATGCTGAACGGTCACCGACGTCATCAACGCCACTCCTGCGGAGATCAAAATCGCGTGGCCGAACACCCGATCACCCGAAATTGAATAACCCGCTAACGTTATTGGCTAATTAACTAATCGACGGCCGATTGGTCAATCGATCGGCATTTCTGGTGTTAGCCGAAAGTGGCGGCGCTTGTCGCTCGTTTCGCGAAACCCAGCCAGTGCCCTCCGGTGAAGCAGGTTCACCCGTTAGAGTGACGCCAATTCATTTCTGCGGTCACAAGGTGAACCTCTGTCTGATCAGTCTGCGACCGAGCGACTTGCGCGCCGTGATGATCAGATGGCAGACTGCCCCCAAGACCCAGGTGCCCCCTTCAGGGGGCGAACTGGGTCTTCGTGCTGTTGGAGCCCTGTACCTCGCCTGGAGGGGTACAGGGCTTCTTGCGTCCGCAGGGGGCCTGGCCAGGGCCCGCTCTGTCCGCTTCCCAACGTCACGGAGCGGGCCCCTTACATCGAGAGGTGCCCGTGAACGGACACATCGACTTAGTTGCCATTGTGCTACTCCTGGTGGGCGGAGTCACGGCCTACGCTGCTTACAAAAACCCCAACCTTGGGGCGGCGCTACTCACGGGCGCAGGAGTAATAACGGTTGTCTATCTGCTGATGAACTCCCGAGACGACTCAGGGGAACGCTGAGGATTCACACGCATTCCCCACCTCTGGGTAATTGAAGTCCGGGGGTGCTGCTCCGCAAAGTGGCACCCCTCGGCTTCAACCTTGCCCGTCGCATAGCAGAATCCCCACACGTGCTACGCGGCAGTCAGCTCCTCTTCGGATGGATGCCAGGAGCGACCGCAGCCTTCGCACCACACGACCGGCGGTTCGCCGTCGCCGCCGTGGACCTCCAGCTGCCCGCGGCACACGGGGCACGGCCGGTTGACGGCGGTACGGCGGTACGGCGGCGTGCGGTGCCGAGGGCGCGGTCGACACGGTCCGCAGTGGTGGCGGCGATGGCGGTGATGCGGTGCCGCCAGCCGTCAGTCAGCCGGTCGAACGGGCCGGGCTGGCCGTGGAGGCGCGCGGCGAGCCAGGCGGCGGCGTACGGGGCGCTCCGCTGCCCGGTGTACCGCCAGCGGCGAAGGCCGCGGGCATCGGCGGCGGCAAGCTGGTTACGGCGGGCACGGTCGGCGGCCGGCCAGTCGCGCGGGGCGTAGGACATTGGGGAGCGCTGGATGAGGGCGGCGGTTTGGTCGGCAAGTTCGACGAGGTCCTGCTCGATGGCGCGCATGGTGTCGTAGATGCCGAGGTCGAGGGGTACGGGCCGGTTGCCGGGAGCGTCGGGGGCGGTGTCGAGGCGTTCGGCGGTGTGTGCGGCGCGTTCGTCGTCGTGGACGAGGTGGACGATGCCCATGACGGGTGGCCAGGTGGTGGTCTGGCGGGCGCTGAGGGCGTCTTGGAGGTCGGCCCA
Organism: Streptomyces milbemycinicus; assembly: GCF_002154605.1. Lineage (GTDB taxonomy): Bacteria > Actinomycetota > Actinomycetes > Streptomycetales > Streptomycetaceae > Streptomyces > Streptomyces milbemycinicus. Next base: position 5,605 of record NZ_MUNE01000586.1, on the reverse strand, counting down.
CCTGTTGATGATGGTCTGGAGGTGTTCGGTGGGGTTGGCGCTGGTGGCGGGGATCATCGCGGGCTCCTGGTGGTGCGTGGGTTACGGTGATCTCGCCGTGTGGGGCGCCCTGGCCTGGCCGGACTGGTAGGGCGCCCCTCGTGCTGTTCAGAGACGGTCGGCTGCGAGCCGCTGGACGTGCTGCTGCATCCGCTCGTACTTCTGCTCGGTGCTGTGACCGTCCCACTGGGCGCGCGGGTCGCTGGTGGAGACGTGCTCGACGTGGGCGAAGAGGCCGACGTCGCGGGGCGCGATGTGCCAGCTCATTTGCCAGCCGCCGACGAGGAGGTAGAGCAGTTGCCAGCCGAGCTCGTCGATGTCGGCCGCGGTGGTGATGACGGCGTTGGCGGGGTGCAGCGCGCTGATCCAGGCGAGGAGGTGGGCGCGTTCGCGGTACGCCTCGTCGCGCTCGGCCTCGGCGCGCTCGGCGCGATTCCGCAGCGTCGCTGTGCGTCGGGTCATCAGTTCCTTGGTGCGGGCGGTGACGTCGTCGGCGATGTCGGCGCGCTTGATCGCCTCCGCGTACTGCTCGCCCGGCGCGTTGTCCTGGCTTGTCCGGGCAGTGTCCGCGCTGGTCATCGTGGTGCCCGTCTCCGTGTCCGGGGTGCTGTCCGGACTGTCCGTCCGGCTGTCCGGGGTGGTCGGGATGATGTGGGCGGCGATGGCGGCGATGTTGCGCGGGTCGTCGACGATGAGGCTGGTGCCCTCGGTGCGGCAGTGCTCCCAGATGGCGGCGGCTGAAGTCGAAGGTCTTCAACCACATCGTCGATACGCCGCTCGGCCGGCTGCCGATGAACGTCATCGGCGACGACCACCTGCGCGACTGGAAGAAGGAGCTGAAGTCTCGGGGCCTGGCGGACTCCACCATCGAGGTGATCTGGAACCACCTCAGCTCCATCTTCAAGGCCGCAGCCACCCAAAAGCGGATCGCCCGGAATCCCTGCCGCGAGGCCGACGACGACGTGCGCCCGGAAGGCCCCGGTGAGACGAAGGCTCGCGCATGGACTCCGGAGGAGGCGCACGGTATCCGCGAGGCGATGCCGCGCCGGTACCAGATAGTCCCGGACCTGGGCATGCACTCGGGGCAGCGGCAAGCCGAGGCATTCGGGTTCAGCCCGGATGACGTCGACAGAGACCGCATGGTCATTCACCTCCGGCGCCAACTCCTGTGGGAGAACGGCACCAAGCCCTACTTCAAGCTGCCGAAGGGGAACAAAGAGCGCACCGTCTCGTTGTCATCAGGGCTGCTGATCAAGATCGATGCGCACGAGGCCGAGTTCCCTGCAGTGACTGTCACCCTTCCATGGAAGGGGCCGGGCAACGGCGGCCGGAAGACGGCCACCGTGCGCCTGCTGGCGACCACGGCCTTCGAGAACCGGATCAACCCGTCGAGTTACAACAACCACATCATGAAACCGGCGCTGGTCGCGGTCGGCCTCATCGCCCCCCGAGAGGAAGGGACGACGTGGGGTTGGGAGGACTCTCGAGAGAAGATGCACCACCGGTGGCGCCACACTTACGCCAGCGTTCAACTTGCCGCTGGCGAGGACCCGGTGTCGCTCTCCCACTGGATGGGGCACGCTTCGCCCGACATCACCCTCAAGGTCTACGCACACTTCATGCCCGACCGGGGGATGCGGGGACGGACCGCGGTGGACAACTGGCTGGAGGCCGCCACTGTGCTACGGCCGACCACGGAGTTGGCAGCCGTGGAGCCGCTGGCATTTGAGGAGTTCGCCCCCCTCACGCTGCCGGTGGCTGCACAGTCGATGGAACTCCTCGTCCAGGGGGCGTGCTTCGGCAGCACGTGGGTGGTCTGTGCCCGCATGCCGCCGGCGGTGCCGCTCCTCGGTGAGATCCGCACCGAACCGAGCGCGGAGCCGGACCGCGCCCTGGCTGCAGGGCTTGCATGGTTGACGCACCACTGCGAGCGCCTTGGCCTGGCGGTGGTCTGCGCTGAGAACCTAAGCGGTCAGTACCCTGTCAGCGTCCGGTCGTACCAGGTGCTCGGGCGGGTCACAGTCGCTGTGGCAAGCGGGATGCGTGAACTCCCGCCGAAACCCCCTGAGAACTCCCTGGCGGCATAAATGATCACTCGGGGCCGGTGTCCGACTTGCGGATAGCGGCCCCTGCTGATGCCCGTCGGTACCTGCCGGTGATCGCTTACCGTAGGTGTTAGCGCTGGTCAGGCGTACTCGTAGAAGCCCGACCCCGCCTTACGGCCCAGCCGCCCCGCGTCGACCATGCGCAGCAGCAGCGGCGGCGGGGCGTACAGGGGCTCCTTGTACTCGGCGTACATCGAGTCGGCGATCGCCGCGATCGTGTCCAGGCCGATCAGGTCGGAGAGCTTGAGCGGGCCCATGGGGTGGGCGCAGCCGAGTTCCATGCCGTTGTCGATGTCCTCGCGGCTCGCGATGCCGGATTCGAACATACGGATGGCCGAGAGCAGATACGGGATCAGCAGCGCGTTGACGACGAAGCCGGAGCGGTCCTGGGCGCGGATGGCGTGTTTGCCGAGGATGTCGTGGACCAGGGCCTCGGCGCGCTTGATGGTCTCGTCGCCGGTGGTGAGGGCCGGGATCAGCTCGACGAGCTGCTGGACCGGGGCCGGGTTGAAGAAGTGGATGCCGATGACGTGGTCGGGGCGGGAGGTGGCGACGGCCAGTTTGACCAGGGGGATGGAGGAGGTGTTCGAGGCCAGGATGGCGTCGGGGCGGGTCACGACCTGGTCGAGAACCTGGAAGATCTCGGTCTTGACCTGCTCGTTCTCCACGACCGCCTCGATGACCAGATCGCGGTCGGCGAACTCGCCGAGGTCGGTGGTGAAGCTCAGCCGGCCCAGCGTGGCGTCGCGCTCCGCCTCGGTGATCTTGCCGCGCTCGGCGGCCTTGCCGAGGGAGTTGGTCAGCCGGGTACGGCCCAGCTCCAGGGCCTCACCGGTGGTCTCCGCGACCTTGACCTCCAGGCCGGAACGGGCGCATACCTCCGCGATGCCCGCGCCCATCTGGCCGCAGCCCACCACTCCGACGCGTTCGATGTCGGTCACCTCGTGCCTTTCCGCTGATCTGCAGGTCGTCCCAGACGTTACCTGCCGGTCGGGTCCGGTGGGTGGGCCGGGGGCCGGAACCTTGCGGTCCGGACCCCGGCCCGGGGTCTCGACCGGGATCTCAAGTGGGCGGGCGGCGGGCTCCGTTGGAGCGAACCGTGCCTGCGGTCACGTCGAGTCGCCGCGCAGGATGCCACGTCCGTTCGTGCTCACGTACACCCGCCCGTAGACCCGCGGGTCGCCGGTGATCGCGCCGCCGGTCCAGGCCCATTGGTGTGTGTTGTCGTTGATCCGCACCCAGCTCGCCCCGGCGTCCGTGGAGCGGAAGATTCCGCGGGTGCCGCCGATCTTGGCGCTGGTGTAGAGGGTCTGGTACGAGGCGCCGGGGGCGGCCTTGCCGAAGCCGATGGTGTCGGCCTGCTGGACGTTCGACAGCTTGGTGAAGGTCGCGCCGGAGTCGGTGGAGTGCCACAGCCCGTACGTCCCGTTCACGGAGCCGCCGGCGAGCCAGATGTCGCCCTCGGTGCCCGGCAGGGCCTTGAAGCGCACCGGGCCGTCGGTGGGCAGGCCGGTGGCGGCCTTGGCGGTGAAGGTGGCGCCGCCGTCGGTGCTCACATAGAACGTGCCGGACTTGAAGCCGTAGAACTTCTTCGGGTTCTTGCGGTCGGATTCGACGACCGCCCCGGCCGGGATGCCGCTGGACGCGGTCCAGGAGTTGCCGAAGCCGACGGTGTAGTAGACGGAGGAGGTGCCCTCGGGGCTCCAGACGAAGCCGCTGCCGTCGGCCGCCGCGGCCACCGTGCCGCCGCCGGTGACCCCGGAGGGCTCGCTGCCCTGCCACCAGTTGGCGCCGTTGTCGGTGGAGAAGGCGATCCGGGGCGCGGCGTCGTTGTTGCCGACCCGCACCACCGTGTTCGGGTTGGTCTCGGCGTAGTCCAGGCTGGTGGTCGTGGTGAAGCTGGGCGAGGTGAACATCTTGGTGGGGACCGCGTCGAGGTCGGTGTGGCGGAAGCCGCCGATGTCCCCCAGGGCGCTGAGCAGCGGGGCGCCGGAGGGCGGGCTGGCCAGGTCGTTGACCGCGGTCTCCTCCAGGCCCTTGACCATCGGCGTGATCTTGATCTGGCCGCCGGAGTCCCAGGTGGAGAGGTTTTCGGTGCCGTAGACGGTGGCGCCGGTGCCGTACATCAGCCGGTTGGAGTCGAACGGGTCGATCTCCAGGGCCTCGGTCATCCAGCCCAGCTTCGGGGTGACCTCGGGCGGGGACGGGTTGGTGCCGAAGGTCAGCCAGGGGACGGACGAGACGTCCTGGGTGTAGCGGAAGGAGCGGTTGGGGTAGCTGGTGAAGTCCCAGGCGCGGGTCCAGGTGGCGCCGGAGTCGGTGGAGCGGAAGATCTGGGTGTCCGGCCACCAGGAGCTGTAGCCGGTCGCCATCAGCGTGCCGGGCTTCTGGCGGTCCACTGTCAGCCCGCTGTAGCCGAAGTAGGTGTCGGCGTCCGTCATCGGGCTGATGTTCTTCCATTCGCCGGTGGCCGTGGCGTACCGCCACACCTGGCCCTTCTCGCCGTCGTACGGGCCGCCCTTGTCGCTCGTGGTGATGTAGAGGTAGCCGGATCTGGAGTCCAGGACGCCCTTGTGGGAGAGGTAGCCGGTCGGCTGTCCGTCCACCCGCGACCAGGTGGCGCCGGCGTCGGTCGAGCGGTAGACGGTGTTCTGCTTGTCGGCCACGCCGGCGTAGATGGTCTTGGTCGCGGTGCCCGACGAGCCCGTGCGCTCGTCGAAGGTCACCCACACCACGCCCTGGTTGTCGCTCAGATAGCCGCTGGAGTCGCTGGGGTCCTGGGCGTAGTTGCCCGCGTTGGGGAAGGCCGTCACCTTCGACCAGGTGGCGCCGGAGTCGATGGAGCGCCACAGGCCGTTGCCGCTGGGCGCGCCGAAGTACAGCACGCTGTTCTTGTTCGGGTCGACCGCCAGCCGCTCGCCCATGCCGCGGCCGGGCATGTTGCCGCCGACCTTGAAGGGGAGGGTGGTGGTCTGCCAGGTGGCGCCGCGGTCGGAGGAGCGCAGGATCGCGCCGTTGGTCGGGTCCCAGCTGTTGGTGTACGTGCCGACGGCCGCGTACACCTTGTTCGGCTCGACCGGGTCGCTGGCCAGGCTCGCCACCCCGCTCCAGCCCCAGCGGTCCCAGTCCACCCAGTCCAGCAGCGGCACCCACTGCTTACCTGACTGGTCCCAGCGGTACGCCCCGCCGATGTCGGTGCGGGCGTAGGCGAGGTTCTTCTCCTTGCGGTTGAAGATGATGCCGGGGACGAAGCCGCCGCCGTCGACGCGGACGTTCTTCCAGGTGGCGGCGGCCAGGCCGGCGGTGGGTTTGCTCGGGGTGTCGTCGGGGCGGGCGGCGGCCGGGGCGGCGGCCGCGGTCAGTAATCCGCCGACGAGCGCCAGCGCGGCCATGAGCGCGCCGAGTGGTCTTCTCCTGCCATGAAAACGCACGGGAACTTCCTCTCCGGGCATCCGCCGCGG
>NZ_MUNE01000585.1 GCF_002154605.1 Streptomyces milbemycinicus | reverse complement strand
GGCGGGGGTAGATGGGGTCGGAGCGGGCGCCGAGAGTGGGGGCGAGAGTGGGGCGCGTCAGTCGCCCAGAACCCGCCGCAGATAGTCGTTGCCGAACAGCCGCTCCGGGTCCAGCCGGTCCCGAATGGCCGTGAACTCCCCGAACCGCGGATATGCCTCCGCCAGATACGCGGCGTCGCGGCTGTGCAGCTTGCCCCAGTGCGGCCGCCCGCCGTGCGCGGTCATGATCTGCTCGGTCGCCGTGAAGTACGCCCGGTGCGGGGTGCCCCGGTACAGGTGCACCGCGATGTAGGCGGTGTCCCGGCCCGAGGCGGTGGACAGCGGGATGTCGTCGGCCGGTGCGGTGCGCACCTCCACCGGGAAGCTGACCCTGAGGCCCGACCGCTCCACGGTTGCCTTGAGCTCGCGCAGCACCGTGACCGCGGCCTCGCGCGGCACCGCGTACTCCATCTCCACGAAGCGGACCCGGCGCGGACTGGTGAAGACTTTGTAAGGGATGTCCGTGTACGTGCGGGCGGACAGCGCGCGGCTGGAGATCTTGGCGATGCCTGGGATGGTGGCGGGGACCGCCCGCCCCACCGAACAGGCCACCTGGAAGATGCCGTTGGACAGCAGCTCGTCGTCGACCCAGCCGCTCACCCGGCCCAGCGGGGCGGCGGGCCCGTTGGTGCGGTTATTGCGCTTGGTGTTGCAGCTGCCCGTATGCGGGAACCAGTAGAACTCGAAGTGCTCGTTCTCCGCGACAAGTTGGTCGAAATCCGCCATGACCCGGTCGAAGGGCATGGGTTCCTCGTACGCGGTGAGCAGGAACTCCGGCTCCACGGCGAAGGTGATCGCGCTCACCACGCCCAGCGCGCCGAGCCCGATCCGGGCGGCGGAGAAGATCTCCGGATTCTCCTCGGCCGAACAGCGCAGCACCGAGCCGTCCGCCGTCACCAGCTCCAGCCCTCTGATCTGAGCGGCGATCGACGCGCTGGTCCGGCCCGTCCCGTGGGTGCCGGTGGCGGTGGCCCCGGCCACCGTCTGCTCCATGATGTCGCCCATATTGGTCAGCGACAGGCCGTGCGCCGCCAGGGTGTGGTTGAGCTGCCACAGCGGGGTGCCGGCCGCGACGGTCACCGTCCCCGCCTCCCGGTCGATCTCCCGGATCCCGGCCAGTCGCTCGGGGCGTATCAGCAGCCCGTCCGTGGCGGCCGCGGCGGTGAACGAGTGGCCGGTGCCCACCGCCTTGACTCGCAGGCCCTCCTCGGCCGCCTGGCGCACCACCTCGGCCAGCTCCGCGGTCGACGAGGGGGCGATGCTCCGGGCCGGCCGGGCGATCACATTGCCCGCCCAGTTACGCCACACGCCGTTCCGGTTGGTCCTCATGGTCCTTACGGTCCTTATGGCCATCCGCGCCCGACCCCTCCCGCTGTGGCGCCGGCCGCAGCCGGCGGTACCCGAGGAACGCCACCGCTGCCGCGAACGCCCCGGCCACGGCCGGCACCGCGTACCCCGCGCGCGCCCCGGCGGCGTCGACAACCATTCCGGCGGCCGACGAGCCGAGCGCCACCCCGACCGAGAGCCCGGTGCTCACCCAGGTCATGCCCTCGGTCAGTTTCGCGCGTGGCACGAGCTGTTCGACCAGGGCCATGGTGGTGACCATCGTCGGTGCGACGGCCAGGCCCGCGACGAAGAGCGCCACGGCCAGAAACGAAAGGTTCCCGACCAGTTGGAGGGGGATCATACTCACGGCGATCGCACAGACACCCAGCAGCCACCTGCGAGGGGCCGAACCCGTCGGACGCAGCAGTCCGAAGACCGCTCCCGCCAGGCAGGAACCCGCCGCGTAGATGGCGAGCACGACGCTCGCCGCGGCCTTGTTGCCCTGCTCCTCGGCGAACGCCACCGTCACCACGTCGATCGCCCCGAAGAGCGCGCCCACGGCGGCGAAGGCGGTCATCAGCACCATGAGCCCGGCCGAGCGCAGCGCCGAGCCGCCGGTGTGGTGCTCGAGCGGATGCGGTACGGGCTCGGTGGCGCGCTGCGCGGTCAGCGCCAGCACCCCGACCGCCAGGAAGCAGCCGGCCAGCAGAGGGCCCGCCTCCGGGAACCAGGCGGTGGAAAGACCGACGGACAGGATCGGGCCGACGATGAAGCAGACCTCGTCGACGACGGACTCGAAGGCGTACGCGGCGTGCAGCTGGTGCGGCGTATCACGGTAGATCGCCGCCCAGCGGGCCCGCACCATCGCCCCGATGCTCGGCACGCACCCGGCCGCCGCGGCGAACGCGAACAGCGTCCAGTCCGGCCAGCGCAGATGCGCGCTCAGCAGCAGCCCGGCGACGGCGGTGAGCGCGACGAGGCTGGCCGGGCGCAGCAC
>NZ_MUNE01000584.1 GCF_002154605.1 Streptomyces milbemycinicus | reverse complement strand
GTGCGGGTGGGCACCGGCTATCCCTGGGAGGGCCGGATCGCGGTCGTCGTGGACGAGGTCCCCGGCGACGGGGACTGGACGCTCTCGCTGCGCATCCCGCACTGGGCGGACGAGTACGGGGTGACGGTGGGCGGCGAGCCGGTGGCCGCGCGGGCCGAGAGCGGCTGGCTGCGGCTGCGGCGCCACTGGCGGCCGGGCGAGACGGTGGTGCTCGACCTGCCGCTGCGCCCTCGGCTCACCCGGCCCGACCCCCGGGTGGACGCGGTGCGCGGCTGTGTCGCGATCGAGCGCGGGCCGCTGGTGTACTGCCTGGAGACGCCGGACCAGCCGGCCGATCTCAGGCTCGACCGCGTCCGGCTCGACCCCGGGGCGGCGCTGCACGCCACGCACCGGCCGGAGCTGCTGGGCGGGGTCACCGCGATCACGGCCGGGGCGCTGCGCCCCCAGGTCCGGCCCGAGGGCTGGTGGCCGTACGCCGATGCCGACGGCGGCGCACCCGGAACCCCCGGCGCAGCCGGAACACCTGGTGCGCCGCATACCCCCGCCGCCGAGCCGGTCCGGGTGACGGCGATCCCCTACTACGGGTGGGCGAACCGCGAGGCGGGGGCGATGCGGGTGTGGATTCCGGTGTAAGCGCTTGTGCGAGGCTCCCGCGTGACGTGCCTACGGCACCTCGCTGTGGAACTCGCCGGGCGCTCCGGACGTTGTGCGCTTGAGGAACACGGTCTTGTGCCCAAGGGCACCGGCGAACGGGAGGTGTCCCTTGAGCACCGGCTCCACGGACCGGGAAGCGGACCCCGACGAGCCCAGCGAGCCCGGCAAGTCCGGCGACTGGGACGACGTGGTCCTGGACCAGGACTTCATACGCGGCGCGGAGGTGTCCGAGCCCGCCGCGCGCACGCGGATGCTGACCGCGCGCTGGCGGCGCGGCGCGCCCGAGCCGCAGCCATGGCGCGCGGATGAGCCCCCGGCGGGCTGGTTCTGGAGCAAGCGCCGCAAGCGGCGGCGGCGTTAGGGCCCAGGGCCGGGGCTGCTCCGCGCGACGGCCGCGGACGCGGGGGCGCGGTCGCGATCGCGGCGCTCTCCGCCAGGCGACGGCGGCGTATTTTCCAGCGGGCAACGGCGGCAACGTTTCGGTGAGCGGCGGCGACCAACCGTCGCGGGCGGCCACGCACCCGTACCGCCCCTCCACGGGGCGTGCCGCCCGCTTCCACTTCCCGACCCGGAAGCGAGCCGCCATGCCGCTGTTAAGAAGACTCCGAATGCTCCTGGTCGCCGTGGCGGCCGGGGCGCTGTCCGTCATCGGCTTCTCCGCACCCGCGGGGGCCGCCACCTCGGCACCCGCCGACACCTGGAATCCGCCGAGCAACCTCGTCCAGCCGCTGGACCAGGTCTGGAGGCACGTCGAGTCCACCTACCCGGACCTGTACGGCTTCAAGAACTACGGCTGGGACCAGGTGATGGCCAACAAGGGCAGCCTCAACTACTGCGTGCGCTGGGAATCCGACCAGCCCGTCAGCGCCGCGCTGCGCGACCAGATCCACACCGCCCTCAAGCGGCAGTCCAAGAAGTGGATCGACTCCGTCGCGGGCTTCGACGGCTTCCCGTACAACGACGTCCCGGTCAAGATCGTCGGTTGGGCCGTCAAGAACCGCTCGACCCTCCAGTGGACCGACAATTCGGTCGACATCTACACCGGGCTGGAGAGCGAAGGCGCGCCGCAGTGCTCCCCCGACTGCGGCCGCTTCTTCCACCAGGACGGCAACTACTCCAAGTGTCCTGGCGGCGCGGCGCGCCACTACGACCAGTCGCTCTGGCTCACCAAGGGCTTCGGCGGCGGCGCGGGCGGCGACTGGGGTCAGCGCATCGGCAGTGAGTACATGGTCGGCGCGGTGAACCAGGACAACATCCATATCCTGCTGCACGAGATGGGCCACACCTACGGTCTGGACGACTTCTACGACTGGACCCCGACCGGTGTCGGCGGCTTCCTGATGCAGGCGGGAACGGCGGATCACATCACCGAGTTCGACAAGTGGATGTACCGCGACTTCTGGCGCCACCTCAAGAGCCGCTACGGCTTGTAGAGACCCGCACCGCGGCCCCGTACGCCCCCCAGCGTACGGGGCCTGCCTGCGGTTTTTCGAAAGTTTCGATCCGATATCAACCAGATGTCGCATCCTCGATTCCGGGGGGTTCCCCGCCGACTTGGGGCGCCCTAATGTAGGAACCGGTTGCTATCAGGTCAACGCTTCGAGCGGGCGAGTTCCCGTATTCGAAATTTTCGCCAACCGGCGGGTACGGAAGGGGATTCTCGATGGCGCGATCCTCGGGGTCGACGGGGCCTACCCTGGCGGTCATCGCCCGTGAGGCGGGGGTGTCGGTGCCGACCGCCTCGAAGGTGGTCAACGGCCGGGAGGATGTCGCCCCGGACACCCGGCGCCGGGTCACCGAGGTGCTGGACCGCTTGGGGTATGTGCGCCGGCCCCGCTTCGAGGCGTCCAAGCCGCCCGCCCTGATCGACCTGGTGGTGCACTCGCTGGACACCGCGTGGTCGGGCGCGGTGCTGCACGGTGTGGAGCAGGCCGCGCATGACGCGGGTCTTGACGTGGTGGTCTCGGCCGGGCTCACCCGCACCCGCGGAGGCCGCCCCGAGCGGGGCTGGCTGGACAAGCTCTGCGCCCGCGGCAGTTCAGGGGTGCTGTTCAACCTCGCCGAACTGACGCCCACCCAGTACGCCTGGCTGGACGAGCATCGCATCCCGTTTGTGATGATTGACCCCGTACTGGAACCGCCGCCCGGTGTGCCGTCCGTCGGCGCCGCCAACTGGCAGGGCGGGGTGAGCGCGGCCGAGCACCTGATCGGGCTCGGGCACCGGCGGATCGCGGTGATCGGCGGCTATCGGCGCAAGCAGTGCAGCAGCGCCCGGGTCGCCGGGTACCGCTCGGCGATGGCGGCGGCCGGGCTGCGCGTCCCGCCGGACTATGTACGGTACGGCAACTTCGATGAAACCGTTTCCTATCAGCGGATGTGTGAGCTCCTCGAGCTGCCCGAGCCGCCCACCGCCGTCTTCACCTGCTCCGACCAGATGGCGCTCGGCGTGTATCAGGCACTGGCGAAGCGGGGGCTGCGGGTCCCGGACGACTTCAGCGTGGTGGGGTTCGATGATCTCCCACAGGCCCGCTGGGTCACGCCCGCGCTCACCACGATCCGTCAGCCGCTGTCCGAGATGGCGGCGACGGCGCTGCGCAGTCTGCTGCGGCTGATGTCGGGCGAGGTGCCCGAGGGCACCCGGACGGAGCTGTCCACCCGGCTCGTGCTCCGCTCCAGCACCGCTCCCCCGCCCGACCCTCTCTCTTGACCGAGAACTCGAACACCGATCGGGTATCCGGACGATCATGTACGACGGTGAGCGCTGTCGCTATGGTAAGCGCTTGCCACCCCCGATCGCTCGTCCCGACCCACCCGCACCGTCGCACCACTCACCCGGGAGGTACCCCCGCCGTGTTCGTCGACATGCCCCTGGATCAACTGCGCACCTACCAGCCGGCGCTGCCCGAGCCCGACGGCTTCGACGCCTTCTGGGAGCGCACCCTCGCCGAGACGGACGAGCACGCTCTGGACGTGGTGTTCACCGAGACGGATTCGGGGCTTGCCCGTCTGCACACCTACGACGTGGAGTTCTCCGGGTTCGGCGGGCACCGGATAGGCGGCTGGCTGCTGGCGCCGCGGGACGCGGCGGGCCCGCTGCCGTGCGTGGTGCAGTACATCGGCTACAACGGCGGCCGGGGCCTGCCGCACAACTGGCTGCTGTGGCCGTCGGTGGGCTATGCAGTCTTCATCATGGACAGCCGCGGCCAGGGCGCCTCCCCCAACAACCCCGGCACCACGCCCGACCCGGTCGGCGGCACCGGGCCCGAGGCCGCCGGCAAGATGACCAAGGGGATCCTGTCCCCGGACGACTACTACTACCGCCGGCTGTACACCGACGCGGTACGCGCCGTCGCGGCCGCCCGCACGCATCCGCTGGTCGACGAGGGGCGGATCGTCGTCAGCGGCGGCAGCCAGGGCGGCGGCCTGGCCCTGGCCGCGGCCGGTCTGGTGCCGGATCTGACCGCCGCACTGATCGATGTGCCGTTCATGACGCATATCCGCCGCGCCGTGGAGATCACCGACGCCGACCCGTACGGCGAGGTGGCCCGGTTCTGCGCCGGCCGACGAGATCTGGCGGACCAGGTCCTGGCCACGCTGGACCACTTCGACGGGCTCAACTTCGCCGTCCGCGCAAACGCACCCGCGCTCTTCTCGACCGCGCTGCGCGATGAGATCACCCCCACATCCTGCGGTTTCGCCGCGTACAACCACTACGCGGGCGACAAGGACCTGAAGGTGTGGGCCTTCAACGGCCATGAGGGCGGCGGCGTGCACCAGCAAGCCGAGCAAATCGCGTTTCTGGGCGGCCTGTTCGGCTGACGGGCCCGACCCCGGGGCGGCGGGCGTTCGGCCGCCGCCCCGGGCGGGGAAGAAAGGTGCCTGAGAACGCACCGAAGGAGTCGCCCGTGCCCGCGCAGCCCCTGGACGGCATCACCGTCGTCGCTCTGGAACAAGCCGTCGCCGCCCCGTTCGCCACCCGCCAGCTCGCCGATCTCGGCGCCCGCGTCATCAAGGTGGAACGGCCGGGGCGAGGGGACTTCGCCCGCGACTACGACCGTGCCGTCAAGGGCTTGTCCGCCTATTTCGTCTGGATCAACCGCGGTAAGGAGAGCGTCGTCCTCGACCTCAAGGGCGACGCGGACCGCAGGCTGCTCGATGCGCTGATCGCCGCCGCGGATGTGTTCGTACACAATCTCGCGCCCGGCGCCGTGGACCGGCTCGGCCTCGGCGCACCGGTGCTGCGCGACCGGCATCCACGCCTGATCACCTGCGCCATCTCCGGATACGGCCCCGATGGCCCCTACCGGGACAAGAAGGCCTATGACCTGCTGGTCCAGTGCGAGGCGGGGCTGCTGTCGATCACCGGCGCCCCGGAGGCTCCGGCACGGCCCGGGATCTCGATCGCGGATATCGCCGGCGGGATGTACGCGTACAGCGGGATTCTCGCCGCGCTGTACGAGCGGGAGCGTACGGGCGAAGGAACCGATCTGAGCGTCAGCCTCCTGGACGCGCTCGGCGAATGGATGGGCCATCCCTACTTCGCGCAGGCCTACGGCGGGGCTCCGCTCATGCGCAGCGGCGCCCGCCATCCGTCCATCTCGCCGTATGGGCCGTACCACTGCGGGGACGGTGGGCGGGTCTTTCTCAGCGTGCAGAGCGACCGCGAGTGGATCGCCCTGTGCGAGCAGGCGCTGCGCCGCCCGGAGCTGATCCGCGATCCGCGGTTCGCCGACAACCCGGCGCGCCACAAGCATGACGAGGAGCTGACGGCGGAGCTCGAGGAGTGTTTTGCGACGCACACCGCGGACGGGCTGATCGCGCTCCTGGACGGGGCGGGCATCGCGAACGCCCGGCTCCGCGATATCGCGGAGTTCGCCGCCCATCCGCAGCTGGAAGCACGCGCGCGGTGGCGGGAATTCGACTCCCCGGTGGGTCCGCTGCGCGGTCTGCTGCCGCCGGTCGAGGTGGACGGGCGGCAGGCGGCGATGCGGCCGGTGCCCGCACTCGGCGAGCACACGGAGGCGGTGCGCGCCGAGTTCTCCCGATAGCGTGCCGCCGCGGACCTACCCTGCCGGAGCCACAGGCGCGAGGTTTTCGTCGCGCCGCACCAGGGCGGCGTAGCGCCCGCCCTTGGCCAGCAGCTCCTCATGACTGCCCTGTTCGGCGATGCGGCCGCCGTCGAGGACCATGATCTGATCGGCGTCCCGCACGGTGGACAGACGGTGGGCGATGGTGATCGTGGTCCGTCCGGCGGAGAGGGTGTCGATGGCCTGCTGCACCGCGTGCTCGGTGCGGGTGTCCAGGGCGCTGGTCGCCTCGTCGAGGATGAGCACGGGCGGGTCGCGCAGTATGGTGCGGGCGATGGCCAGCCGCTGCTTCTCGCCACCGGAGAAGCGGTAGCCGCGCTCGCCGACGAGGGTGTCATACCCCTCGGGCAGCGAGGCGATGTGGTCATGGATCTGGGCGGCCCGCGCGGCCGCCACGATCTCCTCGTCCGTGGCATCGGGCTTGGCGAAGCGCAGATTGTCGGCCACGGAGGTATGGAAGAGATAGGTCTCCTGGGAGACGACGCCGACCGCGCGCGAGAGGGTGTCGAAGTCGAGGTCGCGGACGTCCACTCCGTCGATCAGGATCCGGCCGACGGTGACGTCGTACAGCCTCGGCACCAGATAACTGAGGGTGGTCTTGCCGGAGCCGGTCGGCCCGACGACGGCCAGGCTGCCGCCCGCCGGGACGGTCAGGTCGATGCCGCTGAGCGTGGGCCTCGAGCTCTTCAACCCCTTCAGGTCCCCCGTGCTCTTCGCTTCCTTCGCATCCTTCGGGTACGAGAAGTCCACGCGGTCGAAGCGGACTTCGCCGCGCACCTTCGCCAACCGCACGGGCTCGGCGGGTTCGGTGATGTCGATCGGCAGGTCGAGGTATTCGAAGATGCGCTGAAAAAGGGCGAGGGAGGTCTGGATGTCCACTCCGGTGGACAGCAGGCTGACCGTGGGCCGGAACAGTCCCTGTTGCAGCGAGACAAAGGCGACCAGGGTGCCGATGGAGACGGAGGGGCCGCCCGAGTCCAGGACCATCCCGGCCGCCCAGTAGATGACGGCGGGCATGGCGGCCATGACGATGCCGATGGTGGACATCCGCCAGCGCCCGGCCATGCTGGAGCGCACTTCCAGACCGACCAGGCGCTCGGACTCCCGGGCGAACTCCCGGGTCAGCGACTCGGACCGGCCCATGGTGCGGCCGAGGAGGATCCCGCTCACCGACAGGGACTCGGTCACCATCGCGGACATGGCCGCCATCTGCTTCTGGCGCTGCGAGGTGATCCGCTTGCGCTCGCGCCCGACCCGGCGGCTGATCCAGACGAACAGCGGCAGCAGGAGCAGCGAGACGACGGTCAGCCGCCAGTCGAGGGCGAGCATCGCGACGACCGTCGCGACGACGCTGGTGAGGTTGGAGACCAGCGAGGTCGCGGTGGAGGTGACGGTGGCCTGCATACCACCGATGTCATTGGCGATCCGGGACTGCACCTCGCCGGTGCGGGTGCGGGTGAAGAAGGCGAGCGGCATGCGCTGCAGCCGGTCGTAGACCGCGGTGCGCAGATCGTGCATGACGCGCTGGCCGACGGTGGTGGAGATGAGGGTCTGCAGCACTCCGAAGACGCTGGTGACGACGGCCGCGGCGATCATGCCGAGGGCGAGCAGGGTCAGCAGTCCGGTGCGGCGCTCGGGGATGGCGGTGTCCAGGACCTCGCGCAGCAGGAACGGCGAGGCGACGGAGACCAGGGCGGAGGCGGCGACCAGCAGGGCGACGAGGGCGAGGCGGCCGCGATAGGGGCGGAAGAGCCCGAGGATGCGCCGCAGCTGGGCGGGCTGCTCGGGGTCGGCTGAAGACGGGGTCCACTGGGATGCGCCGTGGTGCATGGGCTCCTTCTGGGCAGGGGTGGGTGGCACGCGACTGGGTACGGGCGCGGCCTTGCGCAGCATTTTGCCGAGCATAGCTCATTGTTACCTATACTCACAATGAACCTTGTCCTGATAGACTGCGATCATGCCCACCCCCGACACCTCAGGCCTCCTCACGGAGCAGCTGCTGCGCCTGACCCGCAGACTGCACCGCGCCCAGAAGCGGCATATGGAGCCCCTGGGCATCACCCCCGCCCAGTCCCGTCTGCTGCGCATGGTGGCGCACAGCGACCGGCCGCCGCGCATGGCGGACCTCGCGCAGCGGCTCGAAGTGGTCCCGCGCGCCGTGACGACGCTGGTGGACGCCCTGGAGGCGCATGGCTCGGTGCGCCGCGCGGCCGATCCGGACAGCCGCCGCGTGGTGCGCGTCGAGCTCACCGACACCGGCCGCGCGACGCTGCGCGCGCTGCGCGACGCGCGCCGGGCCGCCGCGGAGGAGATCCTGGCCCCCCTGTCCGACCGGCAGCGCGAGATGCTGGGCGAGTTGCTGGACACGCTCGCCGGCACACCCGACCAGGGCCGCTACTGAGGAGACCGCCCCGAGGCGCTGCCCGCGCGCCCGGCTCAGCGCCCGGACGCGGGGGACCGCGCGGGCGGGGCGGCCTCCGCGTCCGGAGCAGCCTCGGCCGGTGCCGCGGCCTCCTCTTCGACGGCCGTCCGCTCACCGTCGAGCACGCGCTTGGCCTTCGCCATGTCCAGCGCGCCCTCCCAGCGCGAGACGGCGAAGACGGCGACACAGTTGCCGAGCAGATTGGTCGCCACCCGCATCGAGTCCATGATCCGGTCCACACCGAGCAGCAGCGCGACGGCGGCCGCGGGAATCACCCCGAGGGCCGAGGCCGTCGCCGAGAGAGCCAGGAAGGCCGAACCGGGCACGCCCGCCATGCCCTTGCTGGTCAGCATCAGCACGAGGACGACGGTGATCTGCTGACCCAGACTCAGGTCCACACCGACCGCCTGGGAGATGAAGAGCGTGCCGATGGACAGATAGATGGAGGCGCCGTCGAGGTTGAAGGAGTATCCGGTGGGGAGCACAAGCCCGACCGCGTCGTCCCGGCACCCGGCCGCGCGCAGCTTCTGCATCATCCGCGGCAGAACGGTCTCGCTGGAGGCGGTGCCGAGGGCCAGCAGCATCTCCTCGCGGGTGTACTTGACGAACTTCCACAGGCTCAGCCCGGTGATCGCCTTGAGGGCCACGCCGAGCACCGCCAGGAAGAGCAGCGCGACGCCGTAACAGAGCGCGATCAGCTTCCCGTACGTCGTCAGGGCCCCCAACCCGTACTGGCCCACGAGGTGCGCCATGGCGCCGAAGACCGCCAGCGGGGCGAGCCTCATGATGAAGCCGACGATCGCGAAGACGACCTCCTGGGCCTGTTCGATGGCCGGCAGGATCGCGGGCACCTTCGTCTTGCCCAGGTGGAGCAGGGCCGCGCCCACCAGACAGGCCATCACGAGGACCTGGAGCAGGGAGTTCTGAGCGAAGGCGCCGATGGCGCTCTCCGGCAGCGCGTCCAGGATGAACTGCGAGGTCGAGGGCAGATGCCCGCCGCCGGTCTTGTCGTCGACTGCTGAGGAGTCGAGCGTGGCGGGGTCGACGTGCATACCGGTGCCGGGGCCGGTCAGATTGGCCGCCAGCAGACCGAGGAGCAGCGCCACGGTGGTGGCCACCTCGAACCAGATGAGCGCCTTGAGCCCGATCCGCCCGAACGCCTTCAGGTCCCCGGCCTTGGCGATCCCGGCGACGACGACACAGAAGACCAGCGGGGCGATCACCGCCTTGATCAGACGCACGAATCCATCGCCGAGCGGCTGGACGGCCGTCCCCACGTCCGGCCAGAGCCGCCCGACGGCGATTCCGAGTACGAGGGCGCAGACGACCTGCGTGAACAGCGAGGTGCGCAGCAGTCTCAGGGCGCGCAGGGGAAGGGATGGTGCGGCGAGCGGCACGTGGACACCTCCGGGCTCGTTTCTGAGATGCGGAAAGTAAATTCCGCGATGCGTCACTATGGCGGAGCGTGATCGCCTACGGAAGGGCCCGGTGTAACAACCGGGAAAATCCTGTCCGCGCATACCGCCCCGGCCGCCGGGAACTCAGGGGCGAGGAGCGGAGCAGACCTGCCCCACGGGGCCCGACGCGGGGACGGCCACACAGACGCGCGGGGCCGCCGCAGAAGGGGCAGAAGGGAGAGGTGGGACGATGCGTTTTCGCGACCGGAGGCAGGCCGGGCGGAAGCTGGCCGAGCGGCTGCGCGAGCCGCCGCGGGGCGAGCGGTTGAGGAATCCCGTGGTGCTGGCGCTGCCCCGGGGCGGCGCGCCGGTGGCGGACGAGGTCGCCCAGGCGCTGCAGGTGCCGTTGGACGTGCTCGTGGCCCGGAAGATCGGCGCCCCGTTCAACCCCGAGCTGGGCGTCGGCGCCCTCGCCGGGGACGATCCGCCGCTGTATGACGAGGGCGCGCTGGCCCTGCTCGATCTGACACCGGCCCAGCTCGCCCCGCGGGCCCGGGAAGAGCGCACCGAGCTGCGCCGCCGCGAGCAGCTGTACCGCCGTGGGCGCCCCTCCGCCGACCTGCGGGACCGCACGGTGATCGTGGTGGACGACGGGTTGGCCACCGGCGTCACCGCACGGGCGGCGCTGCGCTCCGTACGCCATCGCGAGCCCGCCCGCGTGATCCTCGCCGTCCCGGTGTGTTCACGCGAGGCCGCGGCGGCGGTCCGGCCGGAGGTCGACGACCTGGTGTGCCTGGACCAGCCCGACCCGTTCCAGGCGGTCGGTCTGTGGTACGAGGACTTCGCGCAGGTCCGCGACGATGAGGTGACCGATGTGCTGCGGGCCTCCCTCGTGCCGCGATGAGAGGTCCAAACCCATCCAAACCCGCTGCCGGGCCGGGTGTGACGGGCCGATCCGTCACACCCGGCCCATGGCTCACGCGGCCAGGTGGGCCTTGTCCCCCATCACCACGACGGGGTGCAGCGCGGGATCGAGGTTCTTCAGCAGATACTCCATGCCGGACTTGGGCACGCTCACACACGCCGAGGTGCCGCTGCCGTGGTCCATGTGCAGCCAGATGGAACCGCCCTTGCTCTGGCCCTGAGGCCGGGTCGGATCGAGCGGTGAGGTGCCCTTGACGCGGTTGTAGTCGATGGCGATGACGTAGTCGAAGTCGTGCCAGTGGGTCTTGGGCCAGTAGTGCGGGGCGGCGAAGGCAGCGGCCTGGTTGTACGGCAGTCGGGCGCCGGGGTCCGGCAGCACACCGCCCGCGTCGCTGAGCGAGTAGACGCCGACCGGGCTGCGCTTGTCGCCCTCGCGATGGCCGGTCGTCCAGCCGCGTTTGCCGTTGTGCGCGGCCCAACTGCGGGTCCGCTCCCACTTCTTGCCCTGCTTGGTATAGAGCACCACGGTCGAGTCCGCGGAGTTCACGCCATTGCCGTAGACCGCGACGACCTGCCGCGAGTCGGCCGGGATCTTCGCCTGAAGGGCGTCGCCCACCTTCGGAATGCGCGTGGGGTCCGACACGGGGGCGGAGCTGCGCAGCGCCTGCTTGCCCTGGCCACCGCTCTTGTCGCCGTCCCCGCCCGCGCCGCCGCAGGCCGTCAGGAGGATGAGGGCGGCGCCGGTGGCGGCCGCCGCACGCATGGACGTCGTGCCGGAAATTCGCATGTCCCCCATCGTCCCACTTCCGTGTCGTGGCGACGCACGCGGGATTGGCGTGTTCCGGGTCCCGGCACGGGAAAACCAGTTGAATGCCGCAGGGGTGGGGCGCGAGTCTTTCACGGCTCCTGCCTGCCCGTCACCCCGCCCGAGCCCTGGGACATCATGCACATTCGCGATCTTCCGTACCCCGATCCCGGCCTACCCGACGTCCGATCAGGACCCCACTTCCTGTGGTGGCTGGGCAGAAATCAACTGGGCGGGCAGGTGAAGGCCGCGCTGTGGGGTCTGCTGCACATGGCCGCCCTGGTGTCCTTCCCCGTGGCCATCGGCTTTGGTGTCCAGGCGGTCGTGGACGGCTCGGGCGGGCGGCTGGCGCTGGCCGGCGGGCTGATCGCCGGGCTGACCGCGCTCACCGCGCTCGGCGACACCATGCTGCACCGGGCGGCGATCACCAACTGGATCACGGCGGCGGCACGGGTACAGCAGCTCCTGGCGCGCAAGGCGGTCGAGCTGGGTTCGACGCTGACGCGGCGGGTGGCGGCGGGCGAAGTGGTGGCTGTCTCCACCGGCGATGTGGAGAAGATCGGCTGGTTCGTGGAGGCGCTGTCCCGCTTTACGGCGGCCGCGATCACCACCGTCGGGGTGTGTGTGGCCCTGATCATCTATCAGCCGGCGCTGGGGATGGTGGTGGCCCTCGGCGTGCCCGCACTGGCGCTGGCGGTCTTTCCGCTGCTGCCCCGGGCCACGCGACGGGCGGACGAGCAGCGGGAGAAGGCCGGCCGGGCGACCGAGCTGGCCTCGGACACCGTGGCGGGGCTGCGGGTGCTGCGCGGCATCGGGGGCGAGGAGCTGTTCCTCGACCGCTACCGGCGGGCCTCGCAGGAGGTCCGGACGGCGGCGGTGCGCAGCGCCCGCATGTGGGCGCTGATCGCCGCGGTGCAGGTCGCCCTGCCGGGGCTGCTGATGATCGGGGTCGTCTGGTACGGGGCGACGCTCGCCCGGGAGGGGCAGATCTCGGTGGGCGAGCTGGTGACGGTCTACAGCGCGGTGACCTTCCTGCTCTTCCCATTGAGAAACTTCGAGGAGATCGCGATGGCGTATTCCTTCTCCCGGCCTTCGGCGCGGCGCGCCGCCCGGGTGCTGGGGCTGCGGCGCTCCTCGTACGGCGCCGAAGGCTCCGGCGCAGGCACGGCGGCCGACGGGCCGGACGGGGAGAAGTTCGGTGGCGATCTGTACGACCCGGCGAGCGGAATGCTCGCACCCGCCGGGCAGCTGACCGCGGTGGTGTGCGGCGACCCGGACCTGGCGGGACGGCTGGCCGACCGGCTCGGCGGGCACGCTCCGGACGACGACGAGGACAACAAGGGCAAGGCCGGTGGCGGCGCGGCGGAGGCGGAGCCCGGGCGGACGCCGTCGGCGCTGCTGGGCGGCGTTCGGCTGGACGAGGTGCCGCTGGCCGCGGCGCGCCGAGCCGTGCTGGTCCAGGACAAGGACCCGGTGCTGCTGTCGGGCACGCTCGCCGAACTGCTCGATGTGCCCCGCTCGGGGGCGGTCACGGTGACGGAAGCGCTGGAGGCGGCACAGTGCGGCGATGTGCTGGACGCGCTCGCGCAGGCGTCGGTGGACGGCTCGGGCGCGGCGGACCCGCTGCACGCGCGGATCACCGAGCGCGGCCGCTCTCTGTCGGGTGGCCAGCGGCAACGGCTGGCGCTGGCCCGCTCGCTGGTGACCGACCCCGAGGTACTGGTGCTCGACGAGCCGACGTCCGCGGTGGACTCGCACACCGAGGCGCGGATCGCGCAGGGCCTGCGGCAGCTGCGGACGGGGCGGACCACCGTGGTCTTCACCTCCAGCCCGCTGCTGCTGGACCGGGCCGACCGGGTGGTGTTCGTACGGGACGGCAAGGCGGCCGCCGCTGGCCTGCACCGCGAACTGCTGGGCACCGAGTACGCGTACCGCGCGGTGGTCACGCGCGAACCGGATGAACCGGCTGAACCGGCTGAGGCAGACCTGGACACGGACCACGACGCGAACGGCCACGGGGCCAAGGGACATGACGCTACGGGGCCCAGGGCCGCGGGGCGGATCGGAAAGATCGGGGAGTCGGCATGATCGGAGTGGCCCCACCGGCCTATGACCCCGCGGCACCGCAGTCGGCGACGACACTGCCGGTCGGTACCCCCGCCACCGTGCGGGACTACGTCCGCGAGCTGCTGCGGCGGCACCGAACGGCCTTCGCCGTGCTGATGGCCGTGAACGCGACCGCCGTGATCGCCTCCATGGTCGGCCCGCAGCTGCTGGGCGGGCTGGTCGAGGACCTTGCGGCGGGAGAGCGTGACCTGCACATCGGACGCGCCGTCGCGCTGTTCGCGGTGGCGCTCGCGGTGCAGACCGCGTTCGTCCGGATGGTGCGGCTGCGCGGCGCGGTGCTGGGCGAGAGGATGTTGGCGGATCTGCGCGAGGACTTCCTCGTACGGTCGGTGGGCCTGCCGCCGAGCGTGCTGGAGCGGGCCGGCACCGGCGATCTGCTGTCCCGGATCACCACCGACGTCGACCGGCTGGCCAACGCGATGCGCGAGGCGGTGCCCCAGCTGGCCATCGGGGTGGTGTGGACGGTGCTGCTGCTCGGCGCGCTGACAGTGACGGCGCCGCCGCTGGGGCTGGCGGTGCTGATCGCGCTCCCGGTGCTGGTGATCGGCTGCCGCTGGTACTTCCGGCGGGCGCCGAGCGCCTACCGCTCGGAGGCCGCCGGATACGCCGCGGTGGCCTCGTCCCTCACCGAGACGGTGGACGCCGGGCGGACCATCGAGGCGCAGCGGCTGGGTGACCGGCGGACAGCCCTGTCCGAGCGCCGGATCCGCGAATGGACCGCGTGGGAGCGGTACACGCTCTGGCTGCGCAGCGTGCTCTTCCCCGTGATCAATGTGACGTACTCGCTGATCACCGGGTCGGTCCTGATGATCGGCGGCGCCTTTGTGCTGCATGGCTGGATGACGGTCGGCGAGCTGACCACCGGCGCGCTGCTGGCCCAGATGCTGGTGGAGCCGGTCGGGCTGATTCTGCGCTGGTACGACGAGCTGCAGGTGGCGCAGGTGTCGCTGGCCCGGCTGGTGGGGGTGCGGGAGATCGAGCCGGATTCGGCCGATGACACGGTGGCGCCCGGCGGCCGAGAGGTGCGCGCGGACGAGGTGCGGTTCGGATACCGGGCGGACAGCGATGTGCTGCACGGGGTGACCATGCGGGTACGGCCCGGGACGCGGCTGGCCCTGGTCGGACCGTCCGGCGCGGGCAAGTCCACCCTGGGCCGGCTGCTCGCCGGGATCTACGCGCCCCGGACGGGCACGGTGACGCTGGGCGACGCGGAGCTGGCCCGGATGCCGGCGGAGCGGGTGCGCGAGCATGTGGCGCTGGTCAACCAGGAGCACCATGTTTTCGTGGGGTCGCTGCGCGACAATCTGCTGCTGGCCCGCACCTCCGCGCGGGACACCGAGCTGTGGGCGGCCCTGAGCGCGGTGGACGCCGACGGCTGGGCGCGGGCGCTGGAGGACGGTCTGGACACCGAGGTCGGGTCGGGCGGGCTGGCACTGACCCCGGCGCAGGCTCAGCAGATCGCCCTGGCCCGGCTGGTGCTGGCCGATCCGCATACGCTCGTCCTGGACGAGGCCACCTCGCTGCTCGATCCGCGGGCGGCGCGACATCTGGAGCGGTCCCTGGCCCGGGTGCTGGAGGGCCGGACCGTGGTCGCCATCGCCCACCGGCTGCACACCGCGCATGACGCGGACCTGATCGCGGTGGTCGAGCAGGGCCGGATCAGCGAGCTGGGCAACCACGACGAACTCGTCGCGGCGGGCGGCGCCTATGCGGCGCTGTGGCGCTCCTGGCACCAGTAGCGACCGCCCCGGCGGCGCGGCTCGCTCCGCGCCGCCGGGTCACGAGGTCAGCCCCCAGGTCACCGGGCCGGCCCGCACCGCCGGGTCACGTGGTCAGATGATGCCGAGGGCGCCGAGGCCGCTCAGACCGCCCACCACCATGAAGGCCGGCATCAGCACCTTCAACTCGACCCAGCTGCCCGCCCGGAAGCGCATCCCCTTCGGGGGCCCGATCGGGTACCACCGCTTGCGGCCTATCGGTATGGGCCACAGGATCGGGCAGCCGGAGACAGTGAGCGCGTCCCCGATGTCGTGCACCAGGGCCCCCAGGACGATCGGCAGGCCGAGCCACAGATACTCCTGACCCGGATCGGTGAACAGCCAGTCGGCGCCATTGCCCGGCTTGTGCAGCACATCGGCGAGGATCCAGGCGCTGGTGGCGCCCAGCAGCCACACCAGCACATCGCTGGAGACCCGCGCCATGCGCCACAGCAGTCCCTCGACAGCCAGCACCATGTGGACGAAGAGGATCGCGAGCACCGCCCAGCGGCCGCCGATCATCGCCAGCGCCGAGGCGCCCCCGCCGATCAGCACCGCCCACAGCCAGGTGTGGGTGAGGGTGCGGTGGCCGCCCGAGCGGCGCGGGTCGCCCTGCTTCTTGGTCGCCTTGTAGACCGCGTGCGAGAGCTTGTCAGTCACCTCGCACAGGCCCCGGGATACCGGCCCGAACGAGCGGGATATCGTCGCGGCCTTGTGGTCGAGATCGGGGGCGAGCGCCGCCCCGGCGCAGATCAGAGCGCCGACGACCAGCACCGGCCAGGGCATCTCATGGCCCGCCGCCGCAGCCGCCGCGCCCACCCCCAGCCAGGCCGCCGCCCCGGACAGCGAATGCGCCGGTCCCATCATGGTCTTATCCCCGCCCCTGTTCGTGCCCGCGTATGCGCGGGTCTGTCTCTTAGGAAGTTCTCCAGGGCTCGATGTGCCCGTTCGGCCCACTCGCCGGGCACAGCCTAGCGGCGGACGATCTTCGTCCCAGCAGCCGGTTCCCGGCCGACGTGGGAAAGCAGGCAGTATAGGGGCGTGACTCTTATCGATCAGCTGCCGAGCGACGCCGACCCCGACGCCCTTTTCGAGGCGTTTTCCACGTGGGTCGAGGAGCGGGGCATCTCGCTCTACCCTGCCCAGGAGGAAGCGCTGATCGAGGTGGTGTCCGGATCGAACGTCATCCTGTCCACCCCCACCGGCTCGGGCAAGAGCCTGGTGGCGGCGGGCGCCCACTTCGCCGCCCTCGCTCGGGACGAGGTCACCTTCTACACCGCGCCGATCAAGGCGCTCGTCTCGGAGAAGTTCTTCGAGCTGTGCAAGCTCTTCGGCACTGAGAACGTCGGGATGCTCACGGGCGACGCGTCGGTCAACGCGGACGCGCCGGTGATCTGCTGCACGGCCGAGGTCCTGGCGTCCATCGCCTTGCGCGACGGCAAGGACGCCGACATCGGTCAAGTGGTCATGGACGAGTTCCACTTCTATGCGGAGCCGGACCGCGGCTGGGCGTGGCAGATCCCGCTGCTTGAGCTGCCCCAGGCCCAGTTCGTGCTGATGTCGGCGACGCTCGGCGATGTGACCCGGTTCGAGGAGGACCTGGCCCGGCGCACCGGGCGGCCCACCTCGGTGGTGCGGTCCGCGACCCGGCCCGTGCCGCTGAGCTATGAGTACCGCGTCACGCCGCTGACCGAGACGCTCACCGAGCTGCTGGAGACGCGGCAGGCGCCCGTCTACATCGTGCACTTCACCCAGGCGGCCGCGGTGGAGCGGGCCCAGGCCCTGATGAGCATCAATATGTGCACGCGGGCGGAGAAGGACGAGATCGCGGCGCTCATCGGAAACTTCCGGTTCACCACCAAGTTCGGCCGGAACCTGTCCCGCTATGTGCGGCATGGTATCGGGGTGCACCACGCCGGGATGCTGCCGAAGTACCGGCGGCTGGTGGAGAAGCTGGCGCAGGCCGGGCTGCTGAAGGTCATCTGCGGTACGGACACCTTGGGCGTGGGCGTCAACGTGCCGATCCGCACGGTCCTGTTCACCGCGCTGACGAAGTACGACGGCCAGCGGGTGCGGACGCTGCGGGCCAGGGAGTTCCACCAGATCGCCGGCCGCGCCGGGCGGGCCGGGTTCGACACCGCCGGCTTTGTGGTGGCGCAGGCGCCCGAGCACGTCATCGAGAACGAGAAGGCGCTGGCGAAGGCCGGGGACGATCCGAAAAAGCGGCGCAAGGTGGTGCGCAAGAAGGCACCCGAAGGGTTCGTCAGCTGGGGACAGAACACCTTCGAAAAGCTGATCGCCTCCGAGCCCGAACCGCTCACCTCTCGGTTCAGGGTCACCCACGCGATGCTGCTGTCGGTCATCGCCCGGCCGGGAAACCCCTTCGAGGGGATGCGACGCCTCCTCGAGGACAACCACGAGCCGCGCAAGAACCAGCTGCGCCATATCCGCCGGGCCATCGCGATCTACCGCTCGCTGCTGGACGGGGGCGTGGTGGAGCAGCTCAAGGAGCCCGATGCCGAGGGGCGGACCGTACGGCTGACGGTGGATCTGCAGCAGGACTTCGCGCTGAACCAGCCGCTGTCCACCTTCGCGCTCGCCGCCTTCGAGCTCCTGGAACCCGAATCCCCCTCCTATGCCCTGGACATGGTCTCGGTCGTCGAGTCGACCTTGGACGATCCACGGCAGATCCTGGCGGCCCAGCAGAACAAGGCCCGGGGCGAGGCGGTGGCCGCGATGAAGGCCGACGGCGTCGAGTACGAGGAGCGCATGGAGCGGCTTCAGGACGTCTCGTACCCCAAACCGCTGGAGGAACTGCTCTTCCACGCCTACGGCCTCTACCGCAAGAGCCACCCGTGGGTCGGCGACCACCCGCTGTCGCCGAAGTCGGTGATCCGCGACATGTACGAACGCGCGATGACCTTCACCGAGTTCACCTCGTACTACGACCTGGCGCGGACCGAGGGCATCGTGCTGCGCTACCTCGCCAGTGCCTTCAAGGCCCTGGACCACACCGTGCCGGACGATCTGAAGTCCGATGAGTTCCAGGACATCATCGCCTGGCTCGGCGAGATGGTGCGGCAGGTCGACTCCAGCCTGCTGGACGAGTGGGAACAGCTGGCGAACCCCGAGGAGGAGTCCGCGGAGGAGGCTCAGGAGCGCGCCGACCAGGTCCGGCCGGTCACCGCGAACACGCGCGCCTTCCGTGTCCTGGTGCGCAACGCGATGTTCCGCCGGGTCGAGCTCGCCGCGCTGGACAAGGTGGCCGAGCTCGGCGAGATGGACGCGGACTCCGGCTGGGACGAGGACGCGTGGGCGACGGCGATGGACGCCTACTGGGAGGAGTACGAGGACCTGGGCACCGGCCCGCAGGCGCGCGGCCCGAAGCTGCTGCATATCGAGGAGCAGCCGGAGCACGGGCTGTGGCGGGTGCGGCAGACCTTCGACGACCCGAACGGTGACCACGACTGGGGCATCTCGGCGGAGGTCGACCTGGCGGCCTCCGATGAAGAGGGCCGGGCGGTGGTGCGGATCACCGCGGTGGGGCAGCTGTAGCCTCCCAGGCGTCACGGCCCCGGAACAGGCGGGGCCCGAACAAGCGGGGCCCGGCCCCGCGGCGAGCACCACCAGTGAAGGAGCACCACCGATGACCAATCCCGCCGAGCGCCTGGTCGATCTGCTGGACCTGGAGCAGATCGAGTTGGACATCTTCCGGGGCCTCAGCCCCGACGAGTCGCTGCAGCGAGTGTTCGGCGGGCAGGTGGCCGGGCAGGCGCTGGTGGCCGCGGGACGGACCACCGACGGACAGCGCCCGGTGCACTCGCTCCACGCGTACTTCCTGCGCCCGGGGCGGCCGGGGGTACCGATCGTGTACCAGGTGGAGCGCGTCCGCGACGGTCGCTCCTTCACCACGCGCCGGGTCGTCGCCGTCCAGCAGGGTCGGACGATCTTCAATCTGACTGCCTCCTTCCATCTTCCCGAGCCGGGCATCGAACAACAGCTGCCGATGCCCGAGGTACCTGAGCCGGAGAGCCTGCCGAAGCTCGCCGACGAGATCCGCGAGCATCTCGGGGCGCTCCCCGAGTCGCTCGAGAGAATGGCGCGCCGTCAGCCCTTCGACATCCGGTATGTGGAGCGGCTGCGCTGGACGCCCCAGGAGCTCGAGGGCGCCGAGCCGCGCAGCGCTGTGTGGATGCGGGCGGTCGGCCCGCTCGGCGATGACCCGCTCGTGCACACCTGCGCGCTCACCTACGCGAGCGACATGATGCTGCTGGACGCGGTGCGGGTGCCCGTGGAGCCGCTGTGGGGCCGCCGCGGCTTCGACATGGCCTCGCTGGACCACGCCATGTGGTTCCACCGGCCGTTCCGCACCGACGAGTGGTTCCTCTACGACCAGGAGTCGCCGATCGCCACCGGCGGGCGCGGGCTGGCCCGCGGCCGGATCTACGACCGGGCCGGCCGGCTGCTCGTCTCCGTGGTGCAGGAAGGGCTCTTCCGCCCCCTGTAGGGCGTCGTGGGGCCGTCCGTCGCGCTCCGGCGTCCACGGACAAGGCGGTGCCAGAGCGGGAGCCTGCGAGGCCGCGCGGGAGGCGGGGCGGGCTCGCTGCCCGGCGCCTCCGCCACCTCGGTCGACCGCGGGACGGGCGGCTGGATGGGGCGCGCCTCGCGGGCGTCCCGCACACAGGTCTCCAGCGCAGCCCGGCAGCGCCGGATCTCCGCGGGGTCATCGGCCGTCACCAGGGCGGCGGTCACCTCCGCCGCCGGGCCGGTCCCGGCGGGCACCGGGGCGAGCCGGGGCATCAGCTCACGCAGACACGCCCGCTCGGCCGGGTCGGTGACGACCGCGTCCAACTCGGCGGGGGCCAGCGGCGCGCACCACACCGCGGCCCGCTCCCAGGGATTGTCGGTCCGGGCGAGCAACTGCTCGACGCGGCGGCGGCGCCATCCGGCGGCCCGCTGATCCTCCCCCTCGTCGAGTGTGGCGCGCAGCCCAGCCGGGATGCGTCCGGTCAACAGGGCGGGCTCCCGCCCGGCGAACGCGCCGAGCTCCGCGGCCGGATACAGCCACACCACGGCCCGGTACCGGTTGACATAGAACCGGACCGGAGTGAAGAAGCCACCGCGCGCCAGGCGGGTGAACCGGCCCTGGCTGATGCCCAGCAGCTCGGCTCCCTCGGCCGTGCCCACCACGCGCAGCCGGGCACGCAACGCGCTCGGGAAGCCCTCGGCAGCCGCGAGCCGAAGCAGCTCCGCACGCGCCACCCGGCGCCCCATGGCGCCGACGGCGACGGTGCGCACCTCGCCCAGCTGCACGGCCAGCTCGAACTCGCCGCGCTTGAGGCCCAGCTCCCTGGCGGCTCTGTCGAACGCGACGGTCTCCTCGGCCCCGTCCGGCAGCGGCGGCACCGGACTCCTCCCCGGTTTCTGACGCGCTGTCCGAGACGGCTCCTGAACCGATTGAAACGACTCTTGAAGCGCCTTCTGGCGGTCCCCCACTACCACGACGGTCCTCCCCCGCGACTACTCGGTCACTGACAGTGACGACAATAGTCGCTGAGCGAGACCGCCCGTCAGGCCTGTGGATAACTTCCGCTCACAGCCCGCTCACAGCCCGCTTGGCGCCCCGCTCTCCTGTCTCGCCTCGACGCCCAAGTGCTCCCCCACCCTGTTGACCAACAGCGCCATCTCGTAGGCGACCTGACCGACGTCGGCGTCCGGACCGCTGAGCACACACAGACAGCTACCGTCCCCTGCGGCCGTCACAAACAGCACGCCCTCCTCGAATTCGACCATCGTCTGCCGCACCCGCCCCGTGCGGAAGTGAAGCCCGGACCCCTTGGCCAGGCTGTGTAACCCCGAGGCGACGGCGGCAAGATGTTCGGCATCCTGCCGCACGAGCGTGGAGCTGGCGCCCGTCACCAGCCCGTCGTTCGAGAGCACCAAGGCATGCCGTATCTGTGCGATCCGCTCAGTCAGATCGTCCAGCAGCCAATCGAGCCCTTTGCTGAGTGCCATACCGTTCCTCCCCGTCCGGCCAACCACCACAGCTGCCGGGCAAGCCTTTCTCACTGCCGCTCTCCGGGCAACCCGGCCCGCCTGTCGGCGCGCCGATGTGCGCCGCTTGACACAAGATGGAGACATGGCACGGAAAATGACCAAGGATCAGTGGCAGAAGTTCATCTCGGAGGGCACCCACACGGCGAAGCTGTCGACCGTGCGGGCCGACGGCAGCCCGCACATCGCGCCCGTATGGTTCCTGCTCGACGGCGACGACATCGTCTTCAACACGGGCGCGGACACCGTCAAAGGCCGCAACATGGCCCGCGACGGGCGGGTCAGCCTCTGTGTGGACGACGACCGGCCCCCGTTCTCGTTCGTCACTTTGCAGGGGCGCGCCGAGCTGAGCGACCGGCTGGAGGAGGTCCGCGACTGGGCCACCCGGATCGCGGCGCGGTACATGGGTGAGGACCTTGCGGAGCAGTACGGCGCCCGCAACGGGGTCCCTGGCGAGCTGCTGGTACGGGTCCGCATCGAGAAAGTCATCGCTCTCGCCGACGTCGCCGACTAGCCGGATTCGGCCGAAACCCATCGCTCCCCGACGGGCCTTCGACGATGGCCGGGAGGAGGGAAAACCGGTTGGACAGGTGACTCAACGCTGATATACGCCGACCAGCGTGCCGCTCGCGAGCTGGCTGCGGTCGACGGCGCGGTGCACCTCGTCGGCCGACGGCTCGTCGGGAAGGACCAGGGGTTCGGGCAGGGCGTACAGCCGGAAGAAGTACCGGTGCGGCTGATCGCCCGCGGGCGGGTGCGGCCCGCCCCAGCCCTCCTGGTGGTATCCGTTGGTGCGCGGCACGCCGCCCGTGGGCGTCCGTCCACTGCTCACTCCGCCGCTGGAGGGGGCGATGCCGGTGACCAGCCAGTGGACGAACGACCCGGACGGGGCGTCCGGGTCCTCGCACAGCAGGGCCAGCTCGGCCGTACCGGCCGGGACGCCGGACCAGGTCAGCGGCGGCGAGAGATCTTCCCCGTCCTTTGTGTGCCGGCGGGGGATCCGGTCGTGGTCGTCGAACGCGGCGCTGTTGAGCTCGATTCCAGCCATGAGCAGGCGAGTACCCGCACGGAGGGCGGCCAAGCGGCGGGCCGCCCTCAGCCGCGCGCGGCCTTCACGAGGTTCACGGGCGTCACGGATGTCACGAGCGGCAGCACCCCGCTGGGCCGTCCGGCCGACGGGGCTGTCGTGGGCCTCGGTCAGGC
>NZ_MUNE01000583.1:152-17164 GCF_002154605.1 Streptomyces milbemycinicus | reverse complement strand
CCACGACGTGGAGAGCGAGGACGTCTCCACCGCGCTGGTCCGCTTCGCGAACGGCGCCGTGGCCACCGTCGTCAACAGCGTGGTGTCGCCGGACGAGGTCAGCCGGATCCGTATCGACTGCGCCGACGCCACCGTCGAACTCACCCACCTGTACGGGCACACCAACGACGACTGGGTCTACACCCCCGCCCCGCACACCCGCGACGCCGCCGACCGCATCGCCCACTGGCGCACCCCCGCCGCCGACCTGCCCAGCTCGCACACCGCCCAGCTGGCCGTGGTGCTCGACGCGATGCGGGACGGGATACGGCCCCCGGGCAGCGGCCCGGACGCCCGCCGCACCATGGAGTTCCTGGCCGCGCTCTACAAGTCGGCCTTCACCGGACGGCCCGTTCACGCCGGCGAGATCGCCCCCGGCGACCCGTACTACGACGCCATGCACGGCAACCACCCCGACTGGGCACCCGCCAAGGAGAACTGAGCATGACCGAGCCGATCACCGTCACGCATATCCACGGCGAGAGCGTCACGGTCGCCTCCGGGGGCGTCGAGCTGCTCGCCTACGTCTACAAGCCGGACGCCGACCCGTTCGAGTCGCTGAAGCCCTACACCCACCCGCTGCGCACCCTGGCCGGCAATGTGGTCTCCGGCTACCGGCCCAGCGACCACCGCTGGCACAAGGGCCTGCAGATGACCGCGAGCCATCTGTCCGAGCAGAACTTCTGGGGCGGCAACAGCTACCTCGGCCCGGACCAGGGCTACCAGCGGGTCGAGGAGCGCGTCGGGTCGATGCGCCATGACGGCTTCGAGGAGTTCACCGTCACCGACGACCGGCTGCGCTTCGCCGAGAACCTGACATGGGTGGCCCATCCTTCTGAACAGCACAGCGGGGGCCAGGAGTGGGCGCAGGAGCTGCGCACCGTCGAGGTGCACTCCGTGGAGCCCGCCGAGGGCACCTGGGCCATCGACTGGTCGATCCGCCTCACCAACATCCGCGGCGAGGAGCTGCGCTTCGGCTCCCCGACCACCGCGGGCCGTGAGATGGCCGGCTACACCGGGCTGAACTGGCGCGGCCCCCGCGACTTCACCGGCGGCGATGTGTTCGGCCCCGGCGGGCGCGGCGGCGAGGGCGAGACGGGCGCGTCCGACCTGATGGGCACCCCGGCCGCCGAGGCGCCCTGGATCGCCATCACCGCCGAGCACGACGATGTGGACGGCCACTCCACCCTGCTGTTCTCGCACGCCCCTCAGAACCTGTCACAGGATGGGGGAGCCATTCACGCCTCCCACTGGTTCGTACGCTCCGAGCCCATCCCCTCGGTCGCGTTCTCCTGGGCGTTCTTCGAGGAGTTCGCGCTGCCCCCGGGCGAGAGCTTCGCGTACCGCTACCGCGTGGTGATCGCGGACGGCGCCTGGGACCGGGACCGCGCCGAGACGTACCTCAAGTCGCACGGGTGGTGATCGGAAGATGACCGGGATCACCGATCCGCTGCCGGGCGGGGTGGGGCTGTCCCACATCAGCGCGTACGAGTGGGAGGCCGCCGACGGGGTGTGCGGCGGCAGCCCGCACCTCCATCTGGCGTGCACCGAGGCGTATGTGGTCACCGGCGGGCGCGGCGCGGTCCAGACCCTGACCGTCGAGGACGGTTACGTCGAGACGCCGCTGGAGCCGGGCGCGGTGGTGTGGTTCTCGCCCGGCACGGTGCACCGCATGGTGCAGGGCGGCGGGCTGAAGGTGACCGTGCTGATGCAGAACAGCGGGCTGCCCGAGGCGGGCGACGCCGTGTTCACCTTCCCCTCCGAGGTCCTGGCCGACGCCGAGGCGTACACCGCGGCCGCCACCCTGCCCGCCAAGGAGGGGCCCGAGGCCGACGCCGCGGCCCGGCGCCGCCGGGACCTGGCGGTCACCGGCTATCTGGAGCTGCGGGAGGCGCTGGAGAAGGGCGACGACGGCCCGCTGCGCGCCTTCCACCAGGCCGCGGTGCGGCTGGCCGGGCCCAAGATGGCGGCCTGGGAGCCCCGTTGGCGCGACGGCGCGCTCGCCGCCGCGCAGCGCACCGGCGACCATCTGGCCGCCCTCGCGGCGGGCGATCCGGCGCATCTGGCCCGCGCCCGTGTCCGCGCGTCCGGGCCCACCCGGCAGGGCGGCTACGGCATGTGCGGCCGCCGTGACGAGTACGAACTCCCCGGCGTCACGCTGCCGTACTACGGCGAGTGACCTGACCCCTGTCCCAGCGCTGATCGCTGGCCACCACGTTTCGGAAAGATCAGAAGGGAGGCTGGCCACAGCATGCTTCGAATCAGGACAAAGGTGTCCTGCGCCCTGGCCCTCACCTTCACCCTCTGCGCGACCCTCACCGGTTGCGGCGGAGGTGAAGGCGGCGGCTCGGGCGGCAAGGTCACCCTGCGTTTCACCTGGTGGGGCAACCCGGACCGGGCGGCCCGCACGGAAGAGGCCATCAAGCTCTTCGAGAAGAAGAACCCCGGCATCGACATCAGCACCAACTTCGCGGGCTTCGACGCATACAAGCAGAAGCTGGCCACCCAGGCGGCGGGCGGTGACGCGCCCGATGTGATGCAGCTGGACTACCGCATGATCAACCAGTACGCGGACGGCGGTGTCCTGCTCGACCTGGGCGAGCGCAAGGAACTGCGTACCTCCGAGATGGACAAGGGGCTGCTGGCCACCGGCGTCGTGAACGACAAGCAGTACGCGGTCCCGGTGGCGCGCGGCTCGGAGACCGTGGTGTACGACTCGGTGCTGTGGCGCAAGGCCGGGGTGCCCGAGCCCAAGGTCGGCTGGACCTGGGACGACTGGGCGGACGCCATGCTCAAGCTGTCCAAGTCCAAGGCGACCGGCGGACGGGCGGGCAGCACCGACCCGGGCCAGAGCGAGGACGTCTTCGAGATCTGGCTGCGCGGCCAGGGCAAGGTCCTCTACACCGACGACTACAAGCTCGGCTTCACGGCGGACGATCTGGCGCGCTACTGGGAGTGGTGCAGCAAGCTCCGCAAGCAGGGCGCGGTCAGCTCCGCCCAGCAGACCACCCAGATGGACGGCTCGGTGGAGAACACCCCGTTCGGCCGGCTCAAGGCCGTCTCGGACTTCAACTGGGACGCCCCCGCCAGCGGCTATCTGGCGATCGTCGGGGAGGGCGTGAAGCTCGCGCCGATGCCGTCGGGCGAGGACGGCACGCCCGGCCAGTACTTCAAGCCGTCGATGTTCTTCGG
The DNA here is from genome assembly GCF_002154605.1 of Streptomyces milbemycinicus. Classification (GTDB taxonomy): domain Bacteria; phylum Actinomycetota; class Actinomycetes; order Streptomycetales; family Streptomycetaceae; genus Streptomyces; species Streptomyces milbemycinicus. The sequence continues at coordinate 13,933 of NZ_MUNE01000583.1, read as the reverse complement.
GGCGTCCGCGAAGACCGGCCACCCCAAGGAGGCCGCCCGGTTCATCGACTTCCTGCTGAACGACCCCGATGCGGGCGCCATCCTCGGCAACTCCCGAGGCATCCCGGCCAACGACTCCATCCGCAAGGTCGTGGCGCCCAAGCTGGAGGGGTTCGACGTGGTGGTCTCGTCGTACCAGAAGCAGTTCGAGGGCAAGCTCAAGGATCCGCCGCCCGCGCCGCCCAAGGGTGACGCATCGCTGCAGACCACTTTCAGCCGCGACTACGACCAGGTGTCGTTCGAGCAGATGTCGCCGCATGAGGCGGCCGAGGACTTTGTCACCGAGGCGAAGGCGGAGCTGAGGCAATGACCGCGACCGCGACCCGCCCCCAGCCGGCCCCGGCAAACGCCGGCCGGTCCGGCAAGCGCCCCCCGAAGCGCGAGCGCCAGGGCGCCGCCTGGGTGTTCCTGTCCCCATGGGTGCTCGGCGCCAGTGTGCTGACGCTGCTGCCCATGGCCGTCTCGCTGTATCTGTCGTTCACCAACTACGACATGTTCAACGACCCCAGCTGGGTCGGCTTCCGCAACTACGTCCAGATGTTCACCGAGGACCCCCGCTACTGGCGTTCGGTCACCTCGACCCTCACCTATGTCGTGATCGCGGTGCCGCTGCAGCTCGCGCTGGCCCTCGCGGTCGCGCTGGCGCTCAAGTCGGTCAAGCGCGGCAAGGGCTTCTACCGCTCCGCCTTCTACGCCCCCTCGCTGCTCGGCGCGTCCATGAGTATCGCCCTGGTCTGGCGGGCGGTCTTCAACGACGGCGGCACCGTGGACAACATGCTGTCCTGGTTCGGCCTGGACATCGGCGGCTGGATCAACAAGCCGGGCTGGGCGCTGCTGGCCGTCGCGCTGCTGACCGTCTGGCAGTTCGGCGCCCCCATGGTGATCTTCCTGGCCGGGCTGCAGCAGATACCCGGTGAGCTGTACGAGGCGGCGGCCATGGACGGGGCCGGATGGTGGCGGCAGTTCCGCTCCATCACCCTGCCCATGCTGTCCCCGGTGCTCTTCTTCAACCTGGTGCTGCAGACCATCCAGGCGTTCCAGGTCTTCACCCCGGCCTTCGCAGTCAGCGGCGGCAAGGGCGGCCCCGCGGACTCCACGCTCTTCTACACGCTCTACCTCTACGACCGCGGCTTCACCGCCTCCCATATGGGCTACGCCTCGGCCATGGCCTGGGTGCTGCTGGCGGCCATCGGCATCGTCACCGCGGTGCTGTTCCGCACCTCCCGCTCCTGGGTCTTCTACGCCAACGACGACAACGAGGAGGCCCGATGACCACCGTGGACACCACCCACGCGGTGACGGCGGGCGCCACAGCCCGCCGCCGCCCGCGCCCCGCCCGGATCGCCCTGCACGCCGTGCTGATCGGCGTACTGCTGGTGATGCTCTACCCGCTGGCCTGGCTGGTCGCGACCTCCTTCAAACCGGCCAACGAGGTGATCGCCAGCCTCAAGCTGCTCCCCAGCCATCTGGAGTGGAGCAACTACTCCACCGCGCTGGACGGCGTGAACGAGGTCAGCGTCGGCCGGCTGCTGTGGAACTCGCTGCTCATCGCGGGCGGCGCGGTGCTCGGCAACGTCATCAGCTGCTCGCTCGCCGCGTACGCCTTCGCGCGGCTGCGGTTCAAGATGCGCGGCCCGCTGTTCGCCTTCATGATCGCGACGATCATGCTGCCGCACCACGCGGTGCTGATCCCGCAGTACATCGTCTTCAACCAGCTCGGCATGGTGAACACCTACTGGCCGATGATCCTGCCGAAGTTCCTGGCCACCGACGCCTTCTTCGTCTTCCTCATCGTGCAGTTCATGCGCTCGCTGCCGCGTGAGCTGGAGGAGGCGGCGCGGATCGACGGCTGCGGGCCGTTCCGCTCGTTCTTCAGCGTCATCCTGCCGCTGACCAGGCCCGCGCTGATCACCACCGCGATCTTCACCTTCATCTGGACCTGGAACGACTTCTTCACCCAGCTCATCTACCTCTTCGAACCGGAGAAGTTCACCCTCACCCTGGCCCTGCGGTCCTTCGTGGACGCCTCCAGCCAGTCGGCCTTCGGCCCGATGTTCGCCATGTCGGTCTTCGCGCTGCTGCCGATCGTGCTGTTCTTCCTCGCCTTCCAGCGCTTCCTGGTGGAGGGCATGGCCAACTCCGGACTGAAGGGCTGAGCCGCCATGCCCCACGCCACCACCCGCGAACCGGGGGAGCTGGTCGGCCCCCGCTTCGCCCTCTTCTCCGACGTACTGCTGCTGGGCCTGGTGACCACCGTCGCCGCGCTGCCGGTGCTCACCGCGCCCGCCGCCATGTCCACCGCCTGCGCCATCCTCGACCGGCGGGTCCGCCACGACGAGACGATCACCGTCCCTGGCTATGTCCGGGCCCTGCGCGCCCGGCTGCGCACCGGCGATCTGCTGGCCGGGGTGGCCGTCGTGGCGGGCGGCGCGCTGCTGCTCTTCAACGCGCTGCTGTCCGGGGCCGGTCTGCCGGGCGCTGCGGTCTTCCGCCCCGCCCTGCTGGCCGCGGGCGCCCTGCTGGCCGTTGTCCTGCTGCGCGCCTGCGCCCGCCCGGAGTCGGCCACCAGCTGGCGGGAGGCGGCGCGTACGGCGGCGTACGAGACGGTGCGCGCGCCGCGCGGCAGCGCCGTCCTGCTGCTGGCCGTGGCGACGGCCGCCGTCTGCGCCTGGGCCTACCCGCCGCTGGTCCTCCTCGTACCCGGCCCCCTCGCGCTCGCCGCGCGGGCCGTCGAGCACTCCGGAGCCGGCACGGCCACCCTTGAGCACCCCCGAACCACCACGGAGCACCACAGATGACCCTGCACCGCCGCCACTTCCTCGCCGGGACCGCCGCCGTCGGCGGACTGCTCGCCGCCGCGCCCGAGTCCGCCACCGCGGCACCGGGCCGGGCCACGGATGTCGACAAGGAGTTCCTGGCCGTCCTCACCAAGGCGGCCGACGGCCGGGTGGCCGAGGTCCTGGACGGCCGCGCCGCCGCCATCGCCGAGCTGACCACCCAGGGCAAGGCCCGCTGGGCCGCCCGCAGCCTGCGCCTGCTGGTCTCGGTGCACGTATGGGCCGACGCCGGCCATCACCACGACGCCGCGCTCATCGCACCGATGACCGAACTGGCCGACGCGCTGGCCGCCGCGCAGTTCGACGACGGCCTCTACGACCAGGGCGCGGTGCACTCCCCGCCGGACACCGGCTTCTCGATCGTCGACCTGGGCCTGACGTACGGGCTGCTGGAGGAGGACGACGACACCTCCACGCGGTCCATCCGGGCCACCCTCAAGAAGATCCTCCTCAAGGCGGGCAAGGGCCTGGCCGAGGGCGGGGTGCACACCCCCAACCACCGCTGGAAGATCTGCGCCGCGCTCGCCCGCGTCAACTCCTTCTGGCCGGACGAGAGCTACACCCGGCGCATCGACACCTGGCTCGCCGAGGGCATCGACCAGTACCCGGCCGGCCAGTACAGCGAGCGCAGCGCCACCTACGCGCCGATCGTCACCAACCCCTCCCTGCTGACCCTCGCGCGGCTGACCGACCGGCCCAAGCTGTACGACGACGTACGCCGCAACCTGGAGGCCACACTCCACCTCATCGAGCCGAACGGCGAGGTGGAGACGGTGCATTCGCGCCGCCAGGACCAGAAGACGACGAAACATGTGTCCGAGTACTGGCTCCAGTACCGGGCGCTGGCGCTCCGGGACAAGGACGGGCGGTTCGCGGCCGTCGCCGAGACCATCCAGCGGCGCGGGGCGGACCAGACCTTCGACGAGACCCCGCTCGGGGACTTCCTCGCCGAGGTGCTTGACCATCCGGAGCTGGCCGCGCCGCTGCCCAAGGCCACCGAGGCGCCGGGCAAGTTCACCTTCCACGACAAGGAGTGCGGCCTGGTCCGGATCGGCCGGGACGCCGCCCGCACCTCGATCTTCGGCGGGACCGACTTCCCCGACGTCCACGCCATCTCCTCCGGTCTGTCCACCAACCCGACCTTCCTCAAGTGGCGCAAGGGCGGAGCGATCCTGGACTCGCTGCGGCTGTCCCCGCAGTTCTTCTCCACCGGCCACTTCCGCGCCGAGGACCTGGTGCGCACGGCCGACGGCTGGCGGCTGTCGGCGGAGGTCCGGGCCGCGTTCCATCTGCCGCTGCCGCCACAGCACCGGCGGGCCGACGGGCTGTACCCGCTGACCGACGACGGCCGGTTCTGGTCCGCGATGGATTTCCCGCACCGGCCCAAGCAGTGGCGGACCCTGCGCACGGAGGTGCGGCTGAGGGAGTCCGGCGGCGGCTGGGACCTGGACTTCTCGGTCGGCCCCTCCGAGGTCCCGCTCGCCCTGGAGCTGTGCTTCCGTCCGGGCGGCACGGTCAGCGGCGTGGAGCCGGTCGCCGGCCAGGCGGATACGTACCAACTGGTGAAGGGGTACGGGACGTACACGGTCGGCGATGATGTGATCACGTTCGGGCCGGGCAACGGCAGCGGACCGCGTCAGCCGGCCACCGTGGACGCGGGGGAGCGCTACAGCTGGATGGCCGGCAGCCTCAATGTCTCCGGCATCCGGGTGCTGATCACGGGGCGCGCGCCCCTCAACTATCGCCTGACACTGCGCTGACGCGCCGACCGCCCCGTGTCCGCTCTCTGACCCCTCTCTCTGTACATGGGCGGACCGGGGCGGCTAGCGTGATAGAAAGAAAGCGCTTGCTATGACTCTGGCGATGTCTGAAGAGGACCTCGGTGAGGAGAAGAAAACCGTGACACGCAAGACAGTGCGGATTGCTATGAACGGCGTGACGGGCCGCATGGGCTACCGTCAGCACCTCGTCCGCTCCCTCCTCGCCATCCGCGAACAAGGCGGCCTCGACCTCGGCGACGGCACCGTGCTGTGGCCCGAACCGGTCCTCGTCGGCCGCCGGGACCACGCCCTCAAGGCCCTGGCCGAGCGCCACGGCCTGGACCACTGGTCCACCGACGTCGACGCCGTCCTCGCCGACGACTCGATCGACATCTACTTCGACGCCCAGGTCACCGCCGCCCGCGAGGAGGCCATCAAGAAGGCCATCGCGGCCGGCAAGCACATCTACACCGAGAAGCCCACTGCCACCGGCCTGGCCGGCGCCCTGGAACTGGCCCGGCTCGCCGACGCGGCGGGCGTCAAGCACGGCGTGGTCCAGGACAAGATCTTCCTCCCCGGCCTGCTCAAGCTGAAGCGCCTCATCGACGGCGGCTTCTTCGGCAAGATCCTGTCGGTGCGCGGCGAGTTCGGCTACTGGGTCTTCGAAGGCGACTGGCAGAGCGCCCAGCGGCCCTCCTGGAACTACCGCGCCGAGGACGGCGGCGGCATCGTCGTCGACATGTTCCCGCACTGGGAGTACGTACTGCACGAGCTCTTCGGCGCCGTACGGACCGTCCAGGCACACGTCACCACCCACATCCCCACCCGCTGGGACGAGCACGGCAAGCCGTACGACGCCACCGCCGACGACGCGGCCTACGGCATCTTCCAGCTCGAAGGCGGCGCCGTCGCGCAGATCAACTCCTCCTGGGCGGTCCGCGTCAACCGCGACGAGCTGGTCGAGTTCCAGGTCGACGGCACCGAGGGCTCGGCCGTAGCGGGACTGCGCCGCTGCCGCGCCCAGCACCGCTCCGCCACCCCCAAGCCGGTCTGGAACCCCGACATCCCGCTCACCGAGAGCTTCCGCGACCAGTGGCAGGAGGTCCCGGACAACGAGGAGTTCGACAATGGCTTCAAGGCACAGTGGGAGCTGTTCCTGCGCCATGTCGCCCTCGACGCCCCCTGGCACTGGGACCTGCTGGCCGGCGCGCGCGGCGTACAACTCGCCGAGCTGGGCCTCAAGTCGTCGGCGGAGGGCCGCCGCCTGGACGTACCGGAGCTGAGCCTGTGACCATGCACCCCCGCCGAGGGTGGCACCACCCGCCCGTACCGGAGCTGAGCCTGTGACCATCCACCTCCCCGCCGAAGGCGGCGCCACCCGCCCGTACGAACCCCGCACCGAACCCGCGGCCTTCGCCCCCGGCGGCGCGCCGCTCGCCTCCCGTACGGTCTTCTCCGCCGCCCACGTCGTCGCCGACCCGTACGCCGATATCACCCCCGACAGCCCCGCCGCCGTCGACTGGGACGCCACCCTCGCCTTCCGCCGCCACCTGTGGTCCCACGGTCTCGGCGTCGCCGAGGCCATGGACACCGCCCAGCGCGGCATGGGCCTCGACTGGGCCGGCGCCGCCGAGCTGATCCGCCGCTCGGCCGCCGAGGCCAAGGCGGTCGGCGGCCGCATCGCCTGCGGCGTCGGCACCGACCAACTGCCCGTCACCGAGATCGGCTACCCCTACAGCCTCGACGGGGTCAGGGCCGCGTACGAGGAGCAGCTGGAGGTCGTCGAAACGGCGGGCGCCCAGGCCATCCTCATGGCCTCCCGCGCCCTGACCGCCGTGGCGAAAAGCCCCGACGACTACCTCGAGGTCTACGGCCACCTGCTGCGCCAGGCCGCCGAACCGGTCGTCCTGCACTGGCTCGGCCCCATGTTCGACCCGGCGCTCGAAGGCTACTGGGGCGCCACCGACCTGGACGCCGCCACCCGCACCTTCCTCGACGTCATCGCCGCCCACCCCGACAAGGTCGACGGCATCAAGGTCTCCCTCCTCGACGCCCAGCGCGAGATCGAGCTGCGCCGCCTCCTCCCGGACGGCGTCCGCTGCTACACGGGCGACGACTTCAACTACCCCGAACTGATCGCGGGCGACGACCACGGCTTCAGCCACGCCCTGCTCGGCATCTTCGACCCACTGGGCCCGCTGGCCGCCGAGGCGGTGCGCCGGCTGGACACCGGCGATACGGCGGCCTTCCGCGGTCTGCTCGACCCCACGGTCGAGCTGTCCCGCCACCTCTTCCAGGCCCCGACCCGCTTCTACAAGACGGGCGTCGTCTTCCTGGCCTGGCTGGCCGGCCACCAGTCGCACTTCACGATGGTCGGCGGCCAGCAGTCGTCCCGTTCGCTGCCGCACCTGGCGCGGGCGTACGAACTGGCGGACGGTCTTGGCCTGTTCCCGGACCCGGGCCTCGCCGAGTCGAGGATGAAGGCCCTGCTGACCGTGTACGGAGTGACGCAATGACCGGTGTGAGCGGCGACCTGACCCGCCTGAGCCTCAACCAGGAAACGATCAAGCAGTGGTCGCTGCCCGAACTGGCGGAGGGCTGCGTCAAGGCGGGCGTCCCGGGCGTCGGCCTGTGGCGCGCGCCGGTGCAGGAGTACGGCGTGGAGGCGGCCGCGAGACTGATCCGCGACGCGGGCCTGGCCGTCACCTCCCTGTGCCGGGGCGGCTTCTTCACTGCCATCGACCCGACCGAACGCGCCGCCGCCCTCGCCGACAACCGCGCCGCCATCGACGAGGCCGCCACCCTCGGCACCGACACCCTCATCCTGGTCTCCGGCGGCCTCCCACCCGGCAGCCGCGACCTCACCGCCGCCCGCGAGCGCATCGCCGACGCCCTCGCCGAACTCGCCCCCTACGCCGCCGACCACGGCGTCCGCCTGGCCATCGAGCCCCTGCACCCCATGTACGCATCCGACCGCTGCGTCGTCTCCACCCTCGCCCAAGCTCTCGACCTGGCCGAGCGCTTCCCGGCGGACCAGGTGGGCGTCGTCGTCGACACGTACCACCTGTGGTGGGACGACACCGTGGCCGCCCAGATCGCCCGCGCGGGCGCCGGCGGCCGCCTCGCCTCCTTCCAGCTCGCCGACTGGATCACCCCTCTCCCGGAAGGCGTCCTCCTGGGCCGCGGCCAACTCGGCGACGGCTCGGTCGACTTCCGCTGGTTCCGCGAGCACGTCGACGCGACGGGCTTCGACGGCCCGATCGAGGTGGAGATCTTCAACCCGGCCCTATGGGCGCGGGACGGCGCGGAGGTGCTGGCGGAGGTGGCCGACCGCTACCGGACGCTGGTGCTCTAGCGGCTGCTTCATCAGATGACGGGCGGTCGGCCCAGCCGGGCCATCCGCCATACGGTGGCCCACCGCATCGGCCGACGCGGTGGGCACGGGGTGCGCAGGCCCTCGACGAAGCCACCGAACCACGCCCGCAAACCGGCCACCGACCTGGTGCGGGCTATGGTCAGCGTGGTCCAGATCCCCAGGTAGACGGGGACGAGGAGGGTGGGAAGGTGCCGTTTGGCCAGCCAGACCCGGTTGCGGGCGACCATACGGTAGAAGACCGCGTGCCGGGTCGGCGATGTCCACGGATGCTGGAGCACCAGGGTCGGCTCGTAGAGCACCTTCCAACCCGCGTCCAGGGCCCGCCAGGACAGGTCGGTCTCCTCGTGGGCGTAGAAGAACGGCTCGGGCCAGCCGCCGATCTCCTCCAGCATCCGCATGGACAGGCCGTGGCCGCCGCCGAGGAACGTCGTCACCAACCCGCCGCGCATCGGATCCGAGCTACGCAGACGGGGGACGTGGCGGCGCTGGGTGCGGCCCCGCTCGTCGGCGATGCGGAAGCTCACGATGCCCAACCGCGGGTCGGACTCGTACAGCTCCACCAGCCGGGTGAAGACGTCCGTGCTGATCAGCAGCCCGTCGTCGTCCAAATCCACCACCACATCGACATCCCCGAACTCCTTCAGCCGGGCCAGAGCGGCGTTACGGCCGCCGGAGATGCCCAGATTCTCCGGCAGCTCGACACCGGTCACCCCGTCGGGGAGGAGCGGCAGCGGCGAGCCGTTGCCGACGACCACCACCCGCGCCGCAGGGGTGTCCTGTTTGGCGACTGAAGCGAGCAGGGCGGTCAGTTCGGCGGGCCGAGTGCCCATGGTCAAGATGGCGACGCCAACGCGCGGGTTACGCAAGGGTGAACTCCGTTCGTCGGATCCGGTGCGGGTGATGCTAGCCGCCCCGGGGCCGCCACCGTCCGCCGCCGAGCGCCGTTCCTCCCCTAAAGTGGACGCGGGCCGTGACTGGCGCTGAGGTGGAGCACCACCGGGGAGCGGCCTGACACCGGTTGTCGATGCCGCGCGCCTGGGCGACTCATGTGAGTGCCTCAGGAGTGGCGTATGGACGGGACCCGAACAGCTCGCCTGATGGACGGCACCGGCCTGGCCGGTCGTATCACCGAGGACGTGGCGAAGACCGCCGCGGACATCACACTGCGCACCGGGACGGTGCCCTGTCTGGCCACCGTGCTGGTCGGGGAAGACCCGGCCTCGGTGACCTATGTCCGGATGAAGCGTGCCAGGTGTCGGAGGGCGGGGATTGAGTCACGGCAGGTGGCCCTGCCGGCGTCGGTCAGCACCGGCGCCCTGGTCGACACCATCACCGCGCTGTCCCAGGACCCCGGGGTGCACGGGATCCTCCTGCAGCATCCCGTGGGACCCCATATCGACGAGCGCGCGGCCTTCGAGGCGATCGCCCCCGAGAAGGACGTCGACGGCGTCACCATGCACTCCTTCGCGGCGATGGGCTTCGGCCTGCCCGGCTTCGCCTCCTGCACCCCCGGCGGCATCATGCGGCTGCTGGACGAGTACGACGTCGACCTCGCGGGCAAGCACGCGGTCGTCGTGGGGCGCAGCGCCATTCTCGGCAAGCCCGCCGGGATGCTGCTGCTCGGCCGGGACGCCACGGTCACGTACTGCCACTCGCACACCGCCGATCTGTCGGCGATCGTGCGGGAGGCCGATGTGCTGGTGGCCGCGGTCGGCCGCCCGCGGTTCATCGCCGGGGCCGATGTGAAACCGGGAGCCGTGGTGATCGACGCCGGGTACAACCCGGGCAATGTCGGGGACGTCGACTTCGGGACCGCGAGGGAGCGGGCGAGCCTGATCACTCCGGTCCCGGGCGGGGTCGGTCCCATGACCATCGCCGTGCTCCTGGCACAGACGGTGGAGGCGGCGGCACGGCAGTTGGCTGTACGGAGCTGAGCGCGGGTCAGGCCGCCACGGCGCCCGGTTCGCTTCCTGCTGCGCCTCGGCCTGGACCCTGTGCGCGCTGCTCGCCACGCTCGCGCTGCGGCTGACCCGGTAGGCCCGTACGTCGTCCGGCGCGGTGGGCCTCACGCGCGGACTTCTGGCTCGCGGAGCTCGAACCACACCCGCTTTCCCGTCTGGTTGCCGTCTGCGCCCATCCATGTCACGCCCCAGGCGTAGGAGAGGTGGTCCACGAGCTGTAGGCCGCGGCCAGTCTCATCTTTGATGCTTGCTTGACGGACCTCGGGATGCCCGGAGGGATCGTCGTCCCGTACGCCGACGATCACGCGGCCGTCCCGGATGGTCACGTCGATGTACAAGTCTGGCACCTTGGTGTGCTGCACCACATTGGTCACCAGGTCCGAGGCGCAGACCTGTGCGGCGTCGACCAGGTCGGGGTGGTCCGTGACGAGAAGGAGTGACGCGAGGAGATCGCGGACTACCTTGGGGCTGGTCGGGCAGTTCGGGGTGATGAGGTGATAGCTCTGGGCTGAGTGGGCGTCAATGCGTGGGGCTCGGTCCAATGCGGCTGTGCTCATTGCGTCTCCCGGCGTGTGCGGAGGGTTGAGCGTTCATTTGCGACGCGACCGTAGGGCGCAGATTTGATGCGACACAAGCTTGATACGGAAGCTTCACGCCTGTGGGTGACACGAAGTAGATCCGCGCGACGGTGGCGCGCCACACTGCTTCGCACACAGGCTGATTGATGAGAGGTAGCGATGCCAGCCAGGAGCAACCCCACCGTCCGTCAGGCGCGGTTGGGAGCGGAACTGCGGAAGCTTCGCGAGGCGGCCGGGCTGCCCGCCCGTGCGGCGGCGGAGATGATCGGGGGCAACCAAGCCAAGATCAGCCACGTGGAGTCGGGGCGCTGGGGCGTCAGCGCCGAGCGAGTGCGGCGCCTTGCGGCGTTCTACTCCGCCGCTGACGAGACGTTGGTGGACGTGCTGTGTGCGATGGCAGAGGAGCGTGGCAAGGGCTGGTGGGAGGAGTATCGAGGTGTTCTGCCGCCGTCATTCCTCGATCTCGCGGAGCTTGAGCACCATGCCACGTACTTCCACTCCATCCAGGCACTCACGATTCCCGGCATCTTCCAGACCGAGGACTACGCGCGCTCCCTCTTCGAGTCGGTCATCCCGCCGCTTCCCGAGAGCGAGATCGAGGCTCGGGTGGAGCACCGGATCAGGCGGCGTCTGATCTTCGAACGCGAGTCTCCGCCGCCGTTCGACGGCATCATCCACGAGGCGGCCTTGCGCATGTGCAGCGGCGGCCCGAAGGTGGTGAAGGCTCAGTTGGAATACCTGCTCGAGGTGTCCGAGTGGCCTACCGTGACGTTGCGCGTGATCCCGTTCACGTCAGAGAAGTTCATCGGGTCGGCGCAGAATCTCCTGTACGCGGGTGGGGTCATCCCCAACCTGGACACCGCGACGGTCGATACCGCCTACGGCAGCGCGTTCTTGGATGCCAAGGCCCAACTCGCCAAGTACCGCGCGATCTACGATGTCCTCGCAGGTGTCTCACTGGGCATCCGCGCATCGCGGGAGACCATTCGCGGCATCGCGCAAGAAATGTGAGAGTCCTGGCATGTCCGTCATACCCATATGGAAGAAGTCCTCGTTCTCGGAAGGGGAGGGGGCCAATTGCATTGAGCTCGCCCGGCGCGACGGCCGCGTACTCATACGCGAGAGTGACGCCCCCCACGCGATCCTCACCGCCGCCCCCGCCCGGCTCGGACCCTTCCTCGCTGCAGTCAAGGCCGGGCGGTTCGACGGCCTCGGTCAAGGCTGATACTCGCGGCCTATAGCGGCGAGGCGGGCCCGCGCCGCTTCGCCGAATTCGGCGGCTTCCGACATCGTGGAGAACAACGTGAGGTATGTGGCGATGTCGCGGGGCTCGGTCACACTGATCGTCGCGTGCTCCAGGCTGATGGTGGCCAGGCGGTCGTCGAAGATCTGGTAACCGTGCCGTCATCCTGCCCGACGTGGTGGTCATCATGAGCGCACGCGACGGCACGGCGGTCTGGGCCCACGACGGTGTCTCGTCGTGGGCCATGCTGTCCGCGTCCGACAACGAAGGCGCTGCCATCGCGCATCAGGGTGGGCCGCGCCGCCTCGTCGAGGAGCTGGAGCGGGCCCGGGGCTGGTGGGTCAGCGAGGGCAGGCCGGAACTGTATGACTTCGGCATGACCGTCGAGCCGGACCAGCAGTATGTGTGGTGCCGAGATCCGGTCGCGGGGTCTCGGTGGCCCGTTTAGGCGCTGGGTGTACGGAAGTTGGCGCGGGTCAGGCCGCCAGGGCCGCTCGGGCCGCTGTGAGGGCCTGTTCGGCGTAGCCGCGGCCGAAGAGGACCGCGTGGACCAGCAGAGGGAAGAGCTGGTGCAGGCCGATGCGGTGGGTCCAGCCGTCGGCTAGTGGGGCCGCTTGCTGGTAGCCGTCGAGTACGTGGTCCAGGTGCGGGCAGCCGAAGAGGTGGAGCATCGCGAGGTCGGTCTCGCGGTGGCCGCCGTGTGCGGCCGGGTCGATCAGCCAGGTCTGTCCGTCGGCGCCCCACAGGACATTGCCGTTCCAGAGGTCGCCGTGGAGCCGGGCGGGGGGCTCGGCGGGGCCTGCCAGTTCGGGTAGCCGTTCGCAGACGCGCTCGATCGTGGCCGCTTCGGAGGAGCGCATCGTGCCGCCGTCGATTGCGCGGCGCAGATAGGGCAGTACGCGGTGTTCGGCGTACCAGAGGGGCCAGGCGGGGCCGGGGACGTTGCGCATCGGGGCGAGCCCGATGTACGCCTCCTCGGGTCCGCCGGGTGGCGGGGCGCCGAACGTGGGGGCGCCGGCGGTGTGGAGGGCGGCCAGGTCGTGGCCGAATCGGGTTGCGGCGCGGGCGGTGGGTGGGCCGGTCGGGATGTGTTCGGTCACCAGCCAGTGCGGGTCGTGGCCGTGCACCGCCGGGACGCGGACCGTACCGGCCTCGGCCAGCCAGCGCAGCCCCGCGGCCTCGGCCAGGGCGGCGCCGGGGTCGGAGCCGCGCTTGACCATCACCACCTGTCCGCCGTCGAGCACGACTTCGGCGAGCGTCCCCGACAGGGGGCGGAGGCCGGTCACCGGGCGGCCGGTGAGGCGGGCCGCCGCGGCGCCCGGGTCTTCGGCGGCCCCGTTTTCGCCGGGCCCGTTTTCGGCGGGTCCATTTTCGTACGTGGCCGACATCGTTTCGCATCCCTTCGGGCGGCGGGCGTACGGGACATGTCCGAGCCATCAGCGTACGGCGTCGAGGGTGGGGTAATCGCTGTAGCCGGTCGGGCCGCCCACGTACATCAGGTACTTGTCGCGGATCTGGTTCATGGGCGCCCCGGTGCGCAGCCGTTCCACGAGATCGGGGTTGGCGAGGAAGGGCCGGCCGAGGGAGATGAGGTCGGCTCCCGCGGCCAGGAGTCGTTCGGCCGCCTGCCGTCCGCCGTCGGTGGGGATGGGGCCCTGGCCGAGGACCGGGTTGGCGATCAGTGTGCCGGGCCAGTCGGCGCGGATGCGCTGGAAGAGAGGCTGATCGGGGTCGGCGAGGACGACGTGGAGGTAGGCCAGGTTCTTGTCGGCCATATGGGCGAGGAGCGCCGGGTACAGGATGTCGGCGTCGGTGTCGGCGATGCCGTTGACGGGGTTGTCGGGCGAGATGCGCAGGCCCACCCGCTCGGGGCCGATCGCCTCGGCGACGGCGTCGACGACCTCGGCCACGAACCGGATGCGGTTCTCCACGGTGCCGCCGTAGGCGTCGTCGCGCCGGTTGGTGTTGGGGGCGAGGAACTGGTGGA
>NZ_MUNE01000583.1:0-130 GCF_002154605.1 Streptomyces milbemycinicus | reverse complement strand
AGCGCGCGGCGGGCCGCGGTGGCGAAGTCGTTCACGGTGGCCCGGATGTCCTCGCGTGTCATCTCGCGGGGGGTGACCGCGTCCTGGCGGCCGGTGGGGGTGTGGATCGGCTCCGGGAGCGGGATCGGGG
>NZ_MUNE01000582.1 GCF_002154605.1 Streptomyces milbemycinicus | reverse complement strand
GGGGAGGGGGAGGGGGAGGTCAGAGCAGCTTCCGCGCGGCCCGCCTCAGATCGTGCTCATGAATGATCGCCTTGGCGTGGCCGTACGCGAGCTGGTGTTCACCGCGCAGCCAGCTGACCTTTTCCTCGAAGCGGAAGAGGGCAGGTCCTTCGTCTACGGTGCGCAACCAGTCGGCGACTTCACGGCCGGTGCATTGGGGGATTCGGGAGAGCAGGTTCCGGTGGGTCTCTTCGGAGAAGGTTTGGGACATCGGCGCCTCCGACGCGTCCGTTTTCCAGGCCGTTCTTCATGGCCCGGGTGCGGTCCTTCAGCTCACCGTGCCTGACTGTTCGGCCGTTGGCAACAGTCCGTGGGTGGCGCATAGGCTCACGATGTGAATGATGTGACGCCTCTGCTGACCGCCGTCGACCAGCTCGCGGACCGCCTGCGCGCCCTTCCGCAGTCCCGTTTGGGCCGGGGCGTGGCGGCCGAAGGTCTGGCGCTGGCAAGGGAATTGTCGGTGCGGGCCCAGTGGAGCGAGGAGCCCGGGAGCGGCTCGAGGATCATGCCGGACGCGGGGATGTTCGCGGTCGCGGACCAGGTGGCGGTGGCCGGTCATGATTTGGCGCATGCGCTGGAACGCGCGCCGGAGGGCGGTGGGCGAGGCGGCGCCGGGGAGGCGCTGGCCTCCGCGGTGGCGCTGGTGGAGACCACGGCCGGGCGCTGCGGCCTTTGAGCGGTATCTGCCGCGGTCTCGCGGCGGTTCTCGGTGACTTTTGGCGGGCCGAGGACGGTCCTGAAGCCGCCTGTGAGGGCTTTGTGAGGGGTTTGTGGGCCCGTCCGGGGTCGTGGGGCCCTCCGGGGCCCCGGGGTCGGGCTCGGGCCCCCAGGGGCGGCCTCGGGGGCCGGGCCGGTGGGGCTACAGCGAGGCGATGACGCGGTCGGCGAGTACGTACACCTGCTCGTCCCCGCAGCCGAAGGTCAGCGCGTAGGCGCCGAGCACACCGGAGCTGCCCAGCAGCACCGGGGTGGGGCCTTCGAGCAGCGCGTCGGCCAGCCGCTCCGCCGTCTCGCGGTGGCCGGGGGTCATACAGACCGTGGTGCCGTCGGCGAAGACGTACACATCGAGGGTGCCCAGCGGGCCGGGGCGGACGTCGGCGAGCGGGATACGGGCGTCGGCCAGCGCGGTGAGCCGGGCGACGGTCCGGTCGTGGTCGGCTGGGCCGGGGTGCGGCGAGAAGTCGGGGTGCGAGGGGTGGCGCCGGCGCGCGGCCGCCAGCTCGGCCGACTCCACGGCCTCGGCCGCGGGCTCCGCGTCCAGCCGCTCGGCGTCCAGACGCTCTGTGCCCAGGCGCTCCGTGTCCAGGCGCTCCGTGTCCAGGCTGAGGTCCAGGTCCACCTCGACCTCCGTGCCGACCTCCGCCGCGGCCTCGGGCTGCCGGTCCGGCTCTCCGGCGGGGTCCAGGGTGTCGGGGCCGAGCGCGTCCAGGTCCAGCAGCGGCTCCACGCCGCCCGGGTCGGCCTGCCGGGGTACGTACGGGATGAGGTCCGTCTGGGGCTCCTCGCCGAGCCCTGCCAG
This sequence comes from Streptomyces milbemycinicus, assembly GCF_002154605.1. Taxonomy (GTDB): domain Bacteria; phylum Actinomycetota; class Actinomycetes; order Streptomycetales; family Streptomycetaceae; genus Streptomyces; species Streptomyces milbemycinicus. The sequence continues at coordinate 9,447 of NZ_MUNE01000582.1, read as the reverse complement.
CCTGCCGAGCAGCGGATGCGAGTCGGTGGCCGCCGCGGTGTCCCGGGCCTCCTGCGCGGCCCAGAACGCCCGCGCCTCCGCCAGCTCGCGCTCCCGCTCCTCGGCGAGCGCGTCGGCGACGGCGGCGCGTATCTCGGCGGCGGGGGCGGCGGCGCGGGGCGCGGGGATCGCGACGGCGTCCCGCTCGCCCGCCCGGTCCGCCCCGCCGTCCCGGCCTGCGGTGGGAGTGTTCGCCGCGAGCTCGGCGCGCAGCTCGGCGATCTGTCGCCGTACGCCGCGGGCGGTGAGCAGGGCGGAGGTGCCCACGGCCGTGGCGGTGGCCGCGGCCAGGAGGGCGGCAAGGGTCATGGGGCTCACTGACGTAACTCCCGGTTCCGGTAGATCCCCCGAATTCCTACCTCAGCTTGGCCCGCGGTGCCGCCCCGTGTCAGTGCATAACATCACCAAGTGGACGGGAATCGGGCTCGGCAGGTGCGGAGGATGCCCGGGACACCGCCGCTGAGCTGGGCTTACACCACTCCCCCAGGACGTTGGTCACATCCTGGGGGAGATTCGGTCACGACTCATCTGCTGGACTCAGGCGCTCCGCTCAGCTCAATTCAAGCTCAGCTCAGCCGCTCCAGCACCATGGCCATGCCCTGGCCGCCGCCCACGCACATGGTCTCAAGACCGAACTGCTTGTCGTGGAACTGCAGCGAATTGATCAGCGTGCCGGTGATCCGGGCGCCCGTCATCCCGAAGGGGTGGCCGACGGCGATCGCGCCGCCGTTCACATTGAGCCGGTCCAGGTCGATGCCCAGGTCGCGGTAGGACGGGATGACCTGCGCGGCGAAGGCCTCGTTGATCTCGACCAGGTCGATGTCGCCGATCGTCATCCCGGCGCGGGCGAGCGCCTGCTTGGACGCCTCCACCGGTCCGTAGCCCATGATCTCCGGCGAGAGCCCCGAGACGCCGGTGGACACGATCCGCGCCAGCGGCGTCACGCCCAGCTCGCGCGCCTTGGTGTCCGACATGATGACCAGCGCGGCGGCGCCGTCGTTGAGCGGGCAGCAGTTGCCCGCGGTGACCAGCCCGTCGGGGCGGAAGACCGGCTTGAGGCCGCGTACGCCCTCCAGCGTGGTGCCCGCGCGCGGTCCGTCGTCCTTGCTGACGACTGTGCCGTCCGGGGTGGTCACAGGCGTGATCTCGCGCTCCCAGAAGCCGTTCTTGATGGCCTCCTCGGCGAGGTTCTGCGACCGTACGCCGAACTCGTCCATCTCCTCGCGGGTGATCCCCTTGAGCCGGGCCAGGTTCTCGGCGGTCTGGCCCATCGCGATGTACGCGTCGGGGATCAGGCCCGCGGCGGAGCCGCTGTCGGACACAGTCTCGCGCGGGTCGTGCCAGTCCGTGCCCTCCTGCTCGGCGCGTGCGGCGGTGCGGGCCTCGGCGTCCGCGAAGAGCGGGTTGTGGGTGTCCGGCAGCCCGTCCGAGGTGCCCTTCACCGAGCGGGAGACCATCTCGACGCCCGCCGAGATGAAGACGTCGCCCTCGCCCGCCTTGATCGCGTGCAGCGCCATCCGGGAGGTCTGGAGGGACGAGGAGCAGTAGCGGGTGATGGTGCAGCCGGGGAGGTGGTCCATGCCCATCTGCACGGCCACGATCCGGCCCAGGTTGTGCCCCTGCTCGCCGCCCGGCAGACCGCAGCCGAGCATGAGGTCGTCGATGTCGCGCGGGTCGAGCTCGGGGACCTTTGCGAGCGCCGCCTGGACGATCTCGGCGGTCAGATTGTCTGGCCGCAGATCCTTGAGGGAGCCCTTGAAGGCGCGGCCGATGGGGGAGCGGGCTGCAGAGACGATCACGGCTTCGGGCATCACGGCTCCAGGGGGGCGCTAGGGCTGGCGGGACTCTGAGGGAAGTTACCCGCACGTATGACGGGGGTCACGGCATCGGGGCTGTGATGCGGACCTCTTTTTTCCAAGCGTATGCTCAGCGCGTTGCCGGCCCTGGACTTGAACGGCTTGAACGGCTTGCAGGGCTTGCAGGGCTTATCGGGCCGCCGGGGGTGAGCCGGTGGAGGACGGGGCCTCGGCCGCGCTCGGGGCCGAGGGTGCCCGCTCGCCCGAGGTGCGGCCGTCGCGGCGCAGCAGCCGGGCCCAGGGGCCGCGGGCCGCGGTGACCTCGCTGCCGCCCTCGGCCGCCGCGGCGGCCGCGGCCTTGGCCACCGGCAGGATGCCCACGTCGCGGGTCTCCTCGGGCTCCTCGGGCCACAGCCCGAGCGCCCCGCACAGCGTCGGCAGCACGGCCATCGCGGCCGTGGCGTACCCCTCCGCCGAGGGGTGGTAGTTGTCCGGCCCGAACAGCTCCCGCGGGTTGGCCGCGAACTCGGGCCCGAGCAGATCGCCCAGCGAGACCGTACGGCCGCCCTGCTCGACCACCCCGATGGTCTGCGCGGCGGCCAGCTGGCGGCTGAGGCGGCGGGCGACCCAGCGCAGCGGCTGGTAGACGGGCTCGATGGTGCCGAGATCAGGGCAGGTGCCCACCACCACCTCGCAGCCGCCGTCGCGCAGCCTGCGCACCGCCTCCGACAGCAGCCGTACGGACTGGGCGGGCGGCATGCGGTGCGTGACGTCATTGGCGCCGATCATGATCACGCAGATGTCGGGGCGGGCCGCCGGATCCTGGAGCACCAGCGCCACCTGGCGCTCCAGATCATTGGACTGGGCGCCGGGCTGGGCCACATTGTGCAGGTCGACGGGGCGCTCGGAGACCGCCGCGAGCCCGGAGGCGAGCAGCGCGCCCGGGGTCTGGCTGGGTCGGTGCACGCCCTGCCCGGCGGCGGTGGAGTCGCCGAGGAAGGCCAGCCGCAGCGGCGGCTGGCCGGTGCGCAGGACGAAGTCGAAACCGTATCGGCCGTCGGCGCGCGGAGGCGGGTCCTCGGACCCGCCGACCACCCGCTTCGCATGGGAGACCTCGGTGAGCAACAGAACGGCGGCGACGCCGCCCAGCAGCCCGATGCTGCCGCCTCCGTATGCCGCCGCGGCGGCGATCCGCCGCGCGACCCTGGCTCTCGACATAGACATGGCTCCGGCCCACCTCCGTCCACGCACCTTGCTCCTTTGTACCCTTTTTTGTACGACTTGCTAACCACTTGCCGCCCGGCTTGTTGCCGCGTTCGCGCCCTGGGGGCGACGCACCGGTTGAGCGGTCACGGTGCGCAATAAGCTGGGCAGCACGGGCCCGCGACAGCGGCCGCCCTGACCGCGGAGATCCCGCTGATATCGGACCTGGAGCAGGTGTGCAGTACTACGATTCGATGATTGAGCTGGTCGGCAACACCCCGCTGGTAAAGCTCAACAGCGTCACCGAGGGCATCCGGGCGACCGTTCTGGCCAAGGTCGAGTACTTCAACCCGGGCGGCTCGGTGAAGGACCGCATCGCCGTACGGATGATCGAGTCCGCCGAGCGCTCCGGCGCGCTGCAGCCGGGCGGCACGATCGTCGAGCCGACCTCCGGCAACACCGGCGTCGGCCTGGCCATGGTCGCCCAGCGCAAGGGCTACAAGTGCATCTTCGTCTGCCCCGACAAGGTGTCCACCGACAAGATCAATGTGCTGCGGGCGTACGGCGCCGAGGTCGTGGTCTGCCCCACGGCCGTGGACCCCGAGCACCCCGACTCGTACTACAACGTCTCGGACCGCCTGGTGCGCGAGACCCCGGGCGCCTGGAAGCCCGACCAGTACAGCAACCCCGACAACCCGCGCTCGCACTACGAGACGACCGGCCCCGAGCTGTGGGAGCAGACGGAGGGGAAGATCACCCACTTCGTGGCGGGCGTCGGCACCGGCGGCACGATCAGCGGCACCGGCCGCTACCTCAAGGAGGTCAGCGACGGCCGGGTCCAGGTCATCGGCGCCGACCCCGAGGGCTCGGTGTACTCCGGCGGCAGCGGCCGCCCGTATCTGATCGAGGGCGTCGGCGAGGACTTCTGGCCGACGGCCTACGACCGGACCGTCGCCAACGGGATCGTCGCGGTCTCCGACAAGGACGCCTTCCAGATGACCCGGCGGCTCGCCCGCGAGGAAGGGCTGCTGGTCGGCGGATCGTGCGGGATGGCCGTGGTCGCGGCGCTGCGGGTGGCCGAGGAGCTCGGCCCCGACGATGTGGTGGTCGTGCTGCTCCCCGACAGCGGCCGCGGCTACCTTTCTAAAATTTTCAACGATGAGTGGATGGCGGACTACGGCTTCCTGGAGGAGGAGGGCCCGGCGGTGCGCGTCGGCGATGTGCTCCAGGGCAAGGAGGGCGGGCTGCCCTCGCTGGTCCATATGCACCCGGACGAGACGGTCGGTCAGGCGATCGAGGTGCTGCGGGAGTACGGCGTCTCGCAGATGCCCATCGTCAAGCCGGGCGCCGGGCACCCGGATGTGATGGCCGCCGAGGTCATCGGCTCCGTGGTGGAACGCGAGCTGCTGGACGCGCTGTTCGCACAGCGCGCCGCGCTGACCGACCCGCTGGAGAAGCACATGAGCCCGCCGCTGCCGCACGTCGGCTCGGGCGAGCCGGTCGAGGACCTGATGACGGTGCTGGGCGGGGCGGACGCGGCCATCGTGCTGGTGGAAGGGAAGCCGACCGGGGTGGTGAGCCGGCAGGACCTGCTGGCGTACCTGGCGAAGGGTCAGCGCTAGCCGCCGCTTCGGGGCGCAACTCCCGCCGCGGAAAAGGTCGTACGACCTTCCGGTAAGTGGTACGCGGGTGTCACGCGCTCGCAGCACGGGCTTAACACAGCTCCGGCAGATTAGTGGGTGTCGGAAAGGACGACACCGACACCCGAAAGCGGCGACAAGGACCTCCGGAGCGGCTCCCGGACCTCCATGGTCGCCCTGGACGTGGCAGCCAGGCCCTGACCCGGCCCGCGTCCCTCGCGGGGACCGCCGTCGTCCCGCCCTCGGTGCTCACACCGGGGTGCGGCGGTTCCCGCGCTTAGACTCACCCCCCCTTTTTTTTGCTCGGCTCGCCTCCGGGGCGCCTCAGCCCCTGTCGACAGGGTCGCGCCCCTTCGGCTCACTCGCCATCCCACTCGCTCGTCGACTTCTCGCGGCGCAGGCGGCGCAGCCAGCCGAACCCTCCGGACGCATGCACCGCGTTGACCGCGACGATGCCGGCCCAGGTGACCACCAGTCCGTACAGCCCCGCATTGACCGCGGCGATCGCGGAGAGCGGGATGGCCAGCACGAGCGAGGTGGCGACGAAGGCGAAGCGCTCGCCGAACCCGAGCCCCTGGCCCTGCGCGGGCCGGCCCGTCGCATGGGGGCGGGTGCCGCGGGCGGCGGCCATCTGCTGCTCGGCCAGCTGCCGCCGGACATGGCGGTCCGCGGTGTCGTTGAACCGCTGCTCGACCTTCTCCATGAAGGAGTCGACCAGCTCCGTCTCGTACTCGGCCCCCAGCTCCTTGCGGGTCTGGAGGGTCGCGTCGAGTTCGCGCTTGAGATCGGCGTCCCGGCTGTCCATGCTCCGACGGTACGGTCACAGGGACGCATTGTCGGTAGGGCTAGCCCCCCGAATCGCGTGGGGGGACAGGTACCTGTACCTCCTGGCCCGCTGTGGAAGGAGCCAGTCCGTGTCCGCACCTCTGCTTACGTCCCTCGCCGAGCCGGGAGGCGACCGCCCCGACGCGCTCACCGTGGGCGGCCGTGCCTGCTCCCGCGAGGAACTGCTCGGCGCCGCGGGCGCGGTCGCGGCCCGGATCGCCGGGGCGCCGGTCGTCGCCGTACGGGCGAGCCCGACGGCGGAGACGGTGACGGCCGTGGTGGGCGCGCTGCTCGCCGGGGTGCCCGTGGTGCCCGTACCGCCGGACTCAGGACCCGCGGAACGGGACCACATCCTCCGGGACTCCAAGGCCGCGCTGCTGCTGACGGGTTCACTGACGGGTTCACCGACGGAGGAAGAGGCCGGTCCCGTCGAGACCGTTCCGGTGGATCTGGCCGAGCGCGCGGCGTGGAGCGGGCCGGAGCCGGACCCGGAGTCGACGGCGTTCGTCCTCTACACCTCCGGCACCACCGGCGCGCCCAAGGGCGCCCTGATCTCCCGGGGCGCGGTCGCCGCCGACCTGGACGCGCTGGCCGGGGCCTGGGCCTGGACGGCGGAGGACACGCTGGTCCACGGTCTGCCGCTGTTCCATGTGCACGGGCTGGTGCTCGGGGTGCTGGGCGCGCTGCGGGTGGGCAGCCGCCTTGTGCACACCGGCCGGCCGACCCCCGCGGCGTACGCGGCGGCGGGCGGCAGCCTGTACTTCGGCGTGCCGACGGTCTGGCACCGGGTCGTCCAGGACCCCGACGCGGCCCGCGCCCTGTCCGGCGCCCGGTTGCTGGTGTCCGGCAGCGCCCCGCTGCCCGCGCCGGTCTTCCGCGATCTGGAGCAGCTGACCGGGCACCGGCCCGTCGAGCGCTACGGCATGACCGAGACGCTGATCACCATCAGCACCCGCGCGGACGGCGAGCGCCGCCCCGGCTACGTCGGCACCCCGCTGTCGGGCATCCGTACCCGCGTCGCCGCCGAGGAGGGCGCGGAGATCGGCGAGTTGCAGCTCACCGGCCCGACCCTGTTCGACGGGTACCTCAACCGCCCCGAGGCGACCGCGGGTTCGTACACCGAGGACGGCTGGTTCCGCACCGGCGATATCGCCGCCGTCGAGCCCGACGGGTTCCACCGCATCGTCGGCCGGGCCTCCACCGACCTGATCAAGTCCGGTGGCTACCGCATCGGCGCGGGCGAGGTCGAGAACGCGCTGCTGGACCACCCGGCGGTGCGCGAGGCGGCGGTCGTCGGCGCCCCGCACGAGGACCTGGGCCAGCAGATCGTGGCGTATGTGGTCGCCGATGGGGTGAGCGAGGCGGAGCTCATCGACTATGTGGCCGGGCAGCTCTCCGTCCACAAGCGCCCCCGCAAGGTCCGCTTCCTGGAGGCGCTGCCGCGCAACGCCATGGGGAAGCCCCAGAAGAAGCTGCTGCCCCCGGCCTGATCCCGGCCTGAAGGGCGATGAGGGCAGCGCGGCCCCGCCCGGGCCGCGTTGCCCTCCGGCGCGGCGCTATCGCTTGGCGAGGCCGTTCCGCTTCGCCCAGTCCGCCGCCACCTCGTCGGGGTCCTTCTTCTCCACGTCGACCAGCTTGTTCAGCTTGGCCAGCTCCTGCGTGGTGAGCGCGCCGCCCAGCCGGGCCAGGGCCCTGCGGACCTTGGCGTCGGCCTTGGCGCTGCGGATGACGGGGACGATGTGCTGGGCGGGGATGAGCTGCTTGGGGTCGGCGAGCATGATCCAGCCGTTGGCCTGGATGTCGGGGTCGGTGCTGAAGAGGTTGGCGACGTCGACGTCGCCCTTCTTCAGCGCGCCCTTGACCAGCGGGCCGGAGGCGTCCAGCGACTTGAACTCCTTGAAGGTGGTGCCGTAGACGTCCTTCAGGCCGACCAGGCCGACGACCCGCTTCTTGTCCTCCGCCGGGCCGCCGAAGACCAGCTTGCCGTCGAGCTTGTGGAGGTCGGCGAGGCTGCGCAGCCCGTGCTTGTCGGCCGTCTCCTTGGTGACGGCGAAGACGTCCTTGTCCTCGGCGGCGGCGTAGGGGAGGGCTTCCAGGGCGGCGGGGAGGGCGACGGCCAGGGCGTTCTGCAGATCGCCGGCCTCCGTCTGCTTCGCGGTGTCGTCGAAGTGCAGCAGCAGGTTGCCCTGGTATTCGGGGAGCAGGTCGATATCGCCCTGCTGGAGGGCGGGGATGACGATCTCGCGGGAGCCGAGGTTGGGGCGGACGCTCGCCTTGACGCCGGCGCCGCGCAGCGCCTCGGCGTAGAGGTAGCCGAGGATCTGGTTCTCGGTGAAGTTGGCGGTGCCGATGACCAGGCCGCCCGAGCTGCTGCCGCCGCCGGAGCCGCCACCGCCGGAGCCTCCGTCGAGCGAGGTGACGCCGCCGCAGGCGGCGAGGGTGGGGAGGGCGGCGGCGCCGAGGAGGCCGCCGAGCAGGGCCCTGCGGCTGGGGCGGGGAGTCCGGGAGGCCCGGGGGTCCAGGGAGGCCCGGGGGTTCATGGGGGTCATGCGGGACTACTCCTCAGTGCGAGTGGGCGTGCGAGGGCGCGGGGCGGTTGCGGAACAGCAGGCGCTGCACTCCGGCCAGCGCCAGGTCGAGGGCGATGGCCAGTACGGCGACCAGCACCGCCCCGCCCAGCACCTGCACCAGGTCGCGCTGGGCGAGCCCGTCGAAGACGTACCGGCCGAGCCCGCCGAAGCTGACGTACGCGGCGATGGTGGCGGTCGCCACCACCTGCACGGCGGCCAGCCGCAGTCCGGTCATGATCAGGGGGAGCGCGAGGGGGAGCTCGATCTGGAACAGGACCTGGTGGGCCCGCATGCCCTGCCCTCGCGCGGCGTCCTTGACCTCGGGGTCGACGGCGGCCATGCCCGCGTAGGTGTTGGTGACGATGACCGGCACCGCGAGGGCGACCAGCGAGATGTACACCGGCCACATGCTCAGCCCGCTGGCCAGGAAGACCAGGGTGACCAGGCCAACCGTCGGCAGCGCGCGCCCGAAGCCGGCGAGGTTGATGGCGAGGAAGGCGCCGCGGCCGGTGTGGCCGATGAGCAGGCCGATGGGGAGGGCGATGAGGGTGGCGACGAGGGTGGCCAGAAGCGAGTACTGGGTGTGTTCCAGGAGGCGGGTGGCGATGCCTTCGGGGCCGGACCACTGGGATCCGCTGGTGAGCCAGTGGACGAGGTTCTTCAGCAGCTCGATCATGTCAGGCACGCCTCCTCAGCCACGGGGTGCACAGCCACTGGACGGTCACCAGTACGGCGTCGGCGACCAGCGCGAGCAGCAGGGACAGGGCGACTCCGGCGACGACGGGGGTGGGGTAGTTGCGCTGGAAGCCGTCGGTGAAGAGCTGGCCGAGGCCGCCGTATCCGATGTAGCTGGCCACGCTGACCAGCGAGATCGCCATGACGGTGGCGACCCGGACGCCCGCCATGATCACCGGGAAGGCGAGCGGCAGCTCAACGGTGAGCAGGGTGCGCAGCGGGCGGGTGCCCATGGCCTTGGACGCCTCGCGGACCTTGGTGGGGACGCTGTCCAGGCCCTCGACGGTGTTCCGGAGCAGCACGACCAGCGTGTAGATGGTCAGACCGGTGATCGCGGTGGTGCGGGTGAGACCGGTGACCGGGAGCAGCAGCACGAAGATCGCGATGGACGGGATGGTGAACAGGACGTTGGACAGCCCCAGCAGCAGCCCCCGCAGCGGCCGTACCCGGTGCGCGACCACGGCCAGCGGCAGCGCGATCAGCAGCCCGAAGAGTACGGAGGGGATGGCGGTCGACAGATGGTCGACGGTGAGCCGGACGAGGTCGTCGCGGTGGTCGGGAAACCAGTCCCAGTCGATGGTCATGCCGTCACGCTCGCGGCGGCGTCCTGGGCGTCGGGGTCCTGGGGGCCCTGGGGGC
>NZ_MUNE01000581.1 GCF_002154605.1 Streptomyces milbemycinicus | reverse complement strand
ACCGCCGCGCCACCCGCGACGATCATCCGGCGTCTGCTCATATCGCGCTTGTGCGCGGGGCCCGTGTGCCGGGCGTCGTCGTTCCGGGCTTCGTTCCGGGCTTCGCTGAAGTCCTCAGTCATGGCAGGGGACGCTAGAAGCGCAACCTGGCAGGGGCATCTCAGGAAGCTGTGAAAACGGTGTGCCCCAAAGGGAACCCCGGTCAGCGGGCCAGCGAGGCCGCGTCGCCCATCACCACGACGGGGTGCCGCTCCGGGTCCAGGATGAGCAGCAGCTTCTTCATGTGCTTCTTGGAGATGCTGACGCAGCCCTGTGTGGGCCCGCCGTGGTCCACATGGAACCAGATGCCGCCGCCCCGCTTCTGGCCCAGTGGCCTGGTCCAGTCGCGCGGGGAGGTGCCCGCCTTGCGGTTGTAGTTGATGGCCACGACGTAGTCGAAGGACCCGGCGAGCGGTTCGCCCTCGAAGCCGGTGCCGCCGATGGTGAAGCCGCTGGACTGCTCGTACGACAGCCGGGTGCCGGGGTCCGGGAGGCGGCCGCCCGCGTCGGTGAGGGGGAAGACGCCGATCGGGGAGCGCAGATCGCCGGTGACGTGGTGGTCGGTCCAGCCCCTGCGGGCGTTGTGCGCGTCCCAGGTGGCGACGGCCCGCCAGTCGGCGCCCGCGGCCATGTCCGGGTCGCCGTCGGGGTTGCGCCGTTGGTAGACCACCGCGGTCGCGCGGGAGGAGTCGCGGCCCTCGCCGGTCACGACCACCACCTGGCGGGCGTTGTCGGGCACCTTGGCGAGGGTACGGGGGCCGAGCCCGGGCAGATGCTTGCTCAGCGCGGCGGGGGCGGGCCGCTGGGCCGTGGTGCCGGGGCCGGGTGCCGCGCTCCCCTGTCCGGCGGCGGCGTCGGTGGCGCCGGCTCTGGGCTCGGGGCCGCCGGCCGGACCGTCCGCCGACGCCCCGCATCCGGCGAGCGCGGCGATGACGAGGGCCGCCGCCGCGGAGGCCACGGCCCTGCGGGCGGGCCGGGCCGCACGTACCGATACGACACTCAGATTGTCATTCACATTCAGGGAACCCGTTGGCATGGGCACCTGGTTGCCCCGCGTTCCGCCGGAAGCGGAAGCGGGGCCCAGAACAGCTACTTTCCGTCACTCGCCCGCGGGCTTCTCCGCGGGCTTGTCCCCAGCCTTCTCGCCGGCCTTCTCGCCGCCCTTGTCCGCAGCCTTCTCCGCCGCCTGCTTGATCTGCGGCTTGCGGATCGACAGGTGCAGCTCCCGCAGCCGCGCCTCGTCCACCTCGCTGGGCGCGCCCATCAGCAGGTCCTGCGCGTTGCCGTTGAGCGGGAAGGCGATGGTCTCGCGGATGTTCGGCTCGTCGGCCAGCAGCATCACGATGCGGTCCACGCCCGGGGCGATGCCGCCGTGCGGCGGGGCGCCGAAGTGGAAGGCGCGCAGCATACCGCCGAACTCGCGCTCCACCTCTTCCCGCGAGTAGCCCGCGATCTCGAACGCCTGGTACATCACATCCGGCTCATGGTTCCGGATGGCGCCCGAGGACAGCTCCACACCGTTGCAGACGATGTCGTACTGCCAGGCCAGGATGTCCAGTGGGTCCTTGGTCCGCAGCGCCTCCAGGCCGCCCTGCGGCATGGAGAACGGGTTGTGCGAGAACTCGATCTGGCCGGTGTCCTCGTTCCGCTCGAACATCGGGAAGTCGACGATCCAGCAGAAGCGGAAGACGTTCTCCTCGAAGTGCCCGGCCCGGCGCGCGGCCTCGACCCGCACCGCGCCCATGATCTTGGAGACCTCGTCGAACTCCCCGGCGCCGAAGAAGATCGCCGTGCCCGGCTTGCCCTCGACCTCGGCGATCAGCTTCTCGACGTCCTCGTCGGTGAGGAACTTCGCGATCGGCCCGGTCAGCTTGGCGTCCTCGCCGATCCGGACCCAGGCAAGACCCTTCGCGCCCTGCTCGACCGCGAACTCGCCCATCTGGTCGAAGAACTTCCGCGGCTGGTCGGCGGTGTCCGGCACGGCCAGCGCGCGCACATGCTTGCCCGCGAACGCCTTGAAGCCGGAGTCGGCGAAGACATGGCTGACGTCCACCAGTTCCAGCTGGGCGCGCAGGTCCGGCTTGTCGGAGCCGTACTTCAGCATGGCCTCGCGGAACGGGACCCTCGGGAACGGCGAGGTGACATGGCGGCCACCGCCGAACTCCTCGAAGAGCTCGGTCATCACCTTCTCGATGACCTGGAAGACGTCCTCCTGCTCGACGAAGCTCATCTCGACATCGAGCTGGTAGAACTCGCCCGGCGAGCGGTCGGCGCGGGCGTCCTCGTCGCGGAAGCAGGGCGCGATCTGGAAGTAGCGGTCGAAGCCCGCGATCATCAGCAGCTGCTTGAACTGCTGCGGGGCCTGCGGCAGCGCGTAGAACTTGCCCGCGTGCAGCCGGGAGGGCACCAGGAAGTCCCGGGCGCCCTCGGGCGAGGTGGCGGACAGGATCGGGGTCGCCAGCTCGTTGAAGCCCTGCGCGGTCATCTTCTGCCGGATCGCGGAGATCACGGCGGAGCGCAGCATGATGTTGCGGTGCATACGCTCACGGCGCAGGTCCAGGAAGCGGTACTCCAGGCGCCGCTCCTCGTTGACCCCGTCCTCGGGGAAGACGGTGAAGGGCAGCGGGTCGGCGCCGCCGAGCACCTCGACGTCGGTGACCTCGACCTCGATCTCGCCGGTGGGCAGGTCGGGGTTGACGTTCTCCGCGCCACGGGCGATGACCCTGCCGTCCACGCGGACGACGGTCTCCTTGGAGATCGAGCTCAGCGCGTCGTTCGCCGGGGTGTCGGGGCGGACGACCAGCTGGACCAGGCCATAGTGGTCGCGAAGATCGATGAAGAGGATGCCGCCCAGGTTCCGCCGATTGTGCAGCCAGCCGGAGAGCCGCACGTCGGTGTCGACGTCAGCGGCGCGGAGCTCGCCGCAGGTGTGGGACCGGTACCGATGCATCGTTCATCCAAGTCGTTTGGTCGGTCGTTGGGTCGGGGAAGCGTACGCACCCTCGAAAAGCTTCTCGGCAAGCCTACCGGCGCCGCACCCCTCACTGGTAAGGCCACCGCATATCCCCATATGGTGGCTCAATGCGCACCGAGGATCTGCTCGCCGCCCTCGCGACCGGCCTCTGGCGCTGGGACACTGTCTCGGGCGCCGTGAGCTATGACGCGGAGGCGGCCCGGCTGGTGGGACTGCCCGCGGAGCCCGTCACCCTCCCCGAGTCCGCCGCCCGCGCCTGCTTCCACCCCGTGGACTGGGTGGAGGCCAAGGCGATCGTGAATCTCGCGGTGGCCGAGGGCACCCTCGCCGAGGCACGGGTGCGGGTCGTGGACGAGAAGGGCCGGGTGCTGCGTACGGTGCGCAGCCGGTGCCGGCCCGTGATACACGGCGGCGACCCCGGCAGACGGGGCGCGGAGAACGGCTACGACCTGGTCGGCACCCTCCAGGAAGTGCCCGAGACGCTGCCCGGCACCTCCGCCGCGACCCTGACCTCGGTCACCGGCGACTGGCGTCGGGGCCGCGAGGCGTTTCTGCTGGACGCGGGGCGGGCGCTGGCCGAGGCGCCCTCGACCGCCGAGGTGCTGCGGGTGGCGGCGGGGCTGTCGATGCCGGGCTTCTCGCCGGACGGTCTTGCGGTCTTCGGGGTCAAGGGGGACCGGATCTCGCTGATCGGCCGCCACGGGAACCTGGCGGGGGACGAGCACCCCTGCCCCGCTCAGCCGCTGGATGCCGACTGCCCGGCCGCCGAGGTGATCCGCACCGGCCGGGCGGTCTATCTGCCCGGCCCGGAGGACTACCGGGACCGGTTCCCGGGCTCATGGGCGCGCACCCGGCCGGTCGCCCACCGGGCCTGGGCCTTTCTGCCGCTGATCGTCGCGGGCCGCACGATCGGCGCGTGGATGGCGAGCTTCGCGCATTCGGTGTCCTTCTCGCCCGATGAGCGCTCGGTGCTCACCACGGTCGCGCGGATGCTGGCTCAGGCGCTGTCGCGGGCCTCGCTCCAGGAGACGGAGCGCGAGCTGACGGACGGCCTGCAGCGTTCGATGCTGCCCGCCGACAAGCCGGCCATCCCCGGTCTCACGGTGGCCGCGCGCTATGTGCCGACGGGCGGCGGGCTGCAGGTGGGCGGCGACTGGTACGACGTGATCGGGCTGCCCTCGGGGCGTACCGCGCTGGTCATCGGCGATGTCCAGGGCCACGATGTGCGCGCCGCCGGGATCATGGGGCAGCTCAGGATCGCGGTCCGCGCATACGCCTCCGAGGGCCACCACCCCGACGCGGTGCTCTCCCGCGCCTCCCGTTTTCTGGCCGGGCTCACCGAGCCGCCGGGCCCCGGCGGCGATGCCCCGTACGATCCGCGCTTCGCGACCTGTCTGTATATGGAGGTGGACCCGGTCGCCGGCACGCTGGACATCGCCCGCGCGGGCCACCCCGATCCGGCGGTCCGGCTCGCCGACGGCACCATGATGATCCGGCCCACCGGGGGCGGGCTGCCGCTGGGTGTCGACCCGGACACCGACTACCCCACCACCCGGGTGGTGCTGGAGCCCGGCGAGACGCTGCTGATGTGCACGGACGGGCTGATCGAGACCGGCGGGCACGATGTGGAGTCGGGCTGGGACCGGATCCGGGCGGTCTTCGAGCACACGACCACAGATGGCGCAGACCACGCCGCCGCCGCGGGCGCCGCAGACACCCCGGGCGCCGCGGACACCCCGGGCACTGTGGGCGAGTCGTGCGCCACGTCCATCGCGGCCGCCGTGGACGCGTCGGCAGGTTCGGCCTCCCCCGCCGCGCTGGCCGCGCTGGAAGCCGACGATCTCGACGCGCTCGCCGAGGCCCTGGTCCAGGCGGTGCACGGACCGCCGTCCCACCACACCACCGGCCATCTCGCGGACCGCCGTGAGGACGACATAGCTCTGCTGCTGATCCGGCGCGACGCCGAGGTGTGCCTGGTCGGCCCCGGCTCGGCCCCGGTGCGGCGTACCGCCGTCACGGTCGCCCAGGCCGAACCGGAGCGCATAGCCGAGGCCCGGCAGCAGCTGCGCGACATGCTCCACGACTGGACCGACCACGACCAGGTGGAGTCGGCGGTGCTGATGCTCTCCGAGATGGTCACCAACGTCCTGGTGCACACCGACGGCGACGCCCTCCTGGTCGCCGAGGTCAGCGGCCGGGCCGGCGCCAGACGGCTGCGCCTGGACGTCGCCGACGGCAGCGACGAACTCCCGCACCGCCGCCGCCCGGGCGAGCTGGCGTCCTCGGGGCGCGGGTTGATGCTGATGGAAATGCTCGCCGACGCGTGGGGGGTGGACCCACGCGGCGACGGCAAGTGCATCTGGTACGAGCTGTACGAGGCGAGGCCGGACGGTCTCAGCTGAAGAGCCCGGAGCCAAGCGGGTGTTGCTTGTCGAAACCGGGGAGTATCAGGAAGGTCGCGCTGGCGGTCGTGGTCGTGTAGTCCAGCAGGGCGTCGGAATTGTCCATACGGGTGAGGGTGCTCGTGAATGTCCGTATGTCGTTCTGGAAGCTCATGAAGAGCAGGCCGGGGGCGGGTCCGTCGATGCTGTAGGAGCGGCGGAGCATGAGGCCGACGCCGACCGCGGTGGCGTGCGCTCTGCGGGCGTGGGCGTCCGCCGGGACGAGGTAGCGTCCGTCCGGCGTTTTGGCGCCGAGGTCCGGGCCCGAGGCGATGGTGCCACCGGAGAGGGGCACGCCACTGGCTCGGCGCCGGCCGAAGACCGCTTCCTGTTCGGCGACGGACAGCTTGGCGAACCTCGGCAGGTCCAGCTCCATGCGTCGTAATACGGCGAGGGTGCCGTGGGCGACCGGAGCCGGCCCGGCCAGCCACAGGTCGCGTTGTTGTTCGGCCTTCGTGTGGGGGCCCACGATGCCGTCGACGAAACCGAACAGGTTGCGTGGTGCGGCAAGGCCCTTGTCCACCGGCACGTTCGGACCACGGACTCCGGACTGCCGCCAGCGTTCGCGTATCCGCTCACCGGCCTGCTCCAGAAGCGCGGCGGCCACGACCGGTATCACCAAGGGGTCGTCGGCGCAGATCTGTATCAGCAGGTCGCCGCCGCGTGCCCGTGGGGCGATCTGCTCGCGGGAGAACCGTGGGAGGTCCTTCGCACCGGGCAGGGCAGGATCGACCTTGCGCACCAGCCGGGGGCCCACCCCGATCGTCACGGTCAGATCGCCCGGCGACAGGCCCATCAGTCGTGTGTCGGTCCCCGCGGTGAGTTTGCCGATGGCCTCGCCGAGTTCGGCCAGCAACGGACGGACGGACCCGGCGTCGACGAGGTCGGCCACCACGGCCAGCACGTTCCGCTGGGCTGGTTGGGGAAGCGTGATGCCCGCCTGGTACCGGCCCGTTGGCGACACCGGAGGGGTCGGCGCGGGGGCATCGGACCGGTCCGGCCGGGCGGAACTCGATTGGCACCCGGCGGAGAGGCCGGCGGCGGTCACAGTGCCGGTGGCACCGAGAAACGCGCGGCGGGACGGGCGGGAGTCGGCTTGGCGCACGGTGTGAACTGTGCCATATCCCCATCGGCGCCTGCGACTTCGTCGGCGCCGTGCCAGGATGAGGCCATGCCTCATCTCCGTCTTCGCCTGATGGCCGCGGTGCTCGGAACCCTGGCACCCGTACTGGTCGGCTGCGGCGCGGACGATGACGGACCGGACGACGGCCGGCGACCGTCCGGTGAGCATGTGACGATCAAAGTGCCGGCTGACGCCCCGACGATCTCGGCCGCGGTGTCGCTCGCCCGGCCCGGCGATCTCGTGCTGGTCGCACCGGGCAAGTACCACGAGTCGGTGAAGATATCCACGGCTCGCATCACTCTTCGCGGCGAGTCCCGGGACAAGGTCGTCATCGACGGGCGGCTGCGGCAGCCGAACGGCATCGTCGTCGCCGCTCCCGGGGTAGCCGTGGAGAACCTGACCGTGCGGAACAACACCCAGAACGGGGTCCTGGTCACCGGTTCGGCGAAGGCGGCTGCCGGAATGCCGGGGCAGTCCGGCGGCTATGACACCGGCGACGAGCCCGTCACCTTCCTGAAGTCATTCCTGGTCTCCCACGTGACCTCGACCCGCAACGGGCTGTACGGGATCTACGCGTTCTCCGCGCAGAACGGTGTCATCGAGCACTCGTACACGTCGGGCTCGGCCGACTCGGGGATCTATGTCGGACAGTGCAAGCCCTGTCGCATCGTGGTGCGGGACAACATCGCCGAACTCAACGCGGTCGGTTACGAAGGCACCAATGCCAGCGGCGACATGTACGTGGTCGGTAACCGCCTTGTCGGCAACCGGGTCGGACTCACCACCAACTCCGACCACCAGGAGAAGTTGCTGCCGCAGAAGGATGCCGTCATCGCGGGCAATCTGATCGCGGCCAACCAGCAGGCGGCCACCCCCGAACAGGCTGACGGCGGCTGGGGCATCGGCATCGGGGTCGACGGCGGCACCGCCAACCAGTTCGTCCGCAACCGAATCGCCGACAACAGCAACGCCGGGCTGGTGATCACCGCAACCGCCGACATACAGCCGAACGGCAACCGGATCCTGGACAACACCTTCGCCGCCAACAGCGTTGACGTCGGCTGGACGTTCCCCACCGCCACCAAGGGACGGGGCAACTGCCTGCGCGGCAATGAGCTACGAACGACGGTGCCCGCCAAGCTCGCGACAACCGCGTCCTGCCCGCGTCCCGCCCGGTCGCTCTCGCCGTCCGGCACATGGGCGAAGCCGACGGCACCTGGCGGTATCCCGTTCACCGAGGTGGCGGCGCCCGGGCGACAGCCGCAGTTCCCGAAGGCCACCACCACGGGCGCCACCGCTGTTCCGGCCGTTCCGGCGCTGCC
This sequence comes from Streptomyces milbemycinicus, assembly GCF_002154605.1. Lineage (GTDB taxonomy): Bacteria > Actinomycetota > Actinomycetes > Streptomycetales > Streptomycetaceae > Streptomyces > Streptomyces milbemycinicus. The sequence continues at coordinate 3,102 of NZ_MUNE01000581.1, read as the reverse complement.
GGACACGGCGGACATCCCGCTGCCGTCGGTGTCACTGCTCGCCACGGGCGCGCGGGTGCTGACGTCCTGAGCGGCGGCTACCGCGCCGGGGTGGCTCCCGGTACCGGCCGGACCGGAACGTACTTCTGGGTGTCGAAATCGATGACCACCGGCTGCGATGCGGAAGCCACGCCGACCCGGACCCGGTACATGGTGCCGTCCGAGCCGATCCAGTAGCGCACGGCATCCGCCCCCGCCGTACCGGACGTCGTACGGGCGCCCGTGGTACGGGCGGCGCTCGGCCCGGTCATGATGTCCACCTGATGGCCGTCCAACCGGTCCTCGCCAACCCAGGCGGCACCGTTCTGCGGCAGCAGTTCGGCATTGTCCGGCCGGTCGCTGCCGAGCTTCAGCGCGATGGCCAGCGAACTGTCCAGCGAACTGCCGTACTTCTGCAGCGGACGGTTGTACCAACCCGATCCCGGCGGCCGTGCCGGTGCCTTTGCCGGGGGGTCCGTCATCGGGTGTACGAACACGGTGGTGGCCGTCCACTCGATCAGTCCGTCGCTGGACGAATCGCGCCCGGTGCCGTGCACCACGCCGTAACCGATCTTGCCGCGGAAGTCGATGGATCCGGTGATGGTCAGCCCACCAGCGGTGCCCGGCACGTCGATCGTCACGGCGCGCCCGCCCGCCTGGTAATTGAGGAACCGCGTGACCGCCAGACGGTTCGCCTGATCCGAGGTCAATTCCTTTGGGCCGGTGGGGGCGGAGCCGCTGCCGGCGACCAGAAACGTGGTCACCGCCGCGACGGCCACACCGCCGATTACGGCTGCCACCCAGCGTGGCCGCAGCCATCGGCGCCGCCCGGCCGCGCGCTGCGAGAGACCTTGTTTGGTTCTCATACGCCGCACGCTACGCATTGATAACTTGTTCCGCTCATTCACCCTCTGCTCCCCCCGATCTTGGCGGCCACCCGCTACAGTATCGTCGCTGGTGGGGCGGTTCAGGATGACTATTCGGACTCTTGTGCTGTTTCCGTGTGGGGAAGCGAGGACGAGTGCGACTGGCCTGGGGAAAGCACTCCCGAGTCCCTGAATTCGCCACATCCGCCAAGACGACCAAGACGACCAAGAACGACGGGGCCCACCGAAACAGCGGTGGGCCCTTTTCACGGCCGACGCGTCACCCAGAGCCGGTAAGCAAATGTACGGCTAAAAGCGGGTGGTCGGTTCACATCATGAGGGGAGTGTGATGGCTGTGGGAAAAGTGTGTAGAGAATTGCGCCGGACAGCCGGGAAGCATACGGGCCCACTGGCGCGAGTGGGCTTAAGCGTTCTCTTGCTGTCGGGTGGCGTCATGGGCGCGACGGCCGGGACGGCGAGCGCTTCGACTGGCGACGGAGCCCTGACAGTTCAGGTGCTGCGGGATTTCTTCGGCACCGGCGTGATCAACACGACCATGGACGTGCCGCAGCGCGGCATGAAGGTCGAGGTGTCGGACCCTGACGGCCATCGGGTCTCCGGCACCACGGATGCCACCGGAAAGGTCGTGGTCTCGAAGTCGACCGAGCTGACCGGCGGTCAGTACCGCGTCGACGTCATCATCCCGGCGCCGTACGACAAGTATCTTCAGGCGGCCCCGGCCTCGACGGCGGAAAACCACTTCGACAGCTTCACGACCTTCGTAAACGTGTCGGACGGTAAGGACGACTCGGTCATCACCGGGGTCTGGAACCCGGCCGACTACGCACTGCCGGACACACGGTATTTCGTGCCGATCCAGAACACTGCCGACTCGCAGGACACCCGGGCACTGGTGGCGTTCGGGACGGACAAACGAGGTACGTGTCCTGCCGATACGGCGTGCCCGGCCGTCCTCAACACGCAGGACCAGGTGGGCACGACGTTCGCGCTGGCCTACGACAAGTACCAGAAGCGGATCTTCCAGGGCGCGTTCGCCCGCCGGTACACCCCGTACGGGCCGGGCGGTGGTAACGCGATCTACACCACGCCGACCAACGGTGGGACGCCGACCCTGTTCGCGAAGGTGCCGGGCGCCGCGCTGACGCCGCACGACGCCACCAACATGATCAAGGACGCCGGGTTCACCAATGCGCCGGGCAAGGAGAGCATCGGCGGCCTGGCCCTGTCGGAGGACGGCTCGACGCTGTACGCGGTGAACCTGCTGACCCGGCGCCTGGTCAGCTTCGACGCGACCGGGACCACCGCATCCGCACCCGAAGAGACGGTGCGCATCCCGGACCCGGGCTGCGCGAGCCCCGGCGACTGGCGGCCGTTCGGTCTTCAGGTCCACGACAACAAGCTCTACGTCGGTGGCGTGTGCAGCGCGGAGAGCACACAGAAGCGCGAAGACCTGAAAGCCGTCGTCTACACCTACGACGGCGAACAGTTCGACACCGTGCTGACCCAGCCGCTCACCGCCAAGCGCGGCTCCGTCTTCGGTTCCAACGACATCGACCAGGCCACCCACTGGAACCCGTGGAACACCAACCTGGCCACGTGGGACGAGCGGAAGGTGAACAACGTCTTCATCGATCCGCAGCCGGAGCTCGCCTCCCTCGCCTTCGCCCGTGACGGTTCGATGGTCCTCGGTTTCCGCGACCGGTTCATGGACGTCGTGAGCTGGGGTGGACTGGACCCGAGGCCGCTCAACGACACCGCGGAAAACGGCATGGCCGGTGGTGACATCAACATGGCCTGCGCCAATCCCGACGGCGGGTACTCGTGGGAAGGCACCGGGAGTTGCCCCAACCACGCCACCCCCGCCACCGGTGGCACCCAGGACAGCAGTGTCGTCGAGTACTTCCCGGGCGACTTCTATGGCAACGGAGTTCACGCGGAGACCGCGCTGGGGTCGGTGGCCTACATTCCGCAGCAGCAGTGGGTCGTCAGCACGGAGTTCGACCCGGTCGTCGACGTCGCGACCTCAGGGACCGGGTACCACAACATCACCACCGGCCAGGGCCCGGGCAACAGCCCGAAAGCCAACGGGTACCAGTTCGTCAGCCGGGAACAGAGCGGGTTCGGTAAGGCCGGTGGGCTCGGCGATATCGCCTACGAGGCGGCGAACGCACCGATCCAGATCGGCAACCGGGTGTGG
>NZ_MUNE01000580.1 GCF_002154605.1 Streptomyces milbemycinicus | reverse complement strand
GCCTCCTGTTCCGGCCCGCGCTGCGCGGGCCGGAACAGGAGGCGGCGCGCATCGACCTGATCGCGCTTCACATGTACCTGGACACCTCGTACGACCTCGACACCCCGGATGCTCCGGACACCCCGGCGGCGGGGCTGAGCCAAGACGCGCTCGCCCGCGGCATGCGTACGGGCGACGAGCGGCTGCTGCCGTACGCCGCCTGTGTGGCCTCCGCGCTGCGGCGCCTGCCGTCGTACCGGGGCCTGGCGTGCCGCCGTACCCACGAGGCGGACGGCGGGCTGGTCCCCGGAACCCTGCTGCGCGATCCGGCGCCGGTGTGTGCGCTGCCGCCGGGGGCCGGGGCGCCGCGCCCTGCCGGCGCGCAGTACGCCATCTGGTCGGTCACCGGGCGCCGCACGCGCCAGCTGACCGGCCGCCCCGGCTCCGCATCCGGCGGGGACGAGGTCGTCTTCGCCCCCGGGACGCTGCTGCGGGTGCTCGATGTCCGCGACACCGCCGGCGCCCCGCTGGTGCTGCTGCGAGAAGTACCCACCACCGCGTCCTCCCCGTCCGCCGCCGGGGCGGTACCGCAGGACACGCGGCTCGATGACCACGACCGTGCCGCACTCGACCGGCTGGACGAGGCGCTGCGCCGCCACCGGCCGGCTGCCACGCATGGATAACACGAACGGATGCAAGGAGACATGATGCCAAGTCAGGAACCAACGAACCCCAAGGGGCCCGCGGTGCGCCGCGCCGTCACCCTGCCGGGCACCGCCGGTACGCCGGATCCCTCCGCGTTGGCGCCGCTGGGCGCGGAGCGTACGGAGCGTACGGAGACCGGCGCGGCCGGTGCCACAGGCGCCGCGGTCGAAGCGGACACCGCCGAGCAGCCGAAGGCCTCGCTGAACGAGCCCGCGTCGGCTGGTGAGTCCGTTGAGTCCGTGACGCCGGGTGCTGAGTCCGTTGAGTCCGCGACGCCGGGCGCGGCCGGGGCCGCCACGGCGTCCGCCGGGGCAACCGCGGCGTCCGAGGCCGGGGCGCCGGACACTCCGGCGGCCCCGGACGTACCGCCCGCCGAGGCCGACGGCCACGCGGACGGCCACGGATCCGCCGACGGCATGGCGTCGGCCGAGGGCGATTACCCCCCTGGCGCCGACACCGGGGCCGACGAGGACGAGCCCCCCTCGGGCCGTCCCACCAAGGCGCTGCTTGCCGCCGCCGCCATCGCGGGCGCGCTGCTGATAACCGTGCCGTTCCTGGCCTTCGGGGCCGATGACGACGATCACAAGACCGAGGCGGCGCCCGAGCCCACCTCGGGCATGACGGTCCCGAAGATCGAGGAGAAGGGCCCCGGTACGTACACCGCCCAGTCACCCGCCCCGTCCCCCACCAAGGAGAGCAAGTCCCCTTCGCCGGCGGCCAAGCCCCGGCCCGAGCCGAGCAGCGAGCAGCCGAAGTCCCGGCCTGAGCCTGAGCCCGAGCCGAGCAGCGAGCAGCCGAAGCCCCGGGCAAAGAAGGTGGTGCCGGCCAGCAAGCCCTATTTGCTCGCCCCGGAGCAGCGTACGAACTTCCAGCTCAAGAACGTCACGACCGGCCGGTGTGCGGACCTGCCCGGCATGGGCAAGGGCAAACTCGACGGCGCGGTCCTGCAGCACGACTGCTTTGCCGACTGGAACGCGGACAACCAGGTCTGGGACTTCGTCCTGGCACAGAAGGGCAAGGGACCCAACGGCCGCAATCTCGTCGTGATCAAGAACAAGAAGAGCGGCCTGTGCCTGGACCTGCCCCAACGCGGCAGCCAGCCGAGCAGGACCGCGCTCAACCAGACCCACTGCAACCTCACGCTCCAGGACAACCAGCTGTGGTGGGTCGAGAACCGGGGCGGCAACCGGACGTTCTGGATCCACAACTACGCCAGCGATCAGCGGTGCCTGGAGGTCTGGGGCGAGAAGCCCGACTTCGGCGGCAACGACGCACGTCTGGGCATCTATAAGTGCTCTCCCACTGACGACCACGAGTGGCGGCTGATGTCCAAGGGCGAGTCATGACGGCCACGCGTCGCTACTGACGCCGACACACTTGGTCCGGTTGCGGCCCCCGCACGGTCTGACCTTGAGTTCCAGTGGTCGTCGCAACACCCCAGTTGGGGGGTGCGATGGACTTCGAGATCCGGGACCGTTCGGTCAACCGGGGACGCCGTGCATTGACCGAGGAACGGCGTGTCTACCTTCAGCTCATGCAACAGGGTGTGAGCCATCGGGAGGCGTGCCGGATCGTCGGCCTTAACTACCGGACGGGGAAGCGGTGGCGTAACGGCCGCGCCCCGTCCGGCAAGGACGTCGGGGCGTCACCGATCACCACGGTGGCGCCCCCGCCCGGTCCCTAAAACACGGGGCACCGCGCCCGGGCATCCCCTCGTGGCCTCGCAGCGGGTGTCTCCCGGTGACGTAGGCTCGGCGGATGGCGAAGTATTTCGACGTGCATCCTGAGAATCCTCAGCAGCGCACCATCGGCAATGTGGCTGACAGGATCCGCTCCGGCGCGCTCGTCGCGTATCCGACGGACTCCTGTTTCGCGCTGGGGTGCCTGATGGGCAATCGTGAGGGCATCAACCGGATCCGGTCGATCCGGAACCTCGACGACCGCCACCACTTCACCTTGGTGTGTCAGAACTTCGCGCAGCTGGGTCAGTTCGTACACATCGACAAAGACGTGTTCCGCGCGATCAAAGCGGCAACGCCGGGCAGCTACACCTTCATCCTCCCCGCGACGAAGGAGGTACCGCGCCAGTTGCCGCACCCGAAGAAAAAGACGGTTGGCGTCCGGATCCCCGACCATGTCGTTGCCCAGGCCTTGCTCGCCGACCTCGGTGAGCCACTGCTGTCCAGTACGTTGCTCCTGCCCGGCGAGGACGAGCCGATGACGCAGGGCTGGGAGATCAAGGACCGGCTCGACCACGTGGTGGATGCCGTCGTCGACTCGGGAGACTGCGGCACCGAGCCGACCACGGTCATCGACTTCTCCAGCGGCGAAGCCGAGATCGTGCGCCGAGGGGCGGGCGACACCGCCCGGTTCGAGTAGCCGCGGCGACGGCATCGGCGCGCGCGCCAACACGCCCGACACCGCCCACCCGAGTGTTACTTGTCGCCCGGCGCGGCCTGCCGCGTATCCGGCGGATTGCGCAGTGCCGCCTGCCGGAGTTCTCTGGGCGCCACGCCGTACGCGGCGCGGAACGCGCGGCTGAAGTCCGCCGGGCGTACGAATCCCCACCGGGCGGCGATGGCGCTGATCGACCGCCGCCGCAGCCGGGGGTCGGTGAGGTCGGCGTGGCAGCGTTCCAGGCGGCGCCGGCGTATCGAGGCTGCCACGGTCTCTTCCTGCCGGCGGAAGAGAGTGTGCAGCACCGCCTGATCGGGCGTCAGGGCCACCCCCGGGTAACCGAGCGCCTGCGCCGGGACGGGCCGGGCGGTCACCAATCGGACCCATCGCACCGGCAGCACCGGATCCGTCAGCAGATCCTCATCGGCCAACAGCAGGGCCGCGTCCGACGTTCACACCGCGACCGGGGCTTTGATGGCCGGGTGGTGTCGGTAGTCGAGCAGTTCCACATCGGCGTAGGCGTATGCGAAGAGCGAGTCGGCTTGGCGCAGACGCAGCCCCGGGAACTCGAACGGGGTGCGCGAGAGCTGCTCGGTGACCTGCTTGATGTGATTGTCGTAGATGTGGCAGTCGCCGCCGGTCCAGACGAAGTCACCCGGTTCGAGGCCGGCCTGCTGCGCCACCATGTGCGTGAGCAGGGCATAGCTGGCGATGTTGAACGGGACGCCGAGGAACAGGTCCGCGCTGCGCTGGTACAGCTGGCAGGAGAGCTTGCCGTCGGCGACGTAGAACTGGAAGAGGGCGTGACACGGCGCGAGAGCCATCTTGGGCAGCTCGGCGACGTTCCAGGCGGAGACGATCATCCGGCGGGAGTCCGGGTCCCGGCGCAGAGTGTCGAGAACCTGGCTGATCTGGTCGATGTGCCTGCCGTCCGGAGCGGGCCAAGAACGCCACTGTACGCCGTAAACCGGACCGAGCTCGCCGTTCGCGTCGGCCCATTCGTCCCAGATGGTGATGCCGTGTTCCCGCAGCCAGCCGACGTTCGAGTCGCCTCGCAGAAACCACAGCAGTTCGTACACGATGGACCTGAGGTGCACCTTTTTGGTGGTGATCAGCGGGAACCCCTGCGCGAGGTCGTAGCGCAGTTGGTGCCCGAACACACTTCGGGTGCCGGTGCCCGTCCGGTCGGCTTTGGCCGTCCCGGAGGTGAGCACCAGCCGCAACAGGTCTTCGTACTGGGTGTCCGCCACGGCCGTCGAGTCTACGTCCTCGGGCGAGGCGAGCGGGTTTACCGGCAGCCGGGTGTTCTCCGGTGAACTGCGCCGACCGGGGGCTGTGCGCTGTCCGGCGAACCTGGCGGGACAGCGCACGGCCATGAGGTGGGTGCGGGCTATCCCCGCGCCACCGCGATCGCGCCCTTGAGCCGTTCCCCCGCCTCGTAGATCATGTACGGCACTCCGCCGTCCGTGCCGAAGGAGGGGGCCGCGGCCCGGCCGTTCTCGGGTGCCGAGGAGCGGGAGTCGTAGAAGACGCCGAGGTGCTTACGGAGCGAGAAGTCCTTGCCCACCTCGGTGATCATGATGTCGCCGCCGCTCGTCTTGTCCTTGTTGTAGACCACGTACGCGGAGCCGTTGCGCGTGAGCAGATGGGGGCCGCCGACGTTGATCGCGCCGACGTCCGAGTGGCGCACCAGCGGCGTCTGGGCGAAGGTCCAGGTCCGGGCGTCGGCGGACCAGCCCCAGCAGATATCACGGTGGTTGGTGGTGTTGTTGGTCATGAACAGCATCACGTAGCGGGCGCCGCGGGACGGCAGGTCGTGCCGGAACACCCGGGCGTAGGACGTCTCGGTGGTGCCGGCGGGCATCATGGACGTGTTCAGGACCACCTTGTCGTAGGTGAAGTGGATCCCGTCCTTCGAGCGGGCGAGGCGGGTGGTGGTGTTCTCGCCGTGGAAGTACAGCCAGAACTCCTTGACGTCCTCCTTCCACAGCACATGAGGCGAGGAGACATGGCTGACCGAGTAGTGCGAGTCCCACTTGTTCGACACGATCGGGTTCGCCGGGTACTCGGTGAACGGGCCCTCCAGCGAGTTCCCGTAGGCGAGGCAGATACCGCCGGGCGCGTCGTGGGGCGCGTAGTAGAGGTAGTAGCGGCCGAGCGGTGACGCCAACTTGTCGTAGACGCCGCGCACGGTCGGGAAGATGATCTCGCCCGTGGGGTTGTACTTCAGCTGCGACGGTGTCAGCAGCGTCCGTACGTAGGTGTAGTCGGGGAAGCCTCCGGGCGCGGCCGACGCGGACTGCGTCGACAGGCCGCCGAGGGTGAGCGCGGCGCCAGTGGCGGCGGTCGCACGGAGGAACATACGACGGTCCGGGCCGGACTGTGGCTCTTGCATGGTCGGCTCGCTCCTGAAGTCGGTTGTTGTCGGAAGGGCGTCACAGCTGGGTCGCGGCGGTGACGCACAGGCCGCCGAGCGCCACGGCCCATACGTACGGCAGTGTCCGCACCATCACCTGTTGCGGTGAGACGCCCGCGTACTGGGCGCTCCACACCGTCTGGGTGCTGGTCGGGTCGGCGACGCCGAAGACCTGGTTGTACGAGGTGGCCATGCCGAGGACGGCGGTGGCCGGGTAGATACCGGTGGCGATGAGGACGCCCGCGATGCCGGCGCCGAGGCCGAAGACATTCAGCGGGCCGCGGTACAGACACAGCGGCACCAGGAGCGTGAAGACCAGCACGAACAGCACCGCGTTCTGCGGGCTGACGGCCTTGACCAGCGGCTCCAGCGCGTCGACGGCGCCGGGCAGCTTCACTGCGGCGAGCAGGATGCCGATGGCCACGAACAGTGTGATCGGAGCCGCCGCCACCTCGAAGCCGCCGTACAGCGTGCGCAGCAGGCGGCGGTTCATCTCGCGTGGTGGCGTGGTCGTCACCAGCGCGTACAACACCCCCGCCAATAGTGAGGGGATGATGGCCAGTTCGAAGCCGAGGGCCAGGACGAGCGGCACCACCGGTGTGAGGAGCGCGTACCACGGAGCGTCCCCGAGCAGCTGCCGGCGGCTGCGTGGCTTCGACTCTCCCCGCACCGATGTGAGCGACCACGTGTGCTCCACGCCCCGCCGCCGCGACTCCACCAGGACGTACGCGACCGCCGCCACCAGCGCGAACGGGAACAGCTTCAGCATGAAGCCGCGCACGGTGTCCACGGGGAGTTCCAACGCCGTGGAGAAGAACTGCCACACCGGCAGTTCGAAGGGGATACCCACCGCGATGCCCATGAGGATCGTGCCGGCGGCCGTCACCTTCGGGATGCCCACCGCGATCATGGCCGGGATCCCGATGAGCCCGGCGAGCATCGCCGCGGGCGCGGACCCCGTCACCGTGCCCACGAGGGCCGACACCGCGAGGACGCCGAGCGCCACGAACACCGGCCGGTCGCCGCCGAATTCGACGATCTTACGGACCAGAGTGGCCGCGATGCCGGTCTCCTCCAGGAGCTTGCCGAGCCACGAACCGAGCAGGATCGCGATCATCGTGGCCGCCAGCGCGGGCGCGCCCTCCTGGAGCACCGTGTCGAGCACGCTGTTCTTTCCGGTCAGCGGCGCGCCCGCGGCGAACGCGATCGCCACGGCGAGCAGCACCAACGCGAACGCGGTGGGCAGCCTGCGGGTGAGCATGGCGGCGACACCCGCCGCCATGAGGAGCAGAATCACGACACCCATCGATCACTTCTCGCTTTCGGAACACGCGGCGGCCAGCGCCTCAGTGAGCAGCAGGGGGCTGCGGCCCAGACCGCAGGCGGCGCGGGCGTAGGCGTGCGCGGCGAGTTCGTCGGCGCCCGCGACGTGCGCGTACAGGCGGCGCCGCCCGAGCCGCAGCGCGGTGTGGCCGAGCGCCCGCTTGAACTCGGCCCGGACGTGGGCGTGATGGAGCCAGGCGTGTGCCTGCTCGTGGGCGAGGGCCGCGGCCAGCACCGACCCCTCAGGGAACCAGTGCCGCCAGCCGCGCTGGGTGATGAGCCGTTCGGCACGGTCGACCGTGTCGACGTACACCTCGACCACCGGCGGCCGCGACCGGTACCGGGCCAGCAGTCCGGCGGCGAGCCCGCCGTCCCGCTCGACCACTCGGACCGGCGCCGGATCGGGGGTCATACGGCGTCCGAACTCCTCGGCCGCCTCGGCCCATCGGCGCAGGAGCAGGGGATCGCGGCCCTCGTGCGTGGGCGTCCCCGCGAGCAGCCGCACGGCGAGGTCCAGGTCGTGGTCGTGGTCGAGGTCCGGGTCGTGGCCGAGGCTGAGGCCGTGGTCGCCACTCATACGCGGGACTCCACGACCGCGATCACCGGCTCGTCGGCCGCGCGCGCACGCAACTCGCTGCGGGCCAGCGCGAGCAGGGCCCCGGGTTCCAGCACCCCGGACAGATCCGCGATCCGGCCGCCCACCAGCAGGCGCACCGCGGGCGCCCGAACCCCGCCGTCGCCATACGAGGTGGCGTCCCGCACCAGCGAGGCGAGCGTCTCGCCGGCCGCGCCCACGGTCGTCGTCGTCACCTGCGCATCGGACACCCCGAGCCGCACCACCCCGTCCGCGTCCACGACCCGCACCGGCCGCCGCGCTGCGCGCAGCCGGCGCCGCACCTCCGTGCCGTACACCGTGTACGCGTCCGTGCCGGCCAGGATCTTCACCCGCAGCTCCTGCGCCTTGAGGCTGGCAGCGGCCACGCGCAGCCGCTCGGCGTCATCGGCGCGGTGCGCTCGGTCCTGTGTGCGCAGTTCGGTCGCGCCGGTGGCGACGGCCCGTACGGTGCTGGTCTGCGGGTCGACCGTCACCTCGACCTCGACGCCGTCGGCCGCGGCGCCCTGCGCGACGACCGCGCGCTCGGCCTCGGCACGCACGGCGAGGATCTGCTCCTGGGTGGCGCCGGGGATGATCCGCTCGACCTGCTCGCGGACCAGCGCGAGGGCCACCCCGATCGGGCTGATGACCTCGTTGTGCCGGGCGATGCGTCCTTCCAGACCGGCGGCCTGGGCCAGGTGCGGGGTCACCGCCGCCGCTCCGCCGCCCCCGCCCACCAGGACGGCGGTCTCCCGGTCGAGCCGGTAGTCGCGGATCATCGCGTCCACGACGGTCCTCACCGATGCGGTCCCCGCGTCCAGCACGGCCCGGGCCGCACCGGCCACGTCCATGCCGAGCATGGCGGCCGGCGGGGCGAGCGCCGCCCGCGCCACCTCCGGGTCGCAGCGCGCGAAGTCGCCCTCGGGGACCCGGCCGAGCGCGTTCGCGGCGCACGTCATCGTCACGGCGAACCGGCCACCCGCCGCGTCCAGGACCAGATAGTCGTCGGGGTCGCCGTCCATCGGCCGCACCGTGGCGACCTTCGCGTCCCGCAGCTCGTCGAGCGAGGCGAAACACGCGTAGCGAAGCCCGGCGATATGCGCGCTGCGTGGACCGACGCCCGTGACCTTCCCGCCGGAGACACGCACCATGGACCCGCCACCGACGCCGACGGTGCGCACATCCAGGGCGTTGAGATACGACGCCTTGCCGAGGATCGTCGCGTGCCGCACCGCCACCTTGCCGCGTCGCACCACGCTGATGTCCGTCGACGTGCCACCCGTCTCCAGGAACACTCCCTCGCTGATCCGCTCCTGCATCAGCGCGCCCGCCACACCCGCCGCCGGCCCCGACAGGACCGTCAGCAGCGGGCGGCGCCGCATCTCGTCCAGCGACATGACCCCGCCGTCGCACCGCATCACCATCAGTGGCGCCGTGACCCCGGCCTTCGTGATGGCGGAGTCGACGAGATCGGCCGTGGCCAGCATGCGCGGCAGGATCGCCGCGTTCACCACGGCGGTACGGGTCCGCTTGTGCAGCCCGTACAGCGAGGTGATCTCGTGTGCCGCCGCGACCGGCAGCCCCGTGGGCCGCGCCGCGTCGAGCACCGCCTGCTCACCCTCGGGCCGGTCGACCCCGAACGGCTCGCTGGCGACCAGGACTTCAGCGCCCTCCTCCTGTACGCGGGTCACGGCGGCCCGCACCGCATCGCCGTCGAACGGGTCCGCCACATGCGCGTACACCAGCGGAAGCAGCTTGCCCGGGGCGAGTTCGAGCTTCCCGAACGCGGCGAGGCGCCGGGTGAACACGGCACCCGCACCCGTGCCGATCCCGATGAGCCCGACCTTCGCCACATCGCCTTCCAGGAGCGCGTTCGTGGCCTGGGTTGTGCCATGCGCCAGGAACGTGACCTCGGCCGGGGTGCGCCCGGCCTGTTCGAGGAGATGGTCGAGCGCCTGGACGATGCCGTGCGCGACACCGTCCTCATGGTGGTGGCTGGTGGGCACTTTCACCTGGCCCACCAGTTCGAGTGTTGCGGCATCCACGGCCACGGCGTCCGTGAACGTGCCGCCCACGTCGATTCCGACGCGGACGCGACGGTCAGGGGGCATGTCAGGCACCTCCTTGTGCGTTGACGTACGTATGTTCCTGAAGGGGGGGCGAAGGGGGCCGGTCAGTATCCGCGGACGTCGGGCCAGTGCCTTTGCACACCCGCCCGGTCCAGCACCCGCCCGAACTCCTCGAACCGCTTGTCCTCCGCCTGCACCTGGTGCGGCGCCACGTCCTCGGCCAGGCAGTGCGCGGCAAGCGCGCCCGCGACCTCGCCGACGTTCCACTCCACGGGGTGCAGGCGGTAGCAGCCGTTGGTGATGTGCGTCGTGCCGATGTTCTTGCCGGCGGGCAGCAGATTCCGCACCCGGCGCGGCACCAGTGCGCCCAGCGGGATCTCGAACGGCACCGATCCGATGTCGATGTAGGTGTCGCCGCCGGTCGAGGGGTGCAGATCGATGCGGTAGCCCCCGACGCCGACCGAGTCCCGGTAGTGCTTGGTGCCGTACGGTCCCACGACGTCGATGGCCACGTCCTGCTCGACGACGGTCGTCACCGCCTTGATACGCCGCGACTCGCGTACGTAGGCCGCCTTGGCGAGACCGTCCGCCGTGCCCGTCACATCGGGGCGGATGCGCAAGCCCTGGAACCCGGTGCCGCCGTCCGCCCGCGGCGCCTCGGTCTGCAGCCAGTACAGGACGGACAGCGACAACTGCCGTGCCTCGCGGAGCGCTTCGGCCTCCTGGCCGATATAGGGCTTCAACCAGTAGTCGTTCAGCGGCCAGTTGACCAGCGTGATGTCCGAGTCGAAGGCTCCGGGCCGGTGCAGCTTGCGCGCCAGGATCCGGCGGAAACCCCACAGCTCCTTGTCCCCGGCGTCCGCGCTCTGGTCCGCGCTGACGGCCAGCGGATCCAGCTCGGGGTTGGGCACGAACGAGCGGGGGACAGGCTCCAGGGTACGCGGGTCGGGAGCCGCGAACCCGAGCAGCGGCCCCGGCCAGAAGTCGGGGCGGTACGCGCGCCAGAAGTCATAGTCCTCGGGCCGGTCGACCGTGTGGTCCTCGCCCTCGTGGTGCGACAGCGCGAAGCACACCGTGATGCCCTGCTGGTTGCCGGGCTCCGCCTGGGCAGGGGCGTGCGGCTCTTCGAACTCGGTATGCGCCTCGGCCCCGCTCGCATGCTCCACACCCGCCAACTCCAGCAGCTCACCGGTCTCGGTGGCGTCGATGACGTAGGGCGCGGCGAAGGTGCGCAGGGCGCCGTCGCGCAGGTCCCGTACGGTGACGGCGGTGATGGCATCGTTGTCATGCTCGGCGGAGACGGCCCGGTGCTCGGTCAGGACGGTCAGCAGCCCGGACGCCCGGTGCGGTGCGAGCATCGCCTCCAGGACCGCGAGCGCGACGCGCGGCTCATGGCACAGTTTGCTGACCCGCCCGGCGCCCGGGTTGAGCTCCGTGAGCCCGAGCGCTTCGCCCCGCAGCGGGTACCACTGCCGGTAGTAGGCCCGGATGCCTTCGCGCAAGGCCCGGTACGTCGCCGTCGTGCCGAACCGCTCCACCCACGGGTGCTCGTCCGGCGGCACCGCCTGCGCCGTCAACTGTCCACCGATCCAGTCGGTCTCCTCGGTCAGCACGACGCGCCGGCCCGCTCGGCAGGCGGCGAGCGCGGCGGCGACCCCGCCGAGGCCGCCACCGACGATCAGGATGTCTGGCTGAGGTACCACAGTGCTCCTTGTGATCGCGCCTGAACTTCGTTCCGCTGCTCTGGAGTCGCTCGCTACGGTGACTGGATGGGTGGGCCCGCCGTCTCGCCGGCGCGGAACTCGCAGGCCACCAACGGCTCCCGCGCCTCCTCGCCCGCCACGAGCGCGGCGAGCAGCCGGACGGCCGCGGCGCCGAGCCGGTGCCGGGGGATGTCGAACCCCATCGGCACGGGCTGGGCAGCGAGGTCGGCGGGCGGGCTCCCGAGCAGCCCCAGCGAGACGTCGCCCGGGCAGCTGAGTCCGGCCTCCCGGACGGCGGTGATCAGCGCCCGCCACGCCGCCCCCGTGTCCGTCTCCTCGGCCACGAACGCGGTCACCCCGTCCGCGACCAGGGTCCGCACCCGCTGTGCCGTCAGCTCACGCATCGGATCGGCGCAGCGCAGCACCGCACCGGGCCCGCCCGCGGTGCCCGCCGCCGCCAGGCCGTCGAGGAAGCCCTGCTGGCGGTCCGTGGACGGGGGCGCGTCGTCGTCCTCCCGTACGAGCACGATCCGTCGGTGGCCCAACTCGGCCAGATGGCCCACGACTTCACGGCTGGCGCTGACATAGTCGGCGCCGACCCAGGCCAGCCCCTCCAACTCCTCGCGACGGCCCAGATGCACCACCGGAAACCCGTCGGCGACGAGCCGCTTCAGTTCGGCGCGCGGTACGTGCCGGCCGAGGAAGAGGCACCCGTCGGCCAGCCGCACCCGGCTCAGCGCCTCCGGTCCGACGGCGCTCGCGCCACCGCTGCTCGACCCCGTGAACAGCACCAGGTCGTAGCCCTGGGCGGCCGCCTCCTGCTCCACACCCACCAGAAACGGGTAGTACGAGTGCTGTACGTCCGTCGGGAAAGTGGCGGTGAAGCTGAAGACGCCGAGCAGGTTGTTGCGGGCCGCCGCCAGCCGCCGGGCCGCCGGGTCCGGCACGTAGCCGAGACTGCGGGCCGCCTCGTGGACGCGCTGCCGTGTCTCCTCGGAGATCGCCGCCGCTCTGCCGTCGCCGCGCGCCGACAGGACCAATGACACCGTCGCCTGCGACACCCCGGCGAGCTCGGCCACCTCGGCCTGCCGCGGCCGTGACGTACGGCTCGCGGACGCCGGGTTCCGCCCCGGTTTCGCCCGCTTCTTCGGCTGATCCACCCCTGGCGTCCCCTCGCTCACCGGTCCGTTAATGCGCATTAGTAATGCGCATGAATGCACTCTGGCGTGACCCTCACTGCCCGTCAAGAGTCAGGACATGGCGGATGCCACTGCGCGGGGTCAGGAGGTCCGGGTGTGGTAGTCCAGCAAGCGGGTGAGCAACTGGACGAACTGGTCGCGTTCGGCCGGACTCAGCGGCGCGAGCAGTTCGTCGTGGAGATCGTCCAGGATCTTGTCGAGGCGGCGTAGCCGGCGGCGGCCCTGGGGGGAGATCGTGATGATGTTGCGGCGCTGGTCGTCGGGGTCCGGGGCCCGCTCGACGAGGTGGCGCTCGGCCAGTTCGTTGAGTACGCCGACCATGTCGCTGCGGTAGATGCCGGTGCGTCTGCTCAGCGTCGCCTGGCTGCCGGGCCCGTGATCCTGCAGCGAGGCGAGCACGGCGTAGTGCCACTTGCGGGCGTCGGCCTGGGCCAGCCCTTCGTTGATCAGCCGGTCCGACCGCGTGGACAGCTGCGACAACAGTCGGCTCGCCCGTCGACGCAGTCTGTCGGGCGTCGTCTTGGGCGCGCCGTCGCCGGGCACGTCCGCGGGTTCGGCTCTGGTCATGGCGCCGATCCTATCGATTGCGCTAGTCCGACTAACGATGTACGTTCGCTCGTGCCGACGTCGTTAGTTTCACTAACGTTAGTCGTGCGAACTCCCGGAAGGAAGACCCGCCATTCCCACCAAGACACTGCAGATTCCCACCCCTGACGGTCAGGCCGACGCTTTCGCCGCTTTCCCCGACGGCGGCGGGCGGCACCCTGGGGTGCTGATGTACGCGGACGGCTTCGGCATCCGGCCCGTGCTGCGGGAGATGGCCCGCGAACTGGCCGGGCACGGGTACTACGTGCTCGTCCCCAACTTCTTCTACCGGCACGGTCCGGCACCGGTGATCGAACTTCCCGAGCACATCGGAGAAGAGGTCCGGCCCGCGGTCATGGCACAGCTGATGCCCTTGATCGAGGCGCACACCGCCGAACGTGTCCTGCGCGACGCCGACGCCTACCTCAGGTTCCTCACCACCCAGCCCGAGGTCGGCGCCGGACCGGTCGCGGTGACCGGCTACTGCATAGGCGGCCTCCTGGCGATGCGCACCGCCGCGGCCCACCCCGGCCAGGTGGCCGCCGTCGCCGCATTCCACGGCCCCGTGGGCGCCGACGGGCCCGACCTCTTCTCCAAGCTCACCGCCCAGGTCCACCTCGGCCACGCCGAAGGCGATATGACACCCGAGGCCCTCGGCGAGCTCAACCAGGCCCTGGATGCCGCAGGTGTCAGCTACACCTCCGAGATCTACCCCGGCACCGTCCACGGCTTCACCGTGTCCGACACCGACGCTTTCAGCGCCTCCGGGCTGCAGCGCCACTGGGACCGCCTGCTCCCCCTCTTGGACCGCACCCTGGCCAACAGCTGAGGCTCCGGCTCGACGAGGTCCGTCGCGAGAGGTTCAGGAGGCTTCGAAGGCACCGAGATCCGGTGCCTGCCCGCTGTAGGGCAGACCGACATTGACGCCTTTGTCGATCAGGGTGCTGTTCGCCGCGAGCCGGAGGTTGCGCAGTACGGGCAGACTGCCGTCGGTTTGGCGGGCCGCATCCCAGCCGGACGTCGACACGCTCTGGAACTGGGCGTCCGACAGGGAGATGCCCAGGTTCCAGGAGTTGTACGTGGCGCTGGTGCCGCTCATGTTCGAGGTCAGGGTGCCGGTGTAGGCGATGTTGTTACGGAGGTTGCCCCGGCCGACGGCGGCGCCGCTCGAGTCGACACCCAGCATGTTGAAGCCGGGGTGGTTGCCGTAGCTGGTGTTGTTGAAGAAGTCGTTGGCGAGCGGATGGTGGTTGGCGTAGAAGCCCGCCGCCTTGTTGGCGAAGGCCACCGAGGTGCGGACGGTGTGCTTGACGGCCCCGGCGTCGTAGTCGCCGCCGTAGCCGCCCGCCTTGAACCCGTTGCCATTGCCGGAGCCGGTGGTGGTTCCCGGTATGTATCCGTTCCGCCAGGCCCAGGAGTTCTCGATGGTCACCGACGAATAGGCGTTGATGAGGTCGAAACCGTCGTCGGAGTTCCACCATGCGCGACATCCCCGGAACACGTTCCCGGGGTTGTTGGCAGAGATGTGCGCACCGAATCCGTCGGCGTTCTCACCGGCTCCACCGGAGCTGTTCGGGTCGTAGTTGTCGTGTGAATCCGAGTCGAGAACGAGGTTGCCGCCTCCGTTTTGAATGAACAGGCCGGGCCCCATGTGATGATGGGTGTTGATCTGTTCAAAGGTGTTGTTGCTCCCGGAGATCCAGATCCCCCAGGACTCGTGGTTCAGATTGTTGTTCTGCGGGACGCCGGTGACCTCCAGCCCCTTGAGGTGGATCCAGCTGCCGGTGACATCGAAGCCCTTGATCCGGCAGTCGTCCGTCATACGTGAGAAATTGAAGACCGGTTTTTCCCCGGGATAGGCCAAGTAGTGGATCTGATTACCTGAACTGCCACTCTTGTTCAGGGTGATCGCGTCGACCCGGTCCGTCTGGCTCTTGCAGCTGTTGATCCCATGCGTGTAGGAGTACGTGCCGCCCCGGAAATACACCGTGTCGCCCGCCCCGACGACGGACTGCGCATGGGCGATCGAGGCCCAGGGAGCCGCCTGAGTTCCCGCGGCGCTGTCGCTGCCGTTCGGGGCGACGTAATAGACCGTTCCGGCCGCTGCGTTGCTTGTGGCTGCCGAGCTGGGGGTGATGGTGAGGGGGGTCAGGAGGAATGTGACGGCCGAGACCAGGAGGGCAGGCGTCACGCGGCAGGCGGATTTCATCGCTCGCTCCAGATGGTTGAGGAAACTCCTGGTGTAACCAGAACGTTCCACGTTTCAGATGAAGCCGTCCATGGCCGCCGTCGGGCGCCGACTGCTGTCGTCCCAGGCCGAACTGTTGTAGCTGTTGAATGAGGGGTAGCCCTCGGGTTCCCAGAAGAAGGTGCCCAGGCCGCCAAAGCCCTGCAGCCCGGTGATGAACGCCCGCAGCGAATCGCGCACCTGGGCGGGTTTGCCCACCGGCCCGCCGTACTCCACCTGCATGACCGGCTTGCCGTAGCCGGCCTGGATGGTCTGCATATTGGCCAGTACGCCGGGCACGTTGCCGCCCTGCGCATACGAGGAAAGGCCGGTGATATCCCACTTCCCGCCGTTGTCCCGGTAGGCGTTCAGGAAATTCTGGACGCCGCTCAGGTTCTGCGGCTGGGCCAGATGCACCAGCACCGGGGTACTCGGGAAGACCTTTTTGGACATGTCGTACGCGGCGTTGAGCAGGCCTGTCATCTGATCCGGGCGGCTGAGACTGCCGACCGGTTTGCAGATCCCGGAGTTGGTTTCGTTGCCGATCTTCACCCAGGCGGGGGTGACGCCGTAGTACTTGATGACGTTGCACGAGTGGTAGACGTAGTCGTACATGGCGTCGAGCATCTGGCTGTAGTTCATGGCGGCCCAGGCGGCCGGCGGGTTCTGCACACCGGCCGAGTTCCAGGTGTCGCCGAAGTGGAATCCGATGAGGACCTGCATACCGGCGTTCTTGGCCCGCTGGGCCAGCTGTGCGGTCTCCTCGATGCCGCAGTGTCCGTTGGCCGGATCGCTGGAGGGGTTGACCCAGGTCCGCAGGCTGACCGCGGTGATGCCGTACCCCTTGAGGATGGCGAACAGATCCTGCCGCACTCCCGCGCTGTTGTTCCAGTAGTAGCCGTGTGCCTCCATCTGCGGCATCCAGCTGATGTCAGCGCCCCGGACGAACGCTGCGGCCTGCGCCTGAGCCTCCGCCTGCGCGGGGGCGGCGGCGGCTCCGAGCGCCACCGTTCCGGCACCGGCCGCGGCGCCCAGCAGTACGGTTCGGCGGCGCACACCACCTGGCCGTTGCTCACGTTCCTGTCTCTTCTCCATCTTCCGTACCTCTCTCCGGTAATTGACGGACATGACGCGTGTGCGAGCAGCCGTTCACGGTCGAAGCAGGCAGGTCCATGTCAAATCGCGAGGCTCGGTGAATCATTGCGACACATTCGCATCACTGAGCTGCAGATTGCTGCATAATGCTGCGCTCGGCGGCATCAAGTGTCAAGAGACGGCGTCGAGTTGAGCCGCGCGGTGGCGATGGGCGCTGTTCAGGCCCGGGCAGCGGCCCCGCAGGAGGACCTGACGATCAGCCGGGGCTGGATGAGCAACTGGCGGACGGGTACGGCTGACGGGTCGGGCGCGTCGAGGCGTTCCAGCAGCAGCCGCGCGGCCTGGGCGCCGATCTCGTGCTTGGGCGGCGCCACCGCGGTCAGGGGCACGTCGGCCAGGGAGGCGATCTCGTCGTCGTAGGCGATCAGCGCGATGTCGTCCGGCGTACGCAGGCCCTGGGAGCGCATCCGCCGCATCAGCTCGATCGCGTCGTGATCGGAGTGCACCAGCGCGGCCCGGGCGCCGTCGGCCAGGCACTCCTTGATGAACCGGTCGTAGAGGCGGGTGGCCTCCGTGGGGCCCAGCGTGGGGCGTCCGCTGTCCAGGACCGGCGCACCGGAGGCGAGGCCCAGCTGCCGGACGGCCGCTTCGTACCCCTCGCGGAGCAGAGGCGCGGTGGGGCTGCCGTTGGTGAACAGCCCCACCCGCTCGTGCCCCAGGTTCATGAAGTGCCCGACCGCACCGAACGCGCCCTGCTGGTGATCGGTGGCCACGAACTCGCCCGGCACATAGCGGTCGTACGGCCGTCGTTCCATCAGCACGAATGGCAGCCCGCCGGCCCGAAGCCGTTCGAACGGTTCCTGAGGCAGGATGTGGCCCGTGGCGGAGGCCACCAGCAGCCCGGTGGCGCCGGACGCGACCAGCTCCTCGATCTGCTGGGTGTCATTCGGGTACGTGTAGTTGCTCAGGCCGATGACGACGCGGACGCCGCGCTCGGTGGCCACGGCCTGCACGCCGGCGACGACTCGGGGGTAGTAGTAGTGCGCCGACGGGACCAGCAATCCGAGCGTATGCGCCGAAGCCGGCCTGGCATCGGCGCGGAGAGGGCCGGACGGCGCGGCCACCGGCCGCGGCTCGGACGGCTGCCCGTCGGTGCGCGATGTCGCGAGCACGGCACCTCCGCGGACCCGGGTCACCCGCCCTTCGGCCTCCAGCTCGAGCAGATCCCGCCGGATGGTGGCGCGCGACACGTTCAGGCGCGCGGCGAGTTCGGTGACCTTCAGCCCCTCGGCTGCCTCCAGCTCCCTGACCAGTAGCTCATGCCGCTGCGCAACGAGCATGTCGGACACGGCCCCCCTGTGAACAGATTTGAACGATTCTAGCCCGCGCACTTCGAGTGCCGTCCAGTACCGATCTTCGCCCCGTCGGCTTGTGGCGGCCAGTCGGGGGCGGGGTCCTCGGTGAGCAGCGGCCGGAGGGCGCCGAGGACCGCGCCGATGCAGATGTCGCGCAACTGGGTGCGGGTGCAGGTCTCGTGGCTGAGCCAGTCGACGCAGAGGACCTGGACGAAGACCAGCCAGCTCTTCAGGACGCCGGATACGGCATCACGGGCGCCGGCGTCCGCGAGTGGGAGTACGGCCAGCAGCCGGGCGCGGAGCGCGTCCAGCTCGTTCGTCATGATCGTCTGGATCACCGGGTCGCCCGCCAGGACCCGGTTCGCGGCGAGGACGGCGTTGCGGTTCGCCACGAAGTAGTCGAGATGGACGTCCATGCCCTGGATGAGCTGCTCCACCAGGGAGTCGGCAGGGTCGAGCCGCGTCTCGGCGAGCAGTTGGTCCGCCGCCTGCTGGTAGACGGCCGCGAACAGGGCGTGCTTGCTGGGGAAGTGACGGTAGAGCAGGGCCCGGGACACGCCGGCCTGTTCGGCCACATCCTCCATCAGCACATCGGCGTAGGGGTGCGCGGCGAAGAGCCGTGCGCCGACGGCGAGGAGTTGGGCGCGGCGGTCGGCGGGGGTGAGTCGCTGGCGAGGAGGCACGAACGAAGCTTAGTTGACATG
Source organism: Streptomyces milbemycinicus (assembly GCF_002154605.1). Lineage (GTDB taxonomy): Bacteria > Actinomycetota > Actinomycetes > Streptomycetales > Streptomycetaceae > Streptomyces > Streptomyces milbemycinicus. The sequence continues at coordinate 2,796 of NZ_MUNE01000580.1, read as the reverse complement.
AGTCTACTAGCGCGCCCAATGTAGTAGATGTATGTCAACTAAGCTCCGCCAAGACGGCTTGGAGGGATTATGGCCAGGGCTCTGCGCGTACTCGCGCAGCTGATGGGCTGGGCCTGCGTGGCGATCGGCCTGTTCCACGTGGCACTCGGCAACGCGGCGATCCCCGGCGCCGGTTCCGCCGGCGCGACAGTCGACAGCTGGGGCCGGTTCATGGGGGCCGTCTTCGCCGGTTACGGGCTGGCCTGGCTCTGGGCCGCGCGGCAGCGTCCGATCCCGGCTCGGGCGGTGCGGTGGCTGGCCGGCGTTTTTCTGCTGGGTGGCGTGGGCCGGCTGCTCTCGCTCGCCGTGCACGGCTGGCCGCAGTGGTTCCAGATCGCACTGGCGGCGATCGAGCTCAGCCTGCCGCCGGTCTTCTTCTGGCTGGCCGACGCGGAGGAGCGGACCCTGCGCGGCGACGTGGAGGCCCTGCCCGCCGGGCGATGAAAGCGCCCGAGCTCCGGCCCTCAGCCGCTGGTCCCCTCGGTCGTACCGGCCGGGTCCTGGGGCGCGCCGTCGCCGGTCCTCGGCAGATCGCCGCGCTCGGTGCCGACCTGCCCGCCGCTGTCGCCCGCGCCCTTTGGCAGGACCTCGGCCAGCTCCCCGTCGTCGGCCTGATGGAGGCTTTCCGCGGCCTGGCGGAGGGTGTCGCGGGTGACGCTCTCCCGGTCGGCGCTCAGCCGGATGACTCGTCCGTCCTCCTCGCGCGCGTACTCATGGGCGGACTTCGAGGCGCGATACCAGCTCTCGCCGTCCCGCTCACATGTCTGCTTCTCGCCCCGGGCCTGGTCCGGGCCGGACTCCGCGCAGCCGGCGGGGCTGGACCCGCGCTCGTCCACCCGTAGTTCGATCGTCCCGCCGCCGGGTTTGGTGTAAGAGCCCCCGAAGCCGTGGTCGCCGATCACGCCCACGGACTGCGGCGCGAGGGTGTAGCCGGGTACGTCGGTCACGTACACCATCTCCGGTTCGGTGCCCAGCGCCCGGGCCCGGGACTCCAGTTCGGAGCGGTCCACCGACTCCTCCCCGCACGCCGACAGCGTCAACGCCAGCGGCAGCAGGAGCAGCGGCAGGGCTCTTCGTAGCTGCGTCGTCATGTGCGCATCCTTCCGTATCTTTCCGCACCACGCCGCCAAGGCCTCGGCGGGAGAGTCGAGAGCCGAGGCGCGAACCAGATCGCCTGGCGGGGCGGCCCGGATCTACAACTGGGACGGGGACGACTGGGACACCCTCTGGGCAGAAGCGGGAGCGCCGGCCAGCAGCGCCAGCGTCGGTGCGGGCAACAACGACAAGGCGGACGGAATCAAGGCCTGCTGAAACAGGCCGCTCACGACATGTGTCACCTGGGCGGGGCCCGGGCGAAGGTCGGGCGGTCCTCGGTCGTGGGGTTCCCCGGAGGCGTACGGCACCGCTTCGATGGAAGCACATGGCGATACGGGGGTGAGAGCGTTGGACGTCACGGGTGCGGGTGCGCCGATCGTGGCGGTGGTCGGGGTGGTCGGGACCTTGCTGTCGGCCCTGCTGACCCAGCGTGCGGCCGAGCGCGGTCGCCAGCGTGAGCAGGAGCGGACCGAGCGAGTGCGGGCGCGGGCGAGGGAAGCCGAGGCGCGGCGTACCTGTTACGTCGCCCTCAACGCCTCTCTCCGGCAGTATCTGGCCGCCCTCACCGACCAGTTGCACGCCCTGCTCCGCACGGAGGATCCGCGCGCGGCACGGCAACGCCTCAGCGAGGCCCGGGATCTGCACCGGGACGTGTACGCGGAGGCGCAGATGCGGCTGCCCGACCCCGTACTCGCCCTGGCCGGCGAGGTCACCCACGCGCTCGGCACCCTCTACGGCCGACTCCGGCGCCTGGACGACGGCGTCCCCCGCCCGGGCGACTCGCTCGATGCCGCCCAGGGGGAGATCGACGCACTGTGGAACCGGCTGCGGGAGCTGCGGCGCGGGATGCGTGCGGATCTGGGAGCTTCGGGGGTGTCCCGACCGAGCCCGCCCGAGCCCGACGCGCACCGTCCCCGAACCGATCCGGATGCGTCCCGGGTGAGTTCCGGGTGTTGATCGGGCGTGGGACGGAAAAGCTCACTGATCGGGCGCCGTTGTGACGGACATTCCGTCATCACAGGTGGCCGGACGGTCTGTTGATGTCCTTGAGACGTGAGGAGTGCCGGTGGGGGACGAGGGGGAGAGCGGTGGCGTTCAGGCGGTGCGGACCTGGGCCGGCGAGGCCATCGGACGGGCGAGGGCATTGCTCCCGGCGCCGGGCACGGTCGCCAAGGCCTCGCGCGCCCATGACGACTCGGTCACCGAGCTCGACGCGCTCTCCCGACTGTTGGACCACGATCCGGAGCTGCGCGCCTCGGTGACCCTATGGCTCGGCGGTGCCCTCACCCTGCGCCACGGCGTCGGGGGCGGGACGCCCGAGGACCGGGAGCGGGCGCACGGTCTGCTGCGGGACGTACGGGACCCGGCGACGAAGACCGGAGCCGCGGCCTCCATCGAGGACCGGCGGTGGGCCGCGCTGTTCCTGCTGACGCACGCGATGCCGCTGCAGGAGATGCTGGGCGGACTCTCGCCGGAGCCGGACGCGACCGCAATGTTCGACATGATCAGGCGGGAGGGGCCGAGCGGGATGGTTGCCTTCGCGGCCGAGGGACGGGTATAGAGGTCGCGCACCTGCCGCAGCTGCCTCAGGTTCTCCGGCGGCAGCGGGAGTTCGGCCGCCTCGGTCACCAGCTCTTGCAGCTCGGCCGCGAAGGCAACCAT